>CACZTL010000040.1 GCA_902784165.1 uncultured Lachnospiraceae bacterium | reverse complement strand
GGATGCTGACGGTAAGAAGATCCGGAAGCAGCTGGAGGTAGACTTTGTTGTGAACAAGGGTGATAAGCGGTTCTATATACAGTCAGCGCTTTCTATAGCTGATCCGGAAAAAAAAGAGCAGGAGATAGCATCCTTAAAGCGGATACCCGATTCATTCGCGAAGATCGTTGTTGTGAGGGATTATCTTAAACCGTGGCAGGATGAGAACGGTATCACTTATGTGGGCATAGAGCAATTCCTTCTGAATGAAAATCTATTGAAATAAGATATCGGTCAAGTTGTTAAAAGGCACTTTCATCTGTGGGGTGTCTTTTTTTGATGCTTATTTCGAAATCTATATATTATTCAGAAGGGTAGAAGCAGTAATATTGCACTATGTCATGCAATATTATTGCACTTGTAATGAATTGGCAGTATAATTTACTTATCAGATGTGAAGGAGGCAAAGATATGGCAAGTACGATTCAGATACGGGTAGAAGACGATTTGAAAACCAAATCAGACAAGCTGTTTAGGGAACTTGGTACAGATACGACTTCTGCGGTCAGGATGTTTCTGACGCAGGCCGTTGCAAATAACGGATTCCCATTTGAAATAAAGAAAAAGACTGCAAATCCATATGTGACACTGACTGAGGATGAATTTATGACTAAGCTTGAAACCTCAAGGAAACACGCAGAGCAGGGACTTGTTCGGGATGCAGATGAAGTGGTATCGGATATGAGGAAAAAGTATGGATTATAAAGTTCTTATCACATCAGATGCCGAAGCTGATCTGGAAGGGTTTATACGATACCTTCTGTACGAGAAGAAAAGCGGGCAGGCGGCAACAAATGTCCTCAATGATTTTGAGGCAACAAAACAAACTCTGGCTAAAGTGGCAGGCAGTTTGAAGTTGTGCGATAATCCGAAACTAAGTATTCTGGGATATAGAAGGATTAATTTTATGTCACATAGATACTTTATGTTATATCGGATTGAAGGCGAGACGGCGGTTGTGGATAATATTTTTCATGAACTGCAAGATTATGAGAATAAAATGATCTGATTGATAATGGTATGTGATTGCTTATCCGATATAATGGGTGGGAAACCCAATGTTTAAATTATGATATTAAGATCATTTTTGCAGTGCTTGACGATAAGATTCTTTCCGTGGGAGAAGATACGATTAAGGAAATCGTCGGAGATGAACATTGCCCATCCTTTTCGGGAAGGTAATGGGCGCAGCTATGCATCGATGCGCGATATAAAAAGAAAAAGTCTTGAGGAGTTAATAAAACTTAAAGAGGCTGGTTTCAGTGACCTTCATATAGGAATAGAAACGGGATATAAGCCGGCGTTTGAAATGATGAACAAAGGCGTGACCTATGAGAAGCAGCTTGATACGGTAAAAAAGAGATTTGCGTTGTGAAAGGAAGTTTCATAAGATGAGAACAAGACAAGAAGCATGTTTATACGGATTGTCTTTTCCGGATACATATAAGGACACCCCGTTTCGTGATACGAACTGGGAGCTTATCCGTTACAAAGGTAATAAGAAGGCTTTTCTGTGGATATATGAGCGTAATGGATGCATCAATTTAAATGTGAAGGCGGATCCGGCTAAGGCACTCTTCTGGAGGGATATTTATAAGTCTGTTATCCCCGGGTACCACCAGAACAAGGAGCATTGGAATACTATCATTCTTGACGGCAGCATTCCGGATAAAGATATTAAGATTATGATCGCTGAAAGCTATGACTTGATATCCGACAGTCCGGTAAAAAGAATATATGAGGCCGTAAAGCAGATCCCCTGCGGCCGGGTTGCAACCTATGCGCAGGTAGCGGAGTTAGCCGGGGACAGGAAGATGGCCAGGGCTGTCGGAAATGCTCTTCATAAGAATCCGGATCCTGACAACATACCTTGCTTTCGTGTGGTAAATTCTAAGGGAGAGCTTGCCGGAGAATTTGCTTTCGGAGGCGCCGGAGCGCAGGCGAAGCTGCTTGAAGCAGAGGGCGTGGAAGTAAAAGATGCAAAAGTGGATTTGGAGAAGTATTTATGGGATTTTGCGGTTGGGCTGACATAAATGAACGGAATAGGATTTACCATGACACGGAGTGGGGAATTCCGGTGCATGATGACAGAAAAATGTTTGAGCATCTGATGCTGGAATGCATGCAGTGCGGTCTTTCGTGGGATCTGATGCTGAAGAAACGGGAGGTTTTCCGCGAGTGCTTTTCGGACTTTGACTATGATAGGATCGCTGATTTCGGTGAAGAGGATATTCAGAGGATACTTGATACCAAGGATATGATAAAATCACCGAGGAAGGTAGCTGCCATCATAAATAATGCGAGACGCTTTCAAAAGATAAGAGAAGAGTTCGGCAGCTTTTGTGAGTATATCTGGTCATATTCCGGTAACAAGACAATTCTGTACAACGGACATAACAAAGAAGGCGGTAAGATTCCTGTCAGTAACGGCTTGTCAAAACGTATAAGCAAGGATCTTAAGAAACGGGGATTTAAGTATGTGGGCGAGGTGGCGGTCTATTCTCACCTTCAGGCATGCGGTATCATCAACGACCATGATGAAGGGTGTCCGTGCTTCAGGGATATTGCGGAAAAGTACCCTGTAGTGAAAATGCGGCGTGATGAGGAGAGGTACTGACAGTGCGTGTTCCCAAGCTAACCAAAGTGGGAAGTTTTAATATTATACAAAGGAGTGAATTATAAATGCAATTTCTTATCAGAGCATATGACGGAGAGGGCAAGCTGGATAAACGCATGGAAGTGCGTTCTCGTCATTTGGAGGGAATGAAAAAATTGGGAGGTCATATTATCAGCGCAGGCGGTCTGTTGGATGATGAAGGAAGGATGAAGGGCTCTGCGCTTATCATGGATTTTGAGAGCCGTAAGGAGCTGGATGATTACCTGGCCTGCGAGCCTTATGTGATTGAGGAGGTATGGGAAAAGATAGAAATAGAGCCGATAAATGTTGTGATAGCAAGGGGAACACAGTCGTGAGCGGATACAGGGAAGAAACGATAATAACAGACCGTAACGGGAAAAGGATATGGGGTGTTGCTCTTGTACCGGAGCTCGGGCAGGAAAGATATCCTCTTGTTATCTGCTCTCACGGACTCGGAGGAAGCTATACCTCATATTTGGAATACGGCAAATATTTTGCGTCCATGGGGATTGCGGCTTATTGCTTTGATTTCTGCGGGGGCGGAGGAAAGAAAAGTGACGGGAAAAATACAGATATGTCGCTTATGACAGAGGTTGCTGATCTGATGACGGTTATAAATGCGGCAAAGGAGTGGAGCTTTGTCGATCCCGGAAATGTCATTCTTCTTGGCGGAAGCCAGGGTGGCGCGGCGTCGGCGATAGCTGCTGCAAGAATGCCGGAGGATATAAACGGACTGATACTGTTGTATCCGGCCTTCCATATTCCTGAGGTGGTGCGCGGTATGTTTGCATCTAAGGAAGAGTTGCCTGAAAACTACTTTTTTTTCATGATGATGCTGGGAAAGCCATATGCCGCGGATGTATGGGATTATGATGTGTATTCGGAGATAGTGAAATATAAAAAGCCGGTGCTGCTTATACACGGAGATATGGATGTAATAGTTCCGATTGCTTATTCACAGAGGGCTGTATCAGTTTATGACGATGCCCGGTATCGAGTGATAAAAGGTGCAGGACACGGGTTTTACGGTGATGAATTTGAAGAGGCAAAGGTATATATTTCGGAATATATGCAGGAGTTGGGTTATATTCCTGTAAATGGTCGATAACGCGTACACTTCAAAAAAATCTCCATCCTTGTTACACTTGCAGGATGACGATTTTTTATCTTGTTTTTGTTTTTCTAACTTCATCAGGAAGTTTATCTGACCATGGCATCAACGCCTCTATAACTTCTTCAGGAACATCATTCCTTGGGTGCTTGACCAGTTCGGTCAGCATATGTACAAAATATTCGTATGGCTTGAGCCCATTTGCTTTAGCGCTTTCTGCAATGCTGTATAACAATGCGCTTGCACGGGCTCCGTTCATTGAGGCTATAATCTGCCAGTTCTTCTTTCCTACACAGAATTTTTTTATGCTTCGCTCAGCGTCATTGTTATCTAACGGAATCTGTGCATCGTCTAAAAATACTCTCAGATATTTTTCTTGATTCAGCGCATATTTTAATGCCGCCTTTAGCGCGGAACTGGCAATTGTCTTTACTAACTGTTCTTTTATCCACACAAAGAAATCATCCGTAAGCGATTCTATCATATCCTTGCGGTTTCTAAGCCGTTCTTCGGGGGGGCTTCTTTGTGTTTGTTGTCTAAATGGTACTTTTTATCTATTCTTTTCACTGCCTCAGCTGCTATTTCCTGAGCAGGAGTAAGCACTGTATCTTTTGTTGTAGCTTTGAGGACAAGGGGCGGACAAGGGGACGCTGCTTTTGTCTTGATCGGCAGACAAAAGCAACGTCCCCGTGTCTCACATATCACCGTAGGTATGTGCCAGTCTGAATGAAGTTGCAGATGCCATTTCTAATGCTATGAAGAAGGATAATCATTTGGATTAAAAGGCCCAAGAACAAGATAAATATTGAATGAGCTTGTAAAGCTTGGGAAGATAGAGATCCTTGGCACAACAAAAGACCGTAGGTATAGAAAAAAATAGTATTTCTGTAAGATTGGAGATAAAAACGGATGACAGGCGCACTACCTTTTGTAATCCGACACATGCAGCAGCAGATCCTCTATCTGCGCAGGCTCTTCTTTACACCCTGAAGCTACCCACTCCCTGATCACTGCATACCCCCCGTTATACTCATAGATCCTCATATACTCATTTTGCCTTTCGGTATATGCAGGGTCGTTATTTTTTTGCGTGTAATACTGAAGAGCAGGCATGCTGAACACCTTCTGTATAAAATCCGAATCCGGGCGGATAACGATAATCGCATATACCTTTTCATACTCATCCTTTAAGAATTCCAAAAACTGTCTGATACCGGTACGCCCGCTTTCTTCTTCGACTGTAAGCATCTGCAGGGCGGTGTCAAAGAAATCCTGCTCCATTTCTTCATATACATCCATCTGGCTGCCGTAGTGTTTGTAAAATGTAGAGCGGTTTATACCGGCCTTCTCGCATAGCTCGCTGACGGAAATCTTTTCAATTCGTTTTTCGTATAAAAGCTTTGTAAGGGCGTCCTTTAAAAGCATCTTGGTGATGCGTACACGTTGGTTTTCCATGTTATTCTCCTTGAGATAGCTGCGTGTCGGCAGAGGGAAGTGTGTCAAAGGGACTGTCCCCATTTGACACACTTCAACAATTACGCCGGATGTGTCGATTTCAAAACAGTAACACTTCGTTCTGACTGATACACATCTTTTTTAAATAAACAGTTTGTTGATTTAATTATACATTAAAGTATAATAATTGTGAAGCGTCTATCCCCGGCTACCCTCACTACGAAAGGAATTATGCGATATGAAAAAGATTTCAAATTTTTTGGTGCGTTTCCGCATACCGGTTTTCCTGGCGATGATAGCCTTCACGGCACTGTGTGCTTTTCTAATGCCGCATGTAAATATAAACAAAGACATGACAAAGTACCTCTCCGAAAGCTCTCCGATGAAGCAAGGGCTTGACCTTATGGATAAGGAGTTCCCGGATAATGAGGACGAATACTATATACGGCTGCTGCTTACGGATGTGCCGGCTGACAAGAAGCTTGAGATCAAAAATAAGATCAAGGATATGGAATATGTGGACAGTGTTTCATACAAGCTTGACGATGAGGATTACAATAAAGACAATTACACACTCTACGAGGTAAATACTCTTTTTGATTACGGCACGCCGGAGGAGACGGCTATCGAAAAGGAGCTGGGGGAGCGGTATAAAGAGTATAAGCCTGTGGTGGAGAATCTAAGCAATGATGTGGCGCTTGCGCCGTATCTTTATATTTCTGTGTCCATAGTTTTGCTTGTGATCATGTTTCTTATGAGCGGCTCATGGTTTGAGCCGGTTCTTGTGCTTTCCGTCATAGGTATTTCTATCCTTGTAAATATGGGCTCGAATTTCTTCCTGCCATCGGTTTCCAATACTACATTTGCAATAGCGGCAATCCTTCAGCTTGTGCTTTCTCTTGACTATTCCGTAATCCTTATGAACCGCTACAGGCAGGAGCGGAAGGGGACAGACGATAAGGTAAGAGCCATGAAGACTGCGCTTGCAAGCGCATTTCCCTCTATCGTGAGCAGCGCGCTCACGACTTTTGTGGGGCTTCTTATGCTGGTCTTTATGAATTACAGGATCGGCGCGGACTTGGGCGTGGTGCTTGCAAAGGGCGTGGCGGTCAGTCTTCTGTGCATATTTACGATGCTACCGTTTCTTATGCTTATTTCCGATAAGATACTTGCCAAAACAAAAAAGCCTTCGCTGAATATCCCGATGGGAGGGCTTGCGAAGTTTTCAAACAAACTGAAATATGCCCTGCCGGCGATATTTGCAGGGATATTTATCTTGTTTTTCTTCCTTCAGCGCCTTACGCCCATATCATTTGACGGCACGCCCGACCGTCAGATAGCAAAGATATTCCCGGAAACAAACCGCATCGTGGTGCTTTACAACAACAAGGATTCTGCAAATGTGCCTGACCTTCAGGAAAAAATAGAGGAGCTTGAAGGCATGACCTCCACCGCAAGCTTTGAGAGCACCTTGGATAAAAAGCGCACCCCGGAAGGTATGATTGATTTCCTTGACGACATGGACGCCGATGTGGATATGGAGCCTGAGGATCTGAGACTCATTTATTACGACCGCTTTAAGGACGGACAGGCGCCGTCGGTGAAGGTCGCAGACCTCATGATGTTCATAAATGACGAGCTTCTGCCGCGCGAGCGTTATGCAAAAGAGATGGATGAGGAAACGAAGGAAAATATCCCGACAATGGTGAAATTTGCAGACAGGGAAGCGCTTGTAAAAACTCGTACATATGCGGAAATGACAGATTTCCTTCGGGAGAGCGGAAATGGCGATGAGGAAATGAAAGCAGAGGATATGCGCCTTATGTATGTGTATTACTTTGCTGAAACGCCGGGATACGAGCCGGGTACTATGACGATCAATGAATTTGTGCGTTTTGTACGGGAGGATGTGGCGGCTGATCAGACGATTGCCGAATACAACGATGAAGCCGATTATTCGCAGATAGATCAGATGGCCGATTACACTGATGCGGTCTTCATAACCGCGCCCCGGAGCGCTTCTGACATGGCGGGGGTTTTAAGTATGGACGCCGATCAGGCGGATATGCTGTATTCCCTTTACTTCGGGCTTCCGGCGGCTGGCTCCTATACTATGACGATAAATGAGCTTCTTGATTACCTCGTAAATGATGCTTCCGCTAACCCACTCTTTGCAGACCGTTTTGACTCTGCGACACTCACGCAGCTGACTCAGGCTCAGGCACTTGCAGGGATTGCGGCCTCCGGGCAGGCACTTACGTCTGAGCAGATGGCAGCAGCTCTTGGCATGGAAGCGACGCAGACCGCAGGTATTTATATGATGTACGGCATGACGACAGGAAATACCTCGGGAAATGTGACTATGACACTGCCGGAATTCTTATCCTTCCTTGAAAATGTCATGAGCAACCCACAGTCGGCTGCGTCCGGCACGTCGTCGGGTTCTCTGCTTAATATGGATCCTTCATATGCGGCAGCGCTTACGAGTTCAGCAGCGTACGGCATGCAGCCTGACGCATCATCAGCGGCGGCGCTTCCCGGTATATCTGCTTCTTCGATAGACCCTTCCGCGGCAGCAGCGCTTAACAGCTCAGCGGGACTTATAAATGCAGCGGCTTCCGGTACTCAGCTTGACGCAGCGGCGGCTGCAAGTCTTCTTGATATGGACGCGTCCTCAATGAGTACGCTCTACGCGCTGAAGGCAGGCGCAGATACGCCGGACAGGAATATTGCGCTTATCGATATGGTAGATTTTTTACTTAGTGATATAGCGCCCGATGCGCAGTTTGGCGCTGCATTTACAGATGAAAATGCAGCTGATATGACGAGATTGTCGATGATAATGCATACGGCTCTGGAGGGACGGCAGTTGACATTTACAGATATTGCGGGAATTCTCGGGCAAAGTGATCCTTCAGATATGAAGCTGCTCTTTACGCTCAGAGATGCAAAGCTCCACCCTGATTTCGGACGCATGAGCGTAGAGGAATTTATAACATTTTTAACGGAAAGGATACTGCCGGATGCGAAAATGTCCGAAAAAATAACGGATCAGCGAAGGAAGGACCTAAACTCGCTTTCGCTCCTTGTAAATGCGGTGATGTCCGACCGTGAGTACGCGCCGGATGAGCTTAGCGAACTGTTTTTGCAGCTCTCAGATAAAGCTGACCCGGATGACCTGTATCTGCTTACCATGCTTTACGGAAGCTTCAATGATTACGATCCTGAGTGGAAGATGAATATCCTTGAGATGTTTGATTTTATCTCTGAAGACGTGATAAATGACCCGCGCTTTGCCTCGGTTCTCAAGGAGGAGGATAAGCAAAAGGTCATCGACAACAGGCAGGATATGACAGACGCCGTTAATAAGCTTAAAGGACCGGAGCACTCTATCCTTCTTATTAACTCGAAGCTGCCTTATGAGTCGGCGCAGACAGATGCATTTATGGATAAGCTTTACGCGCTTCTTGATGAGAGTCTTCCGAATGATAATTACCGCATAGGAAATTCTGCCATGTACCGCGAGATGCAGGGCTCCTTCGGGGGAGAAATGCTCCTTATAACGATACTGACCGCTGCTACGATATTTGCCATAGTGGCCATAACCTTCCGGAATCTGATGATTCCGCTGCTTCTTGTCGCAATCGTTTTGTGCGGCGTATTTATCACAGTGGCAGTCAGCGGACTTCGCGGCGTAAGCATAAACTACCTTGCCAATATCATCGTACAGTGTATCCTTATGGGTGCCTGCATTGACTACGGTATACTCTTTACAAGCTATTACAGGGACAACCGGAAGTCGAAGGATATACGTGATTCCCTGAAAGCCGCTTATGACGGCTCTATCCATACGGTGCTGACATCAGGGCTGATCATGGTGGTTGTTACCGGTATCATAGGGTTTATATCAACTGATCCGGCTGTCGCGCCTATCTGTATGACGCTCTCCATCGGCTCCGCAAGCGCGATACTTCTGATCCTGTTCGTGCTGCCGGGGATGCTGGCGGCATTTGACAGAATAGTGAAGGGGAAGAAGAATTCTTCGTAAAACATTTGTAATATTTGAGAAAAAAGTATAAAATAGGGTTTAATAATAATTAAATCAGGATCAAAAAAGATGAAAAAAAGCCCTATACTAAAAAAAGTCATACGATTTGCAGCGGCGGCTGTCTGTGCGGCCGCGTGCGCGCTTACAGCGGTGAGTGTTCGTGCGGAGGATACTCAGGATAAGCTCGACTCGGCCAATTCTGCGATTCAAAACCTGCGTAAGGAGCAGAGCAACATTTCCACAGAGATAACGGATCTGAATGAGCAGGCAGATGCGGCCGGTAAGCGTATAAATGAGCTAAACGATGACATAATCAACAAGCAGGATGACATAACCGTTGTAAACGGCGAGATTGCCGATATCGAGAGTGATATGCTTGAGCGTTACGACGATATGAAGCTGCGTATTCGTTATATATATGAGAGCGGAGATCTCGGACTTGAGGAGGCGCTTTTGTCTTCGGGAGAAATTTCCGAGCTGCTTAACAGGGCGGAGTATATACAGGATATATATGACTACGATCGTAATGAGCTCGAGATCATGGCAGGGCTTTACAAAGAGCATGAGGATAAGCTGAATACTCTGGAAACGGAAGTAGCAAGCCTTGAAGGTCTTAAAGAGGAGGCTGACGCGGAGGCAAGGTCTCTTGAGAAGCTCCTTATGGAGAAGAAGGACGAGCTTAAGCTCTCTGATGAGAAGCTTGCGGAGTTAGAGGAGCTTGCTAAGAAGTACGAGGTGCAGCTCGAACAGGAGCGTATCGCACGCGAGGAGGAAGAGCGCCGCAAGCAGGAGGAGGCTGAAAAGAAGGCAAGAGAAGAGGCTGAGAAAAAGGCTGCTGCCGCCGAAGCTGCGGCAAAGAAAGCGCAGGAAGATGCCGCGCGCGAAGCTGAGGCAAGAGCCGCTCAGGCGGCAGCCGCAGCAACACAGCCGCCGGCAACAACCGCGGCTCCTGCCACGACTGCCGCGCCTGCGCCGCAGCCGACACAGGCACCTCAAAGCTCACAGTCATCAGGCTCGTCGTCAAGTTCATCGTCAAGCTCAAATTACTCGCAAAGTGATCTTGCCATGATGGCGGCTATCATAGAGTGCGAGGCCGGCAACCAGCCTTACGAAGGCCGTGTCGCAGTGGGGAGCGTCGTCATGAACAGAGTGGAGAGTTCGAAATTCCCTAATACAATATCAGGTGTTATATACCAGAGCGGACAGTTCTCGCCCGTAGCCAGCGGAAGATTTGCCGCATGCCTTGCGAGGGGAGCCGCATCAACTAACGTGCAGGCTGCACAGGATGTATTAAACGGCAGACGAAATGTGCCTTATCTGTTTTTCAGGGTGCATACAGGGTATATAGGTAATTACAGCAGCTATACAGTGATGTGGGATCATATATTCTATAATTATTGAGTGTGTCAAACGGGGACAGTCCCTTTGTGTCAGTGCTGACACAAAGGGACTGTCCCCGTTTGACACACTTTTGAAATAAAGGAGAGCGCATCATGGCGGATGAAACATACGGTCTGACGATCAGCGGGGATGTGACGGAGATAGATGCATTTGCATATGCTGAAGACAGAACGGTTACGAGTGTGAGCTTCCCGGAGGGGCTTAAGAAAATAGGAGCGCACGCTTTTTATAATTGCAGGAGTCTCTACAGGATAAGGCTTGGCAGTTCGGATACGGATATAGGTGACGGGGCGTTTAAAAATTGTGAGCGGCTTAAGGAGATCGAGATCGTGAAAAACGGCGGGATAAAATCTCTTAAGGCCGTCCTTTTTGATGCGCACAGACAGGTCAGGGTGCGTCTTATCTATCCGGACGGAGAGGCTCTTTTAGTATTCCCTTATTTTATGGATAATTTCGAGGAAAATACCCCGGCGCGTATCGTTATGCATATTTCGGAGGGGGCAGGCACGCCGTACAGGGAGTGCATTTACTCGGGTGATGTTGATTACAAGGCGTATGATGCGCTTTTTAATACCGGCATTAATCTGGATATATATGACTCGGCTGTCGAGATCGCCGTGTGCCGACTGAGATTCCCTTATAAGCTTTTGGATGGCGCCCGCGAAACCTACGAAAGCTTCATTAAGGAAAATGTAACACGTTATTTTTCAGGTTTGCTGGCAGATAACAAAACCGAGGCTATAAATGAGCTTTTGCAGCTTGATATCATTGATAAAGAAATGGTTTCAGGCATGATTGATGATGCAAGGCAAAAAAACCGCCCGGAGGCGGTGGCAGTGCTTATGGAGCGGTACGGGAAAATGGAGAACGGCAGAAAAAAGAGGTATGAGTTTTAAAAGGTCCTTATATCAGGAGTCACGGTTATGCATGATACATCTGACGGCAAACAGAATACATCCCGACAGGCGTGGGAACAAGAGGCAAATGAAGTGTGGCGTTTGTCCGCAAGGCAGCTTTCGGTGTCGCTGCGCTATCTTTTTGTTGCCTTGGGCAGCTTAAAAAAGATAAGCGATCCGAGATTTGCATTTACCGCTACTGACGGAGAAAATATATATTTTAATCCCATGAAGCTTGTAACATGTGCGCGGCAGGGGCAGGTGTATATAAACAGGGCGTATGTGCATATGCTTATGCACTGTATTTTTCCTGCGATTCGAAAGGCGCGCGAATATACCGGAAAAGAGCGCAGATTGTGGGATATCGCAAGTGACATACATGCTGAGTATATAATAGACGGTCTGCAGACCCGGGCGGTTCTTCTGCCGGAATCCGACTTAAGAGCGTCGGCATACAAGCGTCTTACTGACAACTGCGGGATACTTTCCGTTGAAAATATATATGCACATTTGCATAAGGAAACAGAAGAAATACTTGCCGTATGGGAGGAGCTTTTTTATGTGGATGACCACTCTCCGTGGCCGAGCATTTCGCAGGAAAATACTGATGACTGGGCAAAAAAACAGGCTGCCATCGCAAGCGCGCTTCCGGCTTACGGACGGGGAAAGGGCGAGGAGCGGCTTTTTAAGGCTTTAAAGGTCTCGTCAAGAAAGCATATGTCTTATAAGGATTTCCTTAAAAAATTTATGAGGCTTCATGAAACATCGCGGCTTGACCCGGACAGCTTTGATCCCGGATATTACAATTACGGGATGACGCTTTACGGTGACATGCCGCTTATTGAAGAGCTTGAAACGCGTGAGGATAATACGATAGAGGAGATAGTCATCGTGATCGATACATCCGGATCCTGCGCAGGGGATGCGGTAGAGAGGTTTTTAAATGAAACTCTTTCCCTGCTTGCCGATATTCGGGCGGTTTCAGACAGGACTCAGATACGTATGCTCCAGTGCGACAGAGAGATTCAGGGGGATTTGATCATTTCTCCCTCTTCCGATGCTTCAAAGCTTATTTCGGATATGGAGCTTAAGGGATTCGGAGGGACGGATTTCAGACCACCGTTTGAGTATGCGAGAAAACTGACCGGGGCAGGAAGGCGGATTGCCGGTATGATCTATTTTACCGATGGCTACGGGCTGTATCCGACAGCAAGACCGCCTTGGAAAAGCGCGTTTATTTTTTCAAAAGAGCCGGATTTTGATGATGAGGAACGCATGATGCTCGCCGCCTTGGCGCTCGAAAAGGAAGCTTCGTCAGCAGCCCTGCGCCCGCCGGCGTGGGCTATGACGCATGTGTTGTAGGATAAGAGCCACCGTCTGACACACTTGTTATGAGTGCCATGAAATGCTATAATTTCATGACTATATATTTACAAGCTGAGGGGTACTTGCATGAACATAACGGAAGTTATATTTATGGCTTTTGCGCTTGCGATGGATGCGCTTGCGGTTTCGGTCTGCAAAGGCATGACCTTAAAAGAGTTTACCGTGCGCCACACGCTCAGGACAGGTCTGTATTTCGGCGGGTTTCAGATGCTTATGCCCATTGTCGGTTTTTTTATCGGAAGCACATTTGCAGGGGTGATAGGTACATTTGCCCCGTGGGTCGTGTTTGCGATACTTACGGCATTGGGGATAAATATGCTCGTAGGCGTATTCAAGGAAGAAAAGCAGCATACAGATGATTTTTCGCATAAAACCATGCTGGTACTGGCTATAGCAACGAGTATCGACGCGCTTGCAATAGGGGTGTCAATGTCTGTTATGCATGCCGGTATCTGGGTAAATGCGGGGATCATAGGGGCTATAACATTTGTTGTCACTGCTGTCGGCGTGTATTTCGGATTTCGATTCGGAAACAAGCTTGGATCCAAGGCAGAGATGATAGGGGGATTTATACTTATAGGAGTCGGTCTGAAGGTGCTTATCGAGCATCTGGTGACGGGGGTGTAGGGAAAGTGTGTCAGATGCTCTTTAAAGAAAGCAGGGTTATTTTATGAACATAAATCAGGCAAAGCAGGAAATAAAAAATACGGTCAGGGCTTATCTTAAGCGAAATGATGCAGGATTTTTCGAAATCCCGGTAATGCGGCAGCGACCGATCCTCCTTATGGGCGCGCCGGGTCTGGGTAAAACAGCGATAATGCGCAGTATTGCCGAGGAAATGGGCGTGGGCTTCGTTTCTTACAATATGACTCACCATACAAGGCAGAGCGCGCTGGGGCTTCCTCTTATCAGAAAGAAAAAGTATGACGAATGGGAGCGCGACGTCACAGCCTACACTATGAGCGAGATTGTGGCGAGCATATATGATCTGATGAAAGAAACGGGTCTTAAGGAAGGGATACTTTTTCTTGACGAGATAAATTGCGTTTCAGAAACGCTTGCGCCTGTGATATTGCAGCTTTTGCAGGCTAAGATGTTTGGCCGTGAAAATGTGCCTGAGGGCTGGATCATAGTGGCTGCCGGGAATCCGGCCGAGTATAACAGGTCGGTGCGCGAGTTCGATATGGCGACGCTTGACAGAGTGCGCCTGATCGAGATAGAGCCGGATCTTCCGGCTTGGCGTATATATGCAACGGAAGCCGGAGTGCATGGCGCGATCCTTTCTTATTTGAATATCCATAAAGAGAATTTTTATAAGGCGTATATAACGGCTGACGGAATGAGCTTTGTGACGGCAAGGGGCTGGGAGGATCTGTCGGATCTATTGAAAACCTACGAGTCACTCGGGATTGAGTGCGATTATCCCCAGATAATCCAGTTTGTACGTGACAGCGCGACAGCGGCGGAGTTTGCTGCATTTTATGATATGTATAAGCGTTATGAAAATGCGTATATGCTTGACGATATACTTAAAGGGCAGGCGGACTCAGCAGTCAGAGAGCGATTTAAAAGTGCGGGACTTGATGAGAAGATAGGAGTGATCGGGCTTATAAGCGCAAAGCTAAATAGCGAATTTAACGAATTTGCGCGAAAAAGAGCGGTTGCCGACAGGCTTTTTTCTATGGTAAAGAAAGCAGGCGATGCAAATGTAAAAACTACATTTGCAGATGAGGTGCGTGCTTTGAAGGATGAGCTTTCCAGAGGACGCGCGACAGGGCTTTTATCTGATGAGCGCAGCGTTGTTCTGAATAGCGCCGCTGAAGCTGCCGGCGGATGGATACATGAGGATATCGAGGGGCTGAGGAATAAGTTCTTTGAGTTTAACGAAGCTGTCGAGAGAGATGCGGACGGCATAAGAGCTATGCTTGATAATGTATATGATTTTCTTGAAGACACCAAGACCGACGGTACGGAGCTTGTGCTTTTCACGACAGAGCTCTCATCCGGCAGCAGGAGCCTGGAGTTTATCAGGGATGAAGGGTATGAGCGGTTTTTCGGGTATAACCGGGAATTGCTTGGAGGATAAGTTGAAGTCTGTCCCCGTTGATATGCAACTGTCTCTGCTATATAACGAAAGATAAATACTGTAAAAAATAACCCCCCAGGGGGGTTATTTTTTTATTAACCCGGATGTAAAATATATACATGATTATACAGGTGTACATTAATAGTGCAGTCTGTCGCCACCTGACAAAATAAGCATAAAGATTCATCAACCGCGGAGGTAGCATCATGGGAGAGCTTCTTAAGGACATAGAAAATTACTGGACAAACAGAGCGGAAGGTTATTCCGACCAGAATAAGGCAGAGCTTGCCGACAAACGCAGGGATCTGTGGAGAGATGTGGTATGTGAGCATATGCCCGCAAAAGATAAAGAAGAGATAAAGATACTTGATATCGGTACAGGTCCCGGATTCTTTCCCATAATGCTCGCGCAGAACGGTTACCGGGTAAATGCCGTGGATTATACACCGGAGATGCTTGTTAAGGCTAAGGAAAACGCCGGAGAGTTAAATGAGCGTATTACATTTGCAAGGATGGACGCAAAGGAACTCGATTTTGAGGATAATTCGTTTGATATTATTCTTTCAAGGAACCTGACATGGGTTCTTGAGGAGCCGGATAAAGCTTACCGCGAATGGCACAGGGTGCTTAAGAACGGCGGAAAGATGCTTAATTTCGATGCGAACTGGTACAGATATCTTTACGATGATAAGAAAAAAGCAGCCTGGGAGGCTGACCGTGCAAATGTAAAGAAATCCGTTTATAAGGATCAGGACGAGCAAAAGGGCGTTGATGTTGCAAAGATGACGGAGATTGCTATGCAGGTTCCTCTTTCAGCGCTCGACAGACCCGTGTGGGACAGAGCAGTGCTTACTGAGATCGGTTTTTCCGGCGTAAGGATCGACGAAGGTATCGGCGAGCGCGTGTGGGATGCAGAGGAGAGGCTTAATTATGCGTCAACACCGATGTTTATGGTAGTAGCGCAGAAGTAAAAGTGTGTTAAACGGTGATAGTGTGTCAAAAGGGGACAGTCCCTTTGTGTCAATCCTGACACAAAGGGACTGTCCCCTTTTGACACACTATCACTGTTTTGCTGCACTTTTTCAGTTTAGAAAAAGTTTATAATTAAATTAGCACTCACCTCTTGACAGTGCTAACAATTAGTTGTATCATACCATCAGAGGTTGATAAAACCTGTGATTATAAATTTGCACATACCGCTTGTACCGGCTTTATCATGTGGACGGGCAGGGGTAGGCGAAAATTTTTTATAAAGGGGGATACAAACCATGTTAGTACCTAGCATTTTTAATGATTCATTTTTCGGAGGATTTCCTTTTTTCGATAACACAAGAAGGCCGGCGCCGTCCAAAGGCGCTGCGCCCAGGATCTCACGCATGGCGAATGTTATGAAGACTGACGTCAAGGAGACGGAAGACGGATATGAGGTTATGATAGATCTTCCGGGATACAAAAAGGAAGATATCGAGGTTGAACTCAAGGACGGATACCTCACCATCACGGCTTCCAAGAACGAGGAGAAGAGTGAGGAGAACAAAGAAACCGGCAGATACATCTGCAGGGAAAGATATGTAGGAACAGCTTCAAGAAGCTTCTATGTAGGTGATAATATTACTCAGGAGGACGTTAAGGCAGGCTTCGAGGAGGGGATTTTAAAGCTTGACATCTCTAAGAAGGAAGAGCCGAAGGTAGAGGAGAAGAAGCTGATAGATATTCAGTAATATTTGTAAAAATTAACGACAGGCGCGAAAAAGGCGTGCCGGCGGGAGTTATCCCGTTGGCACGCCTTTTTAGTTAAAAAAGTGTGTCAAACGGGGACAGTCCCTTTGTGTCAGGTCTGACACAAAGGGACTGTCCCCGTTTTGACACATTTTTTAACGGTTACGCAAGTGCGCCTCCGAGTGCCTTACACTTTTCGGTCGCCTCGTCATCGGGAGCTTCATTTGCAAGTACGCTCTCCGTCGCAAGTGAAATACCTGCTTCAGCACACTCTGCTTCCCAGCTTCTCATCCACTCGCCGTCGCCCCAGCCGTAGGAACCGAAAAGGGCAACCTTCTTACCTGCAAGGCTTCCCTTAACTGCGTCCCACATAGGCTGGAACTCAGCCTCCTCAAGAACCTCAACGCCCATAGAGGGGCATCCGAATGCGATAGCGTCATACTCAGCAACTGCCTCAGCGTTGAAATCTGACGCAGTGATGAGAGCTGCCTCAGCGCCTGCGGCTGTTGCGCCCTCAGCTACTGCATTTGCCATAGCCTCTGTGTTACCGGTCTGACTCCAGTATACTACTGCTACTTTACTCATTTTAAAATCCACCTTTCTTTTTTTATAAATTGAATGTCGGGTGCAGCGTTTCTGAGTAAAACAAACCAAAATATGAAGAAGTAAATGACTGCATTGTCAGGAAAACGAGAAGTTTTTGGTTTATTTAATCCAAAATCGCCGCACCCGGATATATGATCAGCCGGCTACAGCGAGCCGTTCGATCGAAACTCCGTGCGCACGCCGATCGGTATAGACCTTTGTGCATTTCTTAAACCGTGCAAATGTCTTCATGGCCTTTTTTTCGTCGCCGTAGACCTTCCAGTGCCCGGTAGCCTTGGACTTAAGCGCTTTGTTCTCGATAAATCCGCTAACGTCCTCAGGCGGGTATCCGAGAAACAGACCGATCTCGTGCGGAAAATCCTCTCCGGCTCTGAGACGCTCCATAAGAAGCGAGATACATCCGGGAACAGTCCTTCCCGTATAGCCGCAGTCCTCAAGGATGCACGCGGCTTTACTATCTGCAAGATCTTTAGACAGCTTCTCCGGTCTGTAAATGTATATCATCGCATTATGAGCTGATATCCTTAAAGGTATGACCCGCAGACCTTTGGGCTTAAGTCGCGTGTTTAAGAGACGAATCTCCTTCCACAGATCCTTGCGGCTTCTGAACGGGCAATTAAAAATGCTGCCCGTCTTAAGCCCCGCAAGGGTAGGGGAACACTGTTGTACAATAAGTTCTTCAGACATAACCGCTCCTAAGGAAGTACTGATTAAGTTTGGTGCTAAATATTACACATTTGCAATAGCAAGTTCACTGTGAAGAAATCAATGCTCTTGAAATTAGCTTTACCTAACTCAAATGTAAAAAAATACGGTTAGAAATGACTAACCGATTGCATTTTACATTAATTGCTCTTTCTTGTCAATAAGTATCATAAATGTTATATTATGGAAACAGGTTAATAAATAGCACACTATTTACTGACCGCTGAATTTTAAAGGCAACAAAAACCAAAGTATTACGGAAAACTATGCAAATGAAGAATAAAATAAAGATATTAACGGCGGCGTTTGCCGCAGCTATTATAGCAGGAACGTTTACGGGATGTACATTTAATAATTCAGGCAGCGCAGATACTGCCGCGGTTTCTACGACGGCAGAATCCGCCGAAACAAGGTATACGCATACGGATGAGGCGACAGTCTACGACATCGGCGAGTCTACGCAGGAAAGCAAAGAGTCCTCATCGGCAGAGGTAGTAGAGTCCGGATCGTATACGAGTATGGCGGAGGTGTCTGCATATATACATGAGTTCGGACATTTGCCTGATAATTATATTACCAAGAGCGAGGCGAAGAAGCTTGGCTGGAAGACGAGCGGCGACCTTTCCGATGTGGCGCCCGGAATGAGCATAGGGGGGGATTCCTTCGGGAATCGGGAAGGGCTTTTGCCAAAGGAAAAGGGCCGGAAGTACTATGAGTGCGATATAGACTATACCGGCGGCGACCGGAATGCAAAGCGGCTTATTTATTCGAACGACGGGTTGATTTATTATACGGAGGATCATTATGAGTCGTTTGAGAGGATATATTGAGTGTGTAAGGCAGGGACTGTCTCCATCTGACACGCTTTGACACAAAGGGACTGTCCCTATCTGACACATTGCTTGACGTATCGATATATTTACAGGAGAAATACATGAAAAGGATAGAGCTTGACTTTAAAGATCTTTTTACGCCGAGGCAGATACATGAGTACATAGCCGAAAAGCTGGATTTTCCGGATTATTACGGGAAGAATCTTGACGCGCTGTATGACTGTCTGACGGATATCTGCGAGGATACGCACATAACCATAAAAAACTATGATATTCTCGATTACAGGGAGAATCGCATAATAAACACCTTTCTTGATGCAGCAGAAGAGTGTGGGGAATTAACTGTAGAACTTAATTGACAAAACTATATCTAAAGAGTGAGATCATGAATATACAGATACCTGATGACGTCAAGGTCATTATTACAATGATAGAGCATTCCGGTCATGAAGCCTATGTGGTGGGGGGCTGCGTAAGAGATATACTGATGGGCAGAGAACCGGATGACTGGGATATAACTACATCGGCTACACCCGAGGAGGTTAAGCGCATATTTGTAAAGACTGTCGACACCGGCATTAAACACGGCACGGTCACAGTCATCATGCGGGGGAACGGATACGAGGTTACGACATATCGTGTGGACGGAGACTACGCCGACGGACGTCACCCGCAAAATGTAAGATTTACACGAAGCTTAAGGGAGGACCTGAGGCGCCGCGATTTTACGATAAATGCAATCGCCTATAATGATAAAAACGGTATAAAGGACGAATTCGGCGGGATAGCCGACCTTAACAGGCATCTGATAAAGGCCGTAGGTGACCCCTTTGAGAGATTTGAAGAGGACGCGCTTCGTATGCTCCGCGCAATAAGATTTTCCGCGCAGCTCGGATTTAACATAGACGGTGATACGTACAATGCAATCTGCGCCATGTCAAACCGCATTAAAAATGTAAGCATCGAGCGCGTGCAGGCTGAGCTTACAAAAACGCTTCTCTCACCCCACCCCGAGCTTGTAACGGAGTTTCAGGAAACCGGCATTTTTATTGAGATACTGCCTGAGCTAAACCGCGTGCTTTCATCTAAGGATGCTCAGATAATAAGACCCCTGCTCCATCATGTTCCGGCCACAACACCTATGAGATACGCAGCGCTGCTTTCTACGCTGGATCATACCGAAGCAAAGAAGGTAATGAAAGTGCTCAGGCTCGATAACAACACGATAGATAATGCAGCTCAGATTATCAGATATACAAAGGAAGAGGAGAAAATCCCGGAGAATGAGTACGGCGTGCGCAAGGCGATGAGTCTGTACGGTCCGAGGCTTTTGGAGGATCTTTTTACATTTGCAGACGCCCAGATACAGACCACGGAGGATGTGACCGGGCTTACCATGCGCGGCCGGCGTCTTCATCTGCGTACGATCAAGAGGTATTGCGAAGAAATCATCAGCCGCGGTGATTGTGTAAATGTAAGAAGCCTCGACATAAGCGGAACCGATCTCGTAAACCGCGGGCTCTCAGGCGCGAAGGTCGGCGAGACGCTGGAGTGGCTGCTTGATATCGTGCTGGAAAATCCCAGGCTGAATGAGCGTGAAACGCTGCTTGCGATGCTGGAGAACAGGTTCTGAAAAAGTGTGTCAAAAGGGGACAGTCCCCATTTGACACACTAAAAAAACGGCCGAGGCCGTTTTTTTTATTCTTCTATATCAATAGATCCCTTGCTTTCGTTATACTCCTTAAGCTTCTCATGTATCCTGTCGATGGGCGTAAGCAGAGCCGCTACGGAAGCGTCGTGGTTTATCGTGTCGATGATAAGCGCGATGTACTTACTCATATCTACATTTATATACCACTCTTTTTCAAGCAGTTCAGGCGGCTGGTATACGAGGTTTGTGGTAAGGATCTTGGAGATAAGTCCCTCCTCATAAGCCTTGTCAAATTTCTCAAATCCGTTTGTAAAAAGACCGAATGTGGTCATCGCGATGACGCGGTTTGCTTTTCTTGCCTTAAGCTCCTTTGCTACGTCTAGGATACTGTCGCCGGAGGAGATCATGTCGTCAATAACGATAACGTCCTTGCCTTCTACGCTTGTTCCGAGGAACTCGTGAGCAACGATCGGGTTTCTGCCGTCAACAATCTTAGTATAGTCGCGGCGCTTGTAGAACATACCCATATCAAGACCCAGCACATTTGCAAAGTAAACAGCTCGTCCCATACCGCCTTCATCCGGGCTGATGACCATCATGTGGTCGCTGTCGATCATAAGGTCGCCGACATTAAGAAGAAGATACTTGATGAACTGATAAACGGCCGAAACCGACTCGAAGCCCTTTAAGGGGATCGCGTTATGAACCCTGGGGTCGTGAGCGTCAAATGTAACGATGTTGTCTACGCCCATGTCGGTGAGCTCCTGAAGCGCGAGCGCGCAGTCAAGCGACTCTCTGCCGGTACGCCTGTGCTGGCGGCTTTCGTAGAGGAAGGGCATAATTACATTTATACGGCGGGCCTTGCCTGCGCCTGCCGCGATGATTCGCTTGATGTCGGCGTAGTGGTCGTCGGGCGACATGTGGTTTATCTGACCGCAAAGCTTGTAGGTGAGGCTGTAGTTGCATACGTCTACAAGGATGTAGAGGTCGTGGCCGCGGATGGATTCGTTTATCACGCCCTTACCCTCGCCTGAACCAAAGCGAGGGGTCTCAGCATCAATTATATATGTGTCGCGTTTGTAGTCACCGGTTTCGAAAACCTGGGGATTGTCGTTTCGCGCTGCTCTCCACCTGACTAAGCATTCATCGACTTTCTTCCCCATATCCTCAAAGCTTTTTAAGGGGATTATGCCGAGGGTGCCGTATGGCATGGATTTTGTGTGTCTTTCGTCTCTGGGCATTTATTTTTCCTCCGTTTTGGTATTGTAAGTATCAGACAGCGGACAGTTCACGG
>CACZTL010000039.1 GCA_902784165.1 uncultured Lachnospiraceae bacterium | reverse complement strand
ACACAGGACCGGGTTATCTTTCAAGTGCTTTATCCATGGATAAGGCTATTACAAAAAAGATACTTGTGCCTGAGGGGATTCCGATGCCGGACGGTGTTATCCTCACAAGAGGAGAGGAGTATGATGAAGCAACGCTGCCGCTTCCGTGTGTTGTTAAGCCGGCGTGCGGAGGCTCAAGTGTAGGCGTTTATATCGCAAATAGTGAGCAGGAGCGACGCAACTCTATAGAAGAGGCCTTTACATTTGAAGAAAAGATACTTGTAGAAAGCTTCATAAAGGGAAGGGAATTTTCTGTAGGCGTTATTGAGGGAAAGGCGCTTCCTATAGTGGAGATAATACCTGAGGGCGGCGTTTATGATTACAAGCATAAGTATGATCCCGACGGAGCAAAGGAGATCTGCCCGGCAGATCTGCCTGATGATATCGCGCACAGGATGCAGGATTATGCCGAGCTTGCGTGTGAGGAAGCCGAGATCGATACTTATTCAAGAGTAGACGAACTTCTTGATGCTGACGGTAATATATACTGTCTTGAGATAAATACACTTCCGGGGCTCACGCCTACGAGTCTGCTTCCTAAGGAAGCAGCTGCGCTCGGTATGTCCTATGAGGAGCTTATACAGACTTTGATTGATGTGTCGCTGAAGAAATATTAATGTGCCAAGGTAACGGTTGCTGGTGTGTCAGCAGAACCGTCCCCTTTGACACACTAAACAATAATACGAGAGGAATAAACGTGAAATACAGTATTGAAAAGATTATAAAAGCATGTAACGGAAATTATTTAGGTGATAACTCACTTTTAAACCGTGAAGTGACAGCTTTCGTGACAGATTCAAGACTGGCAGGAGAGGCTTGCGCTTATGTAGCTCTTGTCGGTGAGCGCGTTGACGGACACAGCTTTATTAAGGACACATTTTCAAAGGGTGCTTATTTATCCATAGGAGAGCAGGATTATGAGCCTTGTGAGGGTGAGGCTTATATTAAAACTGCTTCTTCACTCGAAGCCCTCGGCAGCATCGCCTCTGCATATATGAATGAGCGAAATCTGCCCGTTGTCGGGGTTACGGGAAGTGTAGGCAAGACGGGTACGAAAGAGATGATCGCTTCCGTGTTGTCGACTTCGATGAATGTGGCAAAAACAAAGGGAAATCATAACAATGAGATAGGTCTGCCGCTGACGTGTCTGGAAACACCTGACGATGCGCAGATAAGTGTCCTTGAGATGGGGATAAGCGCACCCGGTGAGATGGATTACCTTATAAATATCATACAACCGAAAGTGGCGGTTGTGACCAATATAGGTGTAAGCCATATGGAAATACTCGGATCTAAAGAGGGTATATACAAGGAGAAAATAAAAATCGCAGGCGGGCTTCCGGACGATGGTCTGTTAGTCATTAACGGTGATGACGAATTCTTATCCGCAGTGAAGAATGAAGATATAGCTACTCATGCACCTGTAAAGAGATTCGGATTTGACAGAAAGAATGACATATATGCTGATGATGTGCGCACGAACGGTTTGGAAAGTACGTCGTTTAAGATTTTCGGACTGCAATGCGCGCCGGACGGTATAGATGTGAGCCTAAAGCTTCCCGGAAGACATCTTATCCTTAACGCCCTTGCAGCAGCTGCCGTAGGAGATCATTTCGGACTTACTGCCGGAGAGATTGTTAAAGGAATTGAATCGGCAGGCACGATAAAGGGCAGGATGAATGTGATAAAGGCCCATGGTATTACCGTAATAGATGATGCATATAATGCAAGCCCGGTATCTATGAAGGCTGCTATAGAAGCACTTTCGGAAGCCGGGGGAAGAAAGATATGTGTGCTTGGTGATATGTTTGAGCTGGGCGATGAATCAGACAAAATGCATTATGAGGTCGGACGTTTTGCAGCCGAAAAAGGCGTTTGTGTTTTATTTGTATGCGGTGAGCAGTCTGTGGAAATCGCTAAAGGCGCGCTTGGCGTAAACCCTGATGCGGATATCGAAGGCTGCGCGCAGGAGGAGCATATAGAGGTAATGATGTCGGATCCGCAGTGTCCGGTAGTACCTGAGTTTTACATTTTTAAGGAAAATGACAGGATGATAAAAAAAATTAAGGAAGTTGTACGCCCCGGCGATACTGTACTTGTGAAGGCTTCAAACAGTATGAGGTTTTCCGAGGTCGTGGAAGGGCTTTCAAAATAATGTTTGTGTAATCTATTTTTTACAGAGGTGATAATACACTATGGACGGCGGGGACATAGTTCAGATAATTATTATAATTGCGCTTATAGGCTTATCGGCTTTCTTTTCTTCAGCAGAAACATCTTATACTATGCTTAATAAGATAAAGCTGCGTACTATGTGTGAGGATGGAAATAAAGCGGCTCTGAGGGTTTCTAAGATACTCGAAAATCCGAGCAGGATGCTTTCGACCATCCTTGTAGGAAATAATATTGTAAATATAGGAGTTTCGTCGCTTGTGACTACTCTTACCATAAAGCTTTTCGGAAATGCGGCTACAGGTATAGCGACCGGTATACTTACGGTAGTGCTTCTTATACTGGGCGAAATCACCCCGAAGACGCTTGCGTCCCAAAATGCTGAAAGGATAGCTTGTCTTTATTCTAAACCGATCAGTATCATAATGATTATACTTACTCCGGTGGTGTTTGTCATAGATAAGCTTTCGAGTCTGATACTTAAGCTCTTTAAAACAGACAGCAAGAAGCCGACACAGACGATCACAGAGGCAGAGCTTAAAGCTCTTGTTGATGTCGGACATGAGGAGGGCGTCTTTGAGGACGAGGAAAAGAAGATCATCCATAACATTTTTGAATTTGATGACCAAAGCGTCAAGGAGGTAATGGTTCCGAGAGTAGATGTGAGCATGATAGAAAAGGACGCTTCGTTTGACGAGCTTCTTGCTCTTTTTCGTGATAGTTTTCATTCTCGAATACCCGTATTTGACAGAGAAAATGATGATATAATCGGTGTTTTACACGTTAAGGATTTTTTGATGTCTGATGCGTATACAGATACAGAAAAAAGATCTGATTTTTGGATACCTGATATTATCAAAAGAAAGCCTTATTTTACATTTGAACAGCAAAAGACATCAGCTTTGTTTGAAGATATGAAGAAAAAGGCTGTTTCATCAGCGGTTGTACAGGATGAGTACGGAGTGATGACCGGTTTTATAACTATACAGGATCTTGTGGAAGAGATTACCGGTCATATGCAGGATGAGCATGATATGGAGGCAGAGGCGCCGTTTAAAGAGATAGCTTCTGACAAATATATAGTAGAAGGTGCTTTTAAGCTTGATGATATCAACGAAAATCTGGGAACTCATTTTTCTTCTGAGCATAATGATTCGGTCGGAGGATTGATAACGGAGAGGCTTGACAGATTTCCTAAAGCCGGTGATTTTATCACTGAGGACGGGTATAAGATGATTGTTATAGCTGCGGAAAATGACAGGGTGGAGAGTGTTCAGATAGAAAAAGAAGAGATTTGATATTAAAAAAAGGAAAAGCTTATACTGTTATGCAATATGTATTGTAGGAGGCAGTGTGTCAATGGAAACGGTTCTACTGACACATCCGTAGGTGTGTCAGTAGAACCGTCCCCATTGACACACCAAATACACATGTCGCAAGAGGTTTTAATTTGAACATTAGAGAAGAAAGAGAAGAACTTGAAAGAAAAATATTATCGCCGTATGCTTCTTTTTCCGCAGACAGCAGAGGGCGTGACAAGCCTGAAGAAGATGATGAGATGCGTACTATCTATCAAAGAGACAGAGACAGGATTATTCATTGCAAGTCATTCAGGCGTCTGAAGCATAAGACACAGGTATTCCTTGCGCCGGAGGGGGATCATTACAGGACAAGGCTTACGCATACTCTTGAGGTATCGCAGATAGCGAGAAGTATTGCAAGAGCTTTAAGACTGAATGAGGATCTTACGGAAGCGATTGCGCTGGCTCATGACCTCGGTCATACGCCTTTCGGTCATGCCGGCGAGAGAACGCTTAATCGTATAACTTCTGACGGCTTTGATCACTGTCATCACGGTATACGTGTTGTCGAGGTGCTTGAAAAGGACGGTGACGGGCTTAATCTGTCTTTCGAGGTAAGAGACGGTATCTTAAATCATAAAACGAGCGGTAAGCCTGCAACTCTGGAGGGTTGTATCGTAAGGCTTTCAGATAAGATAGCATATATCAATCATGATATAGATGATGCTATACGCGGGGGGATATTTGCGGAAGAGGATGTGCCGGAGGAATACACAAAGGTTTTAGGACATTCATCAAGGGAGCGTCTGGATACACTTATCAGAGCTATAGTGGAAAGCTCTATGGGCAAGCCGCAGATAACGATGCCCGAAAACATACTCATGGCGATGATGAATCTCAGGAAATTTATGTTTGAGAATCTTTACGCAAATCCTGTAGCCAAGAGTGAAGAGGTTAAAGCTGATAAGATGATAGCGGGTTTGTTTGAGTATTTTTCCTCACATCCTGAGGATATTCCGGATGTGTATACGGAGATTGCGATAAAAAGAGGAGAAACAAATGAGCGCGCTGTATGCGATTATATAGCCAGTATGAGTGACAGGTACTCGGTAAAGATATTTGAAGATATATATGTACCAAGATCATGGAGCAGGTAAAAAGGTGTTTCAAGACGTGGGCTGCTCTCTTCTTGATACACTGACATAACCCGGAGATGACATGGATTTTAACGAATTTAAGGAAAGGGTCAGATCCGCCAGTGATATAACAGATATCATCGGCAGATATGTTTCTTTAAAAAAGGCGGGCGCGTATTACAAAGGCTTGTGCCCGTTTCATAATGAAAAATCACCATCGTTTTTTGTTATGCCTGATGACCAGTATTTTTATTGTTACGGCTGTCATAAGGGCGGTGACGTATTTACGTTTCTTTGTGATCATGACAACCTTGATTTTACCGAAGCGCTGGAAGAGCTGGCGAGAACCGCAGGGATAGAAGTTCCTGAAAAGTTTGACAGGGTAAAGGGAACAGGTTTTGTGAATAAGGGGCTTAAAAGCAGACTCTTTTCGATGTATAAAGATGCAGCCGGCTTTTATTACGAACAGCTTCATTCGGAATCAGGAAAAAAAGCCTATGAGTATCTGAATAAAAGAGGTATATCGCCCAATATGATCACAGCCTTTGGCCTCGGATATGCCACGGGTAATAATTTTCTTTATGAAACGCTTAAAGAAAAAGCGTATACAGATGAAGAGCTTAAGGAATCAGGGCTTTTCAGCTATAAGACAGGGAAGCCCAGAGACTATTTTTTTAACCGGCTCATGTTTCCGATCATGAATAAATCGTCACGGGTTATTGCGTTCGGAGGAAGGGTGCTTGATGATTCTAAGCCGAAGTATATTAACTCCCCCGAAACAGCGATCTACAGTAAAAAAGATAATCTTTACGGAGTACACAGGGCCATCCGGGCAAAGAGTGACAGAGTAATCCTGGTCGAGGGTTATATGGATGTGATATCGATGCATCAGTCAGGCTTCAGTAATACAGTAGCTTCTCTCGGGACTGCGCTTACTGCTGAACAGGCGCATATAATAGCAGGTATGGCTCCTAAGACATATATTATATATGATTCCGACAGTGCGGGAACGGCTGCTATGCTCAGAGCAATACCTATCTTAAAAAAAGAAGGTCTTTTTGTAAATGTTGTTGATATGTCACCGTTTAAGGATCCGGATGAACTGATAAAATCAGAGGAACGCGCAGGCCTTGAATCACGTATCGAAAGGGCTGATAATGCTTTTTTCTTCGAGATAAAAGAACTCTCTAAAGAGTATGATCTTGATGATCCTTCGGAAAGAGCGGGATTTGAGGAAAAGACGGCGGAAATGATAGCCGCCTTCGATAACAAGTTTGAGAGAGAGCAATACATACGGACTATTTCCGAAAGATTTGCAATTAATTCAGAGCTTCTTAAGACTGAGGTGTCAAGGATAGGAAACTTAAAGGAGAAGGGGGCAGGCACGAGGTATCGTGTCAGTACAAGCAGGCGTCTGACATCAAAAGAGTCTGAAAAAAATGAAGTTCCGTTTACAGATGAGAAAAATATTCTCTGCGCATTGATAAGATCACCTGAATATTTTGAGAGGGTAAGTAAATATATTTCACCTGAGGACTTCACATCAGGTCCGGTTATGGGAGAGCTTGCCAGACTTACCTTTAAGGGCGTATCAGAGGGCGGAATAACCGTTCCGGAGCTTATGGACAGTTTTGACGGTGAGGAGAATGACTTCATAGGGAGGGTCTTTTCAGACGAGAACTACGAAGGGGCAGATGAAGATGAGAAAAGAAGATTTCTTTCAGAATCAGTTATCTCACTTATGAAGCGTAGGACGGATGAGCTTTTGTCAGCATGTACTGCACAGATGCAGGATGAATACAGAAAATTAACCTTGAAAAAAAAGGAAACAGATAAAATCGAAAGTATTTTTATTTGACGGAGGAAAGACCATGGCGGAAAAGAAAACTGTAAAAAAGGATACCGAAAAAAAGGAAGAGCTTAAGGAAAAAAAGGCAAGAAAAGTCTCAAAAAAGGATGAACAGGATCCGGCAAATGCAACAGAAAAAGAGACTGATAAAAAAACTTCGAAGAAGACCGTTAAATCAAGTAAAAAGGCTTCTGATGAAGAAAAAAGCACTGCGGGGAGGAAGAGAAAAACCAAGTCGGGCGTCTTGGAGCAAGCTCCTAAAGCTGAAGAAGAAAAGCTCTCAGAGGATGACGGATTCGACGTTGATGAGGTGATCTCCGATGAGAATATCGAGGAAGAGCTTTCCGATATGATAGCTGCCGCAAAGAAAAATAATAATATGATAAAAATGGAGGAGATCACCGGATTTCTTTCCACTACGAAGTTTGGGGCTGACAGTCTTGAAAAAGCTCTTGATATATTTGAAAAAAATAATATCGAAGTAGATATGGCAGATGAGCTTGATGATCTTGACGTACTCGACGAGGATGACGACCTTCTTGATGACGAAGATGTAGAGGAAATTGATCTCAAAAAGCTGGATCTTGCAGTTCCTGACGGTGTAGGTGTTGATGATCCCGTAAGGATGTACTTAAAAGAAATAGGTCAGGTTGCACTGCTTACAGCGCAGCAGGAGATAGATTATGCAAAGCGTATGGAGGAGGGTGACGAGATAGCAAAAAACCGCCTTGCCGAGGCCAATTTGCGACTTGTTGTAAGTATAGCAAAAAGATATGTCGGACGAGGGATGCAGTTTTTGGATCTGATTCAGGAAGGAAATCTCGGTCTTATCAAGGCTGTTGAGAAATTCGATTACCGTAAGGGATATAAATTCTCTACTTATGCGACCTGGTGGATACGTCAGGCTATTACAAGAGCGATTGCCGATCAGGCACGTACTATCAGGATACCTGTTCATATGGTTGAAACAATTAATAAACAGATAAGGGTATCAAGGCAGCTTTTGCAGGAGCTTGGGCGTGAGCCTAAGGCTGAAGAGATTGCCGAAGCAATGGATCTTCCGGTTGAGCGTGTCAGAGAGATACAAAAAATATCACAGGATCCTGTCTCCTTAGAGACGCCGATAGGTGAAGAAGAGGACTCTCATCTCGGTGATTTCATACAGGACGAGGATATAGAACAGCCGGCTGAGGCTGCTGCGCGCGCGCTGCTTAAGGAACAGATCGATGAGGAGCTTGCTACGCTTACCGACAGGGAGCAGAAGGTGTTAAGGCTTCGGTTCGGTCTTGATGACGGAAGAGCCAGAACTCTTGAAGAGGTGGGAAAGGAATTTCAGGTTACCAGAGAAAGGATAAGGCAGATAGAAGCTAAGGCGATAAGAAAGCTTCGTCAGCCCAGCAGAAAAAAGAAGCTGCAGGATTATCTTGATTGATTTTAACATATCGGACAGGCTTAAACGTATAGCAGGACTTATTACTAAAAATGATACGGTTGCCGATATAGGAACGGATCATGGCTATCTGCCCATATTTCTTGTGAAAGAGAAAAAGGCGGGGAAGGTGATAGCTTGTGATATCAGAGAAAAGCCTCTTGGGAGAGCAAGGCAAAATGCGCTTGATCTCGGTGTCGGATCTTTGATAGATTTCAGGATATCGGACGGACTTGAAGGGCTTAATCCCGGTGAAGCCGATACACTTATCATATGCGGTATGGGTGGTCATGCTATCAGGAAGATACTGACAAACGGCTTAGAGTCAGGAAAAATAAGCATAGGCACGGACTGTGTGTTATCGCCGCACACAGATCGGGAAAGTCTTTCAGAGTTTCTTTATGAAAATGGCTTTAGGATAAATGATGAAATACTGTTGCATGAAAAAGCCGCTTATTATATATTATGGAAATGTACATTTGACGGAGTGAAAAGAGCGGCTTCTCCCGAAGTGCATGTGTACGGAGAGTTGTTGATACAAAAACAAGATGAGGCTTTAAAAAGCTATCTTCAAAGAGAAGAAGAGTTGCTTTTGAGGATTATAAAAAAGCTTAAAGTTTTGCCCGGTGATAAAAAAAACAAACGTCTTTCAGAGGTTATGGAGCGTCTGAAGATGAATAAAAAAATAAGATGGTTTTGAAAGGAGTAAAAAAATGGCTGAAATAGCGGTTATGGGATACGGTATCGTAGGTGCCGGCGTAGTAGGAGTATTAGAAAAGAATTCAGATATAATCAAAAAAAATGCCGGAGAAGAGGTTAATGTAAAATATGTTCTCGATCTTCGTGATTTTCCGGATGATCCCATTCAGGAAAAGGTTATTCATGATGTTGAGATATTACTAGCCGATAAGGATGTGGAGCTCGTTGTTGAAACAATGGGAGGCGTTGAGCCTGCATTTACATTTGTAAAGAGAGCGCTTGAGAGCGGAAAGCATGTATGCACATCCAATAAAAATCTTGTAGCCGCCAAGGGTGCAGAACTTCTTAAAATTGCTAAGGAAAAGGGGGTATATTTCCTTTTTGAGGCCGCGGTAGGAGGCGGAATACCTATCATAAGATCTATAAATAATGCGCTTACGGCGGACAGGATTGAAAGTGTTACGGGAATTCTTAACGGTACCTGTAATTATATCATTTCCAAAATGGAGCGTGACGGTGAGAGCTTTGAGGCAGCGCTTAAAAAAGCGCAGGATAACGGATTTGCCGAAAGAGATCCCGAAAATGACATTAAGGGATATGATTCCTGCAGAAAGATAGCTATTCTTGCTTCAATTATTTCAGGAAAGGCGGTATCGTATGAAAAGATACTGACAGAGGGTATCGACGGCGTATGCGCTGAGGACATAGCTTACGCAAAGTCACTTGGTATGAAGATAAAGCTTTTGGCTAAGTGTGCTTATGAAGACGGAAAGCTTTCAGCCATTACAGCACCGTTTTTAATAGGCTCAAAGCATCCGCTTTTCGGGATTGACGGTGTTATAAATGCCGTCTCTGTTCACGGGAATGCCGTAGAGGATGTTGCGTTTACCGGTGCCGGCGCCGGCCGGTATCCGACGGCAAGCGCCGTAGTTTCCGATATCGTTGATGCGATAAAGCATAAGGGTAAGGATGAGTATCCCGTGCTGTGGAGTGAGGATGAGCTTGTTCCAGAGGATGCAGGGGATAATATGTATCAGTATTTTGTGCGTATCAGGGAAAATGAAAAGAATGATGATTCCGCTTTTGAGGCTGTACGAACGGTTTCTCTTGATGAGCTGGAGGATGAATACGGCATAATAACGGATGAGATGACTCATAAGGAGTTTGAGGAGAGATCACAGAAGGTAGAGATGATTTCATATTACAGGGTCATCTGAGGGTTTGTCATGTGGCGACTGTCCGCCTCTGACACACATTATTGATACCGGTGTAATTTGAAAGTAAAAAAAATGAGGTAAAAAATGATAAAAGCGGTTAAGTTCGGAGGCAGCTCTCTTGCAGATGCCTCTCAGTTTAAAAAGGTATACGAAATCATAAAGTCCGATCCGGACAGGAAATATGTAGTACCGTCAGCTCCCGGGAAGAGAGACTCCGAGGATATAAAGGTGACGGATCTTTTATACAAGTGTTACGGTGAGGCAAAGGTAGGCGCTGATTTCACAGATACACTGGCTGTTATAAAAAAACGTTATGATGATATCATTAGTGAATTAGGGCTCGATCTTTCTCTTGATTCAGAGTTTGAGACTATTAAAAATAAGCTTAAAACGGTTACAGATGCAGATTATGCCGCTTCAAGAGGCGAGTATCTTAACGGAATAGTGCTTGCAGCTTATCTTGGATATGAGTTTTTAGATGCTGCTTCCGTGATTAAGTTTGACAAACACGGAGCTTTTCTTGATGAGGAAACCAATGCTAAGCTTTCTAAAACGCTTAAGGATATGGAAACGGCAGTTATTCCGGGATTTTACGGCTCTATGCCGGATGGTTCGATTAAGACTTTTTCAAGGGGAGGATCTGATATAACGGGTTCTATCCTTGCAAGGGCAATACATGCGGATGTGTATGAAAACTGGACAGATGTTTCCGGATTTAAGGCGGCTGATCCCAGAATAGTCGACGGAGCCAAGACTATAGATATAATCACATATAAAGAACTTAGAGAACTTTCTTATATGGGGGCATCGGTGCTTCATGAGTCGGCGATATTTCCCGTAAGAAAGGAAGGTATACCTATAAATATCAGGAACACAAATGATCCTGAGGCAGACGGAACACTGATAGTTGAGAGTACGCTGCATGTGCCTGAACATACTCTTACCGGTATTGCCGGTAAAAAGGGCTTTGCGGCCGTTAGTATAGACAAGGATATGATGAATTCCGAGATAGGGTTCGGACGTAAGGTTCTTGAGGTTTTTGAAAAGAACGGGTTGTCTTTCGAACATATGCCTTCCGGTATAGATACCATGACTGTTTTTGTGAGTATGGAGGATTTTATATCTAAAGAACATCAGGTTATCGCCCAGCTTCATCAGGCTGTAAGTCCTGATACGATAGAGCTTGAGGCCAATCTTTCGCTTATAGCGGTAGTAGGACGCGGCATGAAGAACGGAATAGGTATAGCAAGCCGTGTATTTTCTGCTTTGGCTGAGGCAGGTATAAGCATAAAAATGCTTTATCAGGGATCTAGTGAGCTTAGTATTATAATCGGGATTGATGACAAGTATTTTGAGGATGCAATAAGAGCCATTTATAAGAAATTTTTTACTGATTGACAGGCTTAACTTGACATAATAACCTTTCTGATATATATTTGAGTTATATATTTTTTAATAATTTTTTAAAAAAAAATTTATTTTTTTACGAGGTGTGATATGCAGAAGAAAGAGTATGTAGAAATGGATATGAATGTACTTGAAATCGATGAAAGCGATATCATAACAAGGAGTGACTGTTATGACTGCGCTTGTAACGAACCCGGTGAGTGTGATAAGGACTATAAGTATAATCCCTGATGATAAGTCAGGCTTTTCTTTTAGGTTGCCTGAGGCAGCCTTTTTTTTGTAATGAGGTAAAAGATGTCGGATACACATTTTAAAATACTTATAGCTGGCACTGTTGTTGAGATAATTTCCGCATACGACTGCATTCATGAGTTTTGTGCTGATTATTTTACAGAAGGTGATGCGGATTTTGTTGTCAGAACATCCGAAGAGGATATCAGGCACGAGCGTGAGCGAGATGAAAAAGGGACTTCATCCGGACGGATTCCGAATGACTATCCTGATTCATATCTGGAGGTTCTTGCCTGTTATAGAAAGATAGCTGAGGAAATGATAGACCGTAATGTATTACTTATGCACGGATCGGCAATTTCGATTGACGGTAACGGTGTCTTATTTGTTGCGGGGAGCGGAACGGGTAAGTCTACGCATGCGGATATATGGAAGAAAAAGTTTAAAAACCGGGTCGATATTATAAATGATGATAAGCCTCTTATAAAAATCAAAAAAGACGCTGTTTATGTGTGCGGCACCCCATGGTCGGGAAAAAAGGGACTCAATTCACCTCAGGATGTCTTACTGAAGGCGGTATACAAGCTGGAGAGAGCCGGTGACGAAAGTTGTTCTACCGATTGGAAATTTGTGGTAAAAAAAGGAAATAATTCTGTGTTTGAGCTTGATCATGAGGAGAAATGGAAGGCTCTTGCTTCACAGTCGTATAAGAGCAGCAATTCCTTAAGATTGGCTCACAGTATGACGCTGTTGGATGAGATAATAAAAAAAGTACCGGTCAGACGGCTTGTGTGTGACATGAGTGAAGAAGCGGCACTGACTGCGTACGAAGGAGCTGGATTTGGCAGTATCACTTAAGGATGAGCTCTTGCGTTCCGGGAATGTCATGTTTACAAATAAGGGAGTGAGCATGAGACCTCTCTTGCGCGAGGGAAAGGACTTGATGATCATTGAAAAAAGAACCGATAAAACAAAGCTTGTGCCGGGAATGGCTGTTTTATTTGAGCGTCCGACAGGAGATCTTGTATTGCACAGGATATATAAGTGTAAACCCGGCGGCTTCCTGATTCTCGGTGATAATTGTATTAACCCGGAATATGTAGAGGATGAGAGGATTATAGGAGTGCTGACGTCGGTTGTGAGGGACGGGAAAAAAAAGATAACTACCGATGATAAAAGCTATAAAAGGTATGTGAAATTGTGGAATGTGACTTATCCCTTAAGACGCGTGTTTTTAAAGCTCAGGTTGAAATTGTCACATTAGCTTTTTATTTATTCAAAAATATTAACGGGCGTTTGTGTGGCAGCAGAACCGTCACTGTTGACCCGTTTGATTTTTTTACTGCAATTGTAGTATAATTCTTAACTGTGAAAATTGTATTTTATGGAGGATGTGATGAAGATTAAAAAGCTTAAAAAAGCGCTGGTTGTTCTTGGCGCCGGCATTATGGCGGCAGGGGTATTGGCGGCATGCTCAGATAATAAAGGCGAGGATGCAACGGCAGACAGCGGGTTAGAAGAAATTGATTCTACGTCTGTTGCAGGCGGAGACGCATCACCTGTTGCTGCAAATACAGATGTGCCTGAGACAGAGAAAAGCACAGAAGGGCAGACTGAAAGCGCAGCTGCGGATGTATACGGCGACGGAGCAGATCAGGCTACCGCAAAACAAGCCGAAAACGGTTTGGCGGCGTTAAGGGATCATCTGAAAGGAAGTGCCGGCGCGGTTTGCGGCTTTGCTTATCTGGGAACTGTACCGGAGGGGGCGTCTGTAAAAGATGTGATAGATGCCTCAGAAACGGCAAAGAACTTTTCTTTTATTAAGGATATGGATGCTTCAAAAACGATAAGTGACGGAGGTAATGATTTGTTTGTATTCGTTCCCTCTGATGAGAACTCAAAAGTTACCGTAAATACATTTGCAGAGTCCGATAACGGAAAAACAATATATACATCTGAAAAGGGTACGCCTCTTTTCGTTCGAACGGTGGATGAGTTAAATGATTCCATGGAGATCGTAATTACAGACAGTGCCGGAAATGTGGCAACATTTACACCAGATATAACCACCGGTAGCATTGTTGACGCTGTTTACAGAGATCTGCTCGCATATAATTTCAGTGCGGATGTCAAGGAGTCGGCAGGTCTTAACAGGCAGTATCTTTTGGACGCAGTGCTTTTCAGGGAGCCTGATTTGAATGATATGATGGCAAACGGTACTTCTTTAAGCGCTGATTCTTATAACAGGATATATATTGATGACATGGAGTTTTATACCCTTGACTTTGGACATAATGAGGGCGGGAATTATGTAAAAGACAGATACTATGCAGTTTCAAAGGACGGTACGCTTGTATACAGATATGATACCGCTGCAGGCGACTGGGGAGATCTTCTGGCTTTTGACTTTAATTCTGAACAGTACAGATAATATAAGTGTGTCAAACGGGGACAGTCCCCTTCTGACACACAGATAATAAATCCGGAAAATATATCGATAAACTAATATGATTAACAAAATATCAGTAATCAAAACAAAAAACACAAACCCTTACAGAAATCTTGCGATTGAGGAATATCTTACTCTCCATTCCGATATAGGGGAATGTGTTTTATTTTTATGGCAGAACGAAATGTCAGTTGTAATCGGTAAGAATCAAAATGCATATGCCGAGTGTGACACGGAAAGCCTTGAGGCTGATGGCGGTCACCTTGTGCGCAGACTGTCGGGAGGCGGAGCTGTTTTTCACGATCTCGGTAATCTTAATTTTTCTTTTTGTGTAAGAGAGGCGGATTATAATATTTCGCGTCAGTGTGATGTAATCTTAGAGGCTGTAAATAAACTCGGTACAAAAGCGACTCGCACGGGAAGGAATGATCTGACGGTTGGGAGCAGAAAGTTTTCCGGAAATGCGTTTTATAAGAAAGGAGATAAATGCTGTCATCACGGTACAATCCTTATTGATACGGACTCGTCGCTTTTGATGAGATATCTCACTCCTGACAGGGAGAAGCTTGAGATTAAGGGAGTAAGATCTATAAGCGCAAGGGTTTGTAATCTTTCAGAGTTAATACCCGGTATAAGTGCGGATATAGTTTCAGATAGCTTAATCCCGGCATTTGCAGATGTTTACGGGTTGCCGGTGACGGAAGTTTCTGAGGGATATTTGCCGGAGCAAGAGATAAAGACTAAGGAATTAAGCTTTGCTTCAAAAAATTTTATCTACGGTAAGAATGTTTCGTTTTCACACAGGATCAAATGCAGGAATTCATGGGGAGGAGCAGAAATCCTTCTATGCGTTACTGATGGTTTTATAACAGATCTAAAGGTGTATTCCGATTGTATGGATGAAGAGCTACCGGTCATAATAAGTCATTTGCTTAAAGGCAGCAGATATTCCTTAAATGAAATATCAGAAAGATTAAGAAAAGGAATTGAAAAATATCGTTTCTGTTGTTATCATTCTGATATTAAAGTTATTTTTGAGGATATAATAAGAATATTTGGTGAAAAAATGAGATAAAAAGGGTGTATACGCCAAGTTAGTCTTGTATAACTATACTTTATCATGTTAGACTATGCGAAGAGGGTGGACATTATTTACATTAATTGCGCAACTGTACAGTTGAAAGGAGAACGATTATGAAGAAGAGAAGTTTTGTTTTTGCATTCGGTGCTGCTGCAGCAGCAGCTTTAGCTATCGCAGGTTGTGGCGGAGCAAGTACAACTGCTACAACAACTGCTACAACTGAGGCTGAGACCACAACTGTTGAGGAGACTACAAAGGCTACTACAACAACAGCTGAGACAACTACAACAACCGAGGCTGAAACAACTACTGAAGAGACTACTACAGCTCAGTAATTCTCAGGAGCGTAAGTTCTTTTTTAGAAGTCCCTTTTTGTTTTTACAGAAGGGACTTTTTTTATTTTTCTGTTTTTGGTGGTGAAAAGTGTGTCAGACGGGGACAGTCCCTTTGTGTCAGTTCTGACACACTTCTGACCGACAAGAATAAGCTTGATTACCTTTAGTACAGATAGTAAAATAATAACACATTTTAATATAACAGAGGTGTATTATGAAGATAAAAGGTATTAATCTCGGAAACTGGCTTGTTCTGGAAAAGTGGATGAAACCGGTGCTGTTCGAAGGAACTGATGCAGAGGATGAAACATGGCTTAACAGACTGTTGCCTGCAAGTGAACTTTCTGAAAGGATGAAGCAGCACAGAGATTCATATATAACTGAAGCTGACTTTAAATACATTAAAGATCAGGGCTTTAATCTGGTAAGGATACCGGTGCCTTATTTTATATTCGGCGACAGAAAGCCCTTTACAGGCTGTATTGAATATCTTGACAGGGCTTTTATATGGGCGAATAAATACGGGCTTAAGGTTATGATAGATCTTCATACATCGCCGGGAAACCAGAACGGCTATGATAACGGCGGCATAGTGGGGGTGTGTAAATGGCATAAAAATCCTCAAGAGGTAAAATTTGTTTTGGGTGTACTAAGCAGACTGGCAAGGCGCTATGCCTATGACGGGGCGCTGTTCGGAATAGAGGTGCTAAATGAACCGATAAGTCTGCCTGTCTTTTTGGCTTCTCCGTCTACAAGACAGGCCGCAGACAAAAATGAAGCGAAGGGATCAGGCTTTGTTCCGCTTAGTTTCTTGCGGCCATTTTACAAAAAAGCTTATGAGGTTATCAGAAAGCACCTTCCTGAGGATAAAGCCATAATCTTTCACGACGGATACAGGATAGAAGCATGGCCTTTATTTTTAAAACGAAATAATATGAAAAATGTTTATCTTGATGCACACATTTACATATTTCATATGGAAAGCTATATAAAGATACCCGATCTCAGGTCATACAAAGCTTTTATTTTTATGCAGAAGCAAAGGCTGAAGCTGGTGAGTAAACGTGCCGATGTTATCGTAGGAGAGTGGTGTATAAGTAATGCCTACGCGAATAATTATACCGGTGAAAACGGTATGACTCAGGAGCAGATAAAAACCGAGAGAAAAAGGCGTTACAGAGAAGTGGCAGAGCTTCAGATAGATGCATGGAGAGTTACAAAGGGAGATATATACTGGAGTTATAAATTCGGCGACGATGCGCTTGACTCAGCGGACAGGTTTTGGAAAGAGAGCTGGGATGCGAGGCATTGTATTGAAAACCAATGGCTTCCTGTTGAGGCGCAGCCCCCCTTGCCATAATAGACGGGCATGATTCTTTATGATATAATAAGATGAATTGTCTATGAATAATAACGTCTTTAGTACGTCAATCATGGGAAGGTATTGTGACGGTCTAAACGTAAAGCTTTAGTCTCCGATTTTAGTTTATGGTAAAGGGTAATATGAATACAGTTGATTTAGTCTCGGAAAGAGATATATTAAAAGACAGAAATAAAACTGCAAGTGAAAAAGAGCGTCTTCAGCAGCAGTACAGGCGTATCCGCAGTATACTAAGGCAAAGTGGTCTCGGAGTCGTTATTTTCGGTCTGTGGAGTATTATAAGAGTTGTTCTTCAGGCGTTTTTTAATAACGGAACAAAGGTCGAAAATGAGGTCGCTCCTACGATAACTGCCGGAGGAGCCGAAATTCCGTCAGATGCCGGCTGGATCGTTGCGGCGGTTTTGATCGCAATATTCGGTTTTCTTATTGTTGAGGTCGGTTTGCGTCTGTTTGTCGGTTTTTCCGCAAGATCTGAAGCGATGGGTAAGAAAAAAAGTATTGCGTACATTATCGTTGCCGGCATATTGATACCGTTTTATGCTTTTTCTGCTGTATATAATATAATGACTCTGAATTTTTTAGACGGATATGTGATCGATATGATAATTACGATGATTCTTGATGTTTCATCGCTGTTAGCGCTTATAGAGCTTTTTGTATCCGGTATACGACTCAGGGGCTTAAGAAAAAAAATACGGTGAGGTTTAATATGCAGGAAGATTTTCATTACTATGCCACTTACAGCGCGGCAATCCTCGCAGGCTTTTCGCATGAGGAAAGTCTTGATATCGGTTACAGCGCGCAGATGGTTGACTGGTGTACGAGAACATTTTTATCAAAAATAAAGGGTCCGCAGTCTGCCGCGACCACGCAGCTCCAGCTTGAGCTTGTAGAGGCGCGTACAGACGCCGTGGGGATTCAGGATATTACACGTATATGGTCATCTTTTCATTTTTTACCGTATGATCTCTATGCTGACGTAAAGGGAAGCAGGTCTTACAGAAATAAATACAGGCTCATATGTGATACAAACGGTGATCTTCTGATCGATACGGTAAATCTTGCCAAGGACAAAAGCCTGCAGGCGATAGGGCTTGCTATGCACGTTCTTGCCGATACATGGGCTCACAGATATTTTGCGGGGACACCGTCAGTTGTGATAAACAACACGAATCATCATTTTTATGAGATCATACGTGACGGTGATTCTTTTTCCGAAAGACCTCTTTCATTTATGCACAGTCTCGGAAAAGGAGATGACCCCGAAAAGGGGATGTATACTGCTACGATCTTTCAGTTTGATGAGAACTCCATCATGTCGCTCGGTCACGGAAGAGCAGGACATCTTCCGGATTACAGTTATATGCGGTACAGGTATCTTCCGGCGTGGGGTGATTTTGCCGAGATAATCAAGGATAATCCGTCTGATTATTATCACGCTTTTACACAGATGATTTACGCGATGAAATACTTGAGAGGAATTTATCCGTCTTTTGAAAAGGAAACATATGATACCGATGCGGTTGCGGCTTATAAAGAAGAGATAATGGAGATATTTGAAAAAAGACAGACGGATTCATGTGAAGACTGGAAAGCTTTTGGTGAAAAGCTGACGGGAAAGCAGATAGAGCCGTTTGATATGTGGAAATATCAGGACGAGTATACTGAGGCAGGCGAGGATGAAAAAGACGATACTTTTTTGGGGCGCTTCTTCATTGCGGCTCTATCCCAGAAAAGCATGGTGACAAATAAGATTTATAAGTCAGGGAATAAGCTTGCCGGGTATTCAGTCGATTTTGATAAAAAAGGTTTTAAGGGTATAAAGGACTATAAAAAGCTTGTAGATATTAAGAAAAAGAGGTGAGCATATGAACGTAGTTCAAAGAGTGAGAAGTGTTATCATAGGAATTCTTTTGATCATCAGCGCGTTTTTTATAGCTTTTTTTCCTGATTCCGGTCATATAATCGCTATCCTGATACTTGGCACGACTCTGATCGTATATGGGATAAGGTTTCTGCTATATTATTTCAACCTTGCTAAAAACATGGTCGACGGAAGGATGTTTTTGTACATATCGATCATTATGATAGATATAGGCGCGATGTCATTTGCTTTTGGAAATGTATCTAAAGTCTTTATAGCATTATATCTTTTCGGAAGCCATGCGTTTTCCGGCGGTGTGGATATAATGAGAGCCCTTGAGTTCAAAAAATACAAGGCGGCTCACTGGCGATTCAGACTGACTTACGGAATCATAAATGTTGCGGTAGGATTTGTGTGCGTTATATTTATCGGACACTTTGAGGTTTCTCTTTATATTTACAGCTTAGGTCTGTTGTTTTCAGCTATCAGCCGTATAATAAATGCTTTCCGTAAAACTTCGATCGTGTATATTCAATGATTACGGATAAAAAACAAAGGGAATGGGGAATGTATAAAATAGTAAGTAAAAAGAAGCTGAACAGAAATGTTATGCAGATGGAGATTGACGCTCCGTTAGTAGCTGCCAAGGCAAAGCCGGGGCAGTTTATTATTTTAAGAGTGGATGAAGAGGGAGAGAGGATTCCGCTAACGATAGCAGGCAAGGATACAAAAAAAGGGACGGTAAAGATTATATTTAAGGTGGCCGGCAGCACGACGGATCTGCTCTTCCATAAGGAAGCCGGTGAGTATATATGTGATTTTGCAGGACCTTTGGGTAATCCCACGCATACAGGCGGACTTAAAAGGGTTTGTATAATAGGAGGAGGAGTGGGCTGCGCCATATCCTTGCCCGTTGCAAAGGAGCTTAAGGAATCCGGGGCTTTTGTAACCGGAATAATAGGATTTAAAAATAAGGAGCATGTGATCCTTGAGGACGATTTCAGGGAGGTGACGGACGAACTGTATGTTATGACAGATGACGGCAGTTATGCTATGCACGGCAATGTGACGGTACCGCTTAAAGCAATTCTTGAAAAAGGCGATAGGTTTGATGAGATCATCACGATAGGTCCGCTTATTATGATGAAATTTGTGGTGGCGGCTGCAAAGCCGTATGATATACCCGTGTCTGTTTCCATGAATCCGATAATGATAGACGGAACAGGCATGTGCGGAGGGTGCAGGCTTACATTAAACAAAGACGGCAAACGCCTGATCAAATTTGCATGTGTTGACGGTCCGGATTTTAACGGTTATGAAGTTGATTTTGACGAAGCTATGACACGCGGAAGTATGTATAAGGATTTCGAATTACACGCTTATGAGGAGACGTGTCATTTGTTTGGGGAGAACTAAATGTTAAAAAGTGTGTCAGGCGGGAGCAGTCTCTTTGTGTCAAACTGACACACTTAGTTTGTGTTTGATCTTGGGGAAGGTATGAAAAAATAACATGGTAAGAGAAAAATATGAAATGCCGGTACAGGATCCGGCAGTACGTGCGAAAAATTTTAATGAAGTTGCCTTGGGATATGACGCAGAAATCGCGCTGAAAGAGGCGCAAAGATGCTTAAACTGTAAAAATAAGCCCTGCGTTGATGGATGTCCCGTTAATATAGACATACCGGGTTTTATCCTCGCGCTCAGGGAAAATGATGTCGAAAGAGCATATGAAATTATAAGCGAATCATCTTCACTTCCTGCCGTTTGCGGACGTGTCTGTCCTCAGGAGAGTCAGTGCGAAGGCAGATGCACCATGGGGATAAAAAATGAGCCTGTGGCGATAGGAAGGCTTGAGCGCTTTACGGCAGACTGTCATAACGAAAAGCATAATAATAAAAAAGGCGGGAGTACCGTTAACGAAAGAAAAATTGCTGTTGTGGGAAGCGGACCTTCAGGGCTTACATGCGCAGGCGATCTTGCGAAGAAGGGTTATAAGGTTACGGTTTTTGAGGCACTTCACAAGCCCGGTGGAGTGCTGGTTTACGGTATCCCGGAATTTAGGCTTCCTAAAGCAATAGTTAAGACCGAAGTTGACAACTTATTAAATGCAGGTGTCGAAATACAGACAAATGTGATCATAGGTAAAACTCTTACCGTTGATGAGCTTTTTGAAATGGGATTTGAAGCTGTATATATCGGCAGCGGTGCCGGTCTGCCTAAGTTTATGAATATCAAGGGCGAAGGATTAAACGGAGTATATTCAGCCAATGAATTTTTGACACGCAGTAATCTCATGAAGGCTTATATAGATCATCCGGTGACGCCTATTATGAAGGGGGGAAGAGTTGCTGTCATCGGAGGCGGAAATGTTGCGATGGATGCGGCGCGTACTGCTCTCAGGCTCGGAGCAGGAAAGGTATATATCATTTACAGAAGATCCGAGGCTGAGCTTCCTGCGAGACGGGAAGAGGTGCTTCATGCGAAGGAAGAGGGGATTGAGTTTCTTTTTTTAAGTACTCCGGTGGAGATAAGCGGCTTTGAGAATAAAGAAGATGTTCATGATCCTAAAAACGGATTTGTTAATGGGATTAAGTGTGTCAGAATGAAGCTTACAGGAGAAGGTGAAGACGGAAGAAAAAAAACAGAACCTATTCCCGGCAGTGAATTTACCCTTGATGTAACGGCAGTTGTTGTAGCAATTGGTACATCACCCAATCCTCTGATAAAAAATACAACATCAGGTCTTGATACTGATGAGCGTGGAGGTATTGTAGTTAATGAAGATGGGATGACTTCACGAGAAGGAGTGTTTGCCGGCGGTGACGCCGTGACCGGAGCGGCTACTGTTATATCTGCGATGGGGGCGGGTAAAAAGGCCGCCGTGGCCATTGATCGGTATCTTGATTGCTATGCTGCGACAGGTGGATAAGCGTGTGTCAACGGGGACGGTTCTTTGTCAGTGGAATCGTTCCCGTTGGCACACTTTCTTAGATAAGAAGGAGGTCTTTTATGCAAAATAATGCAGAAAAAATAAAGCTTCTGGGGCAATGGATAGAACAAAGCGATAGCTTTGTATTTTTCGGTGGTGCCGGAGTTTCTACGGAGAGCGGGATTCCTGATTTCCGAAGCGCAGACGGTCTGTATAATGAAAAAAGTGAAATCCCGCCGGAAAGAATAATAAGCCATACGTTTTTCAAAATGCATCCTAAGGAATTTTTTGAGTTTTACAAAACTAAGATGGTTTATACGAAAGCGAAGCCTTCGGTAACTCATATGACGCTGGCAAGACTGGAAAAAGAGGGTAAATGTAAAGCGGTTATTACACAAAATATAGACGGTTTGCATCAGGCAGCGGGAAGTGTAAATGTGCTTGAACTTCACGGAAGCATTTACAGAAACTATTGTATTAAATGCGGCCGACCTTATGATCTTGATGCTGTTATGACAGGCAAGGGAATCCGCCTCGGAGATGGTCGTTTTGACGGCGTTCCCGTGTGTGAGTGCGGAGGGATCATAAAGCCTGATGTTGTGCTCTATGAAGAAAGTCTTGATGAAAGCGTTTTAAAGGAATCGGTATCTCTTATCAGCAATACCCCCATGCTTATCATAGGCGGCACTTCCCTTAACGTCTACCCGGCTGCGGGGCTTTTACAACACTTTAGGGGAAGTCACATAGTTCTCATAAATAAAGAGCCCACACCGTTTGATGAGAATGCGGATCTTCTCATACAGGGGGCTCTTGGAGATGTTTTTAAAGAATTATGATTAACTTCACATTAAGTGAGAAGTTTTTTGTTGATGGCTTTAATATCCCGATCAATTAAAGATATCAGGATCATCAAAAGGAAAATCGTTTCTTTCATAAGGCCGGACAACGACGCTTTTAACATCAGGATCTTCCTGTTTATCAAGCCGGAGCATGGTCGCAGCCATCATATCTTCACAAACAACGACTTCTTCACCTTTTTTGTTTCCTTTACCGGATTCCTTGGTATAAGTGATCTGTACCTCGTAGCTTCCCATGTATGCCTCCTTAATGTGCAGGTGTCTGTCTTAAGAGCGTGTCCGGACGGTAACAAAACGCGCAGCATGCTTACCATCTTGTACGCTCAAAAAGCAGTATCAAAAATCATATGCCTAACATATCACGGGTGATAGTTATTTGTATATAAACACTTGTAAAAAAAATTGTGAAAATATTTTAAAAAGTGTATCAGACGGGGATTTATCCCCGGGATTGTACACTTTTTAAAATAGGCTTAAGAGATTGTAAAAAAAACTAATACAATCTCTTATTTTTGTGGTAAAATAGAAGGCAATTATGCTTAATCAAAAGGAGATATTTTTTATGGGAAATGTCAGACGCGTATACGTTGAGAAAAAAGAACCGTTTAATACGGGAGCAAAGGAAGTTACCGGTGAGCTTACGGGCTTTCTGGGTGTAAAGGGCGTGAAGAATGTACGCCTTCTTGTAAGATATGACATAGAGGATATATCCGATGCGGTTTTTGAAAAAGCATTGGGTACTGTTTTTTCGGAAGCACCTGTGGACGAGTTGTATTTAAGCAGCTTTAAGGCAAACAAGGATGATACTATTATATCAGTGGAATATCTTCCCGGTCAGTTTGACCAGAGGGCTGATTCTGCTGTTCAGTGCGTGGCGCTGCTTTCCGATCCGAAGAAGGATAATATGCCTGTTATCAGAACAGCTGTCACATACATAATTGAAGGGAAGCTTACGAAGAAGGATATTGAAAAGATAAAGTCTTATCTTATTAACCCTGTTGATCAGAGAGAAGCCTCTGAAGAAATCCCCGAAACACTTGCAATGGATTTTAAAGAGCCTGAGAAGGTTAAGACGCTTGAAGGCTTTACGGAACTTGACAGGAAGGGGCTTGAAAAGCTTCACAAGGATCTTGATCTTGCCATGACGGCAGACGATCTTGAACACATTTACAAATACTATAAGCGTGAGGAAAAAAGAGATCCTTCTTTTACGGAAATAAAGATTTTTGATACCTACTGGTCCGATCATTGCAGACATTCCACATTTCTTACCGAGCTTAAAAATATAAAGATAGGTGAGGGTAGCTATAAGTCTGAGTTTGATGATTCTTTAAGACAGTATATGCGTGACCATAAAAAAATATACGGAGAGAGAAAGGATAAGTATTTATGCCTTATGGACATGGCAACCCTTGCCATGAAGAAGATGCTCAAAACCGGCCAGCTGGGAGACATGGAGGAAACCGATGAGGTAAATGCCTGCAGCATCGTCGTTCCTGTTGAAGTTGACGGCAAAGAGGAAGAGTGGCTCATCAGCTTCAAGAACGAGACACATAATCACCCTACGGAGATAGAGCCATTCGGAGGCGCGGCTACCTGTCTTGGCGGTGCGATAAGAGATCCTTTGTCGGGAAGGACATATGTGTACCAGGCAATGAGGATAACAGGAGCTGCTGATCCTACCGTTTCCGCTTCAAAAACACTTAAGGGTAAGCTTCCTCAGAAAAAGATATGCACGGAAGCTGCAAGGGGATATAGCTCATACGGAAATCAGGTGGGACTTGCTACCGGGTATGTTAAAGAGATTTATCATCCCGGATATGCCGCTAAACGTATGGAGATAGGGGCGGTTATAGGTGCAGCTAAAAGAAGCGATGTGCTTCGTGAAGCGCCGAAGCCGGGAGATGTAGTTGTTTTGCTCGGAGGACGCACAGGACGTGACGGAATCGGAGGAGCTACAGGATCATCTAAAGCTCATACAGCAGCATCAGTTGATGAATGCGGTGCGGAGGTTCAGAAGGGTAATCCGCCTGAAGAGCGCAAGATGCAGCGTTTGTTCAGACGCCCCGAGGTTACTAAGCTTATCAAAAAATGTAATGATTTCGGAGCAGGAGGCGTTGCCGTTGCCGTCGGAGAGCTTGCGGACGGACTTGATATAGATCTTGATAAGATACCTAAGAAATACGAAGGTCTTGATGCAACCGAGCTTGCTATATCTGAGTCTCAGGAGAGAATGGCTGTTGTTCTTTCATCAGATAATGCGGATGAGTTCATCAAATATGCCGACGAGGAAAACCTTGAGGCGACTGTGATAGCAACTGTTACAAAAGAAAAGAGACTCGTTATGAGATCAGGAGGCGAGACGGTTGCCGATATATCACGCGACTTCCTTTCAACTAACGGAGTTCATCAGGTACAGGATGTTGAGATCACGATACCTGATGAGAAAGACTCTCTTCTTGTTACGCCCGAGATAAAGGATTGGAAAAAGGCATGGATCGAAAGGATATCCGATCTTAACAGCTGCTCTCAGAGAGGTCTCGTAGAAAGATTTGACTCCACAATCGGAGCCGGCAGCGTTATTGCGCCTTACGGAGGAAAAGAGGGAAGCTCCGAAGTACAGACGATGATACATAAGATTCCCGTTGCTGACGGTGAGTGTGATACAGTTACAATGATGAGCTACGGATTTGATCCTTATCTTTCAAGCTGGTCGCCGTTCCATGGCGCGTCTTGGGCAATAGTTGATTCGGTTGCCAAGATAGTTGCTTCCGGCGGAGACTGTGAGAAGATAAGATTCTCATTCCAGGAGTATTTCGGAAAGCCCGGAAATGATCCGAAGAAATGGGGTGATGCAGCAGCGGCTCTTATCGGTGCTCATCAGGCACAGATCAGCTTCGGAATGCCTGCTATAGGCGGTAAGGATAGTATGTCCGGCAGTTTTGAGGATATCGACGTTCCTCCGACCCTTGTTTCATTTGCAGTATGCACTGCTAAGGAAGCAGAGGTCCTAACGCCTGATATCAAGCATATAGGAAGCTATATATGCAAGTTTGAGGCTCATAAGGATGTAAACGAGCTTCCTATTTATGAGCAGCTTCTTATGACATATTCCGATATCCACAGATGTATAAGAGACGGGGTTGTAACAGCTGCATATGCGCTTGACAATACCGGCCTTGTAAATGCTCTCACTAAGATGGCTATGGGAAGCGGTGTAGGTATCAAATTTGACGAGCACGTTACTATGCGTGATCTTTTTGATCCTACATACGGTTCACTCATTGTTGAGATACCGGCTGACAAGATGGATTATCATTTCGGCCGTATAAACATGGATAAAAAGATAATCGGTATCACTACCGAAGATCCTGTATTTGATCTGAACGGTCAGAAGCTTACACTTGAGAAGATAAAAGAAGCATGGGAGAAGCCTCTTGAGAGTGTATATCCTGTTGTGTCCTCAGAGAATGACGATTCCGATAAGAAAGTAAACAAGGCTGTATTTAAGGCTGACAGTGTTCATGTATGCAGCGCTAAAAAGGCAAAGCCGACTGTATTTATCCCTGTGTTCCCCGGAACAAATTGTGAGTATGATACGGCAAAGGCATTTGAGGCTGCGGGAGCCAATGTTGTTACCGAGGTGTTCAGAAACCTTACGCCCGAAGCTGTAAAGGAATCGGTAGCAGCCTTTAAGAAGGCGCTTGATAAAGCAAACATACTTGCATTTGCGGGAGGATTCTCGGCAGGTGACGAGCCGGATGGCGCAGCCAAATTTGCAGCATCCGTATTCAGGAATGAAAAACTCTCAGAGTCTGTTGCGAAGCTTCTTGATAAACGTGACGGTCTCATACTCGGAATCTGCAACGGTTTCCAGGCACTTATCAAGCTCGGATTACTTCCGAACGGAGAGATAAGCGATCTTACAAAGGATTCGCCGACACTTACGACAAACACTATCGGAAGGCATATAGCAAAGTATGTTAATGTAAAAGTAACTTCAAACTTAAGTCCCTGGCTTGCGGAAGCTGAAAACGGCGGCATATATACCACTCCCGTATCCCACGGAGAGGGAAGGTTTGTAGCTCCGACAAAGGTTATAAACGAGCTGTTTAAGAACGGTCAGGTTGCTACAAGATATTGCGCACCCGACGGAAATGTATACATGGATGAGAGGTATAATGTTAACGGATCATTTATGGCGATAGAGGGTATTACCAGTGCGGACGGACGCATTTACGGCAAGATGGCTCATCCCGAGCGTTTTGCGTCCGGCGTCGGTATAAATGTTTACGGCGAACAGGATATGAAGATATTTGAGAGCGGAGTAAAGTATTTTAAGTGATTTCGCTATAAAATGTGTCATCGTTGACACGCTTTTTGAAAAACAAGAGTTCTGTTTTAAAAGGAGGAGAGAATGGATAAGATAGCTATGACAAATCCCATCGTAGAAATGGATGGCGATGAGATGACAAGGATCCTCTGGAGCATGATCAAAGAAAAGCTTATAGAACCCTATGTGGAGCTGAATACAGAGTATTATGATTTAGGTCTTGAGCATCGTAAGGAAACAAACGATGAGGCAACAACTCAGGCGGCTGAAGCTATTAAGAAGCATCACGTAGGAGTTAAGTGCGCAACCATAACACCCAATGAAGCCAGAAGACAGGAGTATAACCTCACAACGCTTTTTAAGAGTCCCAACGGTACGATAAGAGCGATCCTTGACGGTACGGTTTTCAGGGCGCCTATTATTGTTAAGGGAATAGAGCCTTACGTAAGAACTTGGGCTAAGCCTATCACCATAGCGCGTCACGCTTACGGTGATGTATACAGAGCCTTTGAGATGCCCGTAGGACTCGGCAAAGTAGAAGTTTTATATACTGACGGTTTCGGTGTTGAAAAAAAGGAGCTTGTGCATGAATTTTCCGAGCCCGGCGTACTTCAGGTTCAGCACAACCTTAACCCTTCCATACAGAGTTTTGCAAAGGCCTGCTTTAATTATGCGCTTTCAACAAAGCAGGATCTTTGGTTCTCGACCAAGGATACGATATCTAAGGTTTATGATCATCAGTTCAAGGATATATTTAACGATCTGTATGAGAAACGCTATAAGCCTTTGTTTGAAAAGGAAGGAATCAGCTATTTCTATACACTTATAGATGATGCTGTTGCAAGAGTTATGCGCTCTGAGGGTGGATTTATATGGGCTTGTAAGAACTATGACGGTGATGTAATGAGCGATATGGTGGCATCTGCCTTCGGTTCTCTGTCTATGATGACTTCGGTCCTTGTATCTCCCGACGGAAATTTTGAGTACGAGGCGGCTCACGGAACCGTTCAGAGACATTATTATAAGCATCTGGCAGGAGAAGAGACATCTACTAATCCTTGCGCAACTATATTTGCGTGGAGCGGAGCATTGAGAAAGCGCGGTGAGCTTGATATGATCCCGGAGCTTATAAAGTTTGCCGAAAAGCTTGAGAGGGCTTGTGTAGAGACTATTGAAGGCGGCAAGATGACAGGAGATCTGGCGGCTATAACCACTATAGAAAATCCTGAAAAGAAGAATACGGAAGGTTTTTTGGAGGCTATAGCCGATACTCTTAAGGAAATTATGTCAGAGTAATGCTTATGCTTAATCATTTGAGGTACCCTTTTTTAGGGTGCCTTTTTTGCTTTGGAAATATGTCAGTGTGTCTCAGGCGGGACCGGGTGTGTCAACGATATCCGTACCATTGACACACTGACATATTGCAGTTTTAGAAAGTAAAGGAAGAGACTTTAAGAATTAAAAAATAGACTTGTTATTACAACTTACAAATAGTAAAATCAGATATAACACTACAAAGTGATTACGGGATGGGAAAAGGAGTGGCTTCTTATGGGCACGTATGTAATGAGTGATATTCACGGCTGCTACGATGCGTTCATGAGGATGCTTGATAAGATAGGCTTTGGGATTGAAGACAGGCTTATCATAGCAGGAGATATCATAGACCGAGGCGGGCAAAACTTTGAGATGCTTGAATGGCTTGAAAACAAGCCGGCAAACATAGAAGTGCTTATGGGAAATCATGAGTACGATTTTACATTTGCCAATGTACCGGCGGCTTTGGAATATATAGACGCTTATGACCAGGATGCCGGTTTTACGGGAGCAGAGATAGATCCTTATTATGACCAGTACGGCACGGTGGAAGAGCTGATAAGGAAAGGCGTAACACCCGGAAGGCTGGCTTTCTGGGCGCAGCTTATGAGGCGGTTTAAGTATTACAGGATTCTGAATATAAACGATAAAAAATATATTATTGTTCATGCATGCTATGTTTCCGAAGAGAAATATAAGCGCTTAAACGGCACACTTGAGGGGATAACTGATTATTATATCTGGAACAGAGATGCTTTCTTTTATGATGAGGGCAGGGGAGATACAATTGTTTTCGGACATACTCCGACGATATTTGATAAAGATTATTTTGCGGATGGCAAGGTGTACAGGGTTAAGTTTCAGGGGAATACATTTATAAATATTGATTGCGGGTATGTGTATAAAGAGCATTATCCAAACGCTAATCTTGCGGCTATACGGCTGGAGGATGAGGAGATTTTTTACCTGGATTGAATTTTGACATTTATGACAAGGCTTATATTATGGACAGCAGAGAATTATTAAATAAAGTTAAAATCGGAGAGATAAGCGTAGATGCGGCTCTTGAAGAGTTTAAGAAAAAGCCTTTTGAGGAAATGACGTTTGCAAAGCCTGACTATCACAGACAGGTGCGCACCGGATTTCCCGAGGTGATTTTTTGCCAGGGAAAGCCGGATGAGTATATAGCCTCTATTTTTTCGCAAATGTGGGAGAAGAACGGTGAAGTGTTCGGCACAAGAGCCAGCAAAGCACAGTTTGAGCTTGTAAAAAGAAGTCTGCCGCAGATTAAATATGATCCTGTATCAAGGATACTTAGGGCAGGGCGCGAGGACAAAAATAAAACCGGCTGTATAGCAGTCTGCACAGCAGGAACAGCCGATATACCGGTTGCTGAAGAAGCTGCCATGACAGCGGAGTATTTCGGTTCTTATGTAGAACGTGTATATGATGTGGGGGTCAGCGGAATACACAGGCTTCTTTCAAGGATGGAGACCATTGATAAAGCAAATTGTGTTATTGCCGTCGCGGGCATGGAAGGAGCGCTTGCAAGTGTTTTGGGCGGCATGGTTGAAAATCCCGTTATTGCCGTACCCACATCGGTAGGGTACGGCGCATCATTTAACGGGCTTTCGGCTTTGCTGACCATGATTAATTCCTGTGCAAACGGAATAGCAACGGTAAATATCGACAATGGTTACGGGGCAGGTTATATTGCCACTCAGATAAACAGACTCGCATTGAAATAAAAAGTGTGTCAAACGGGGACAGTCCCTTTGTGTCAATACTGACACAAAGGGACTGTCCCCGTTTGACACACTTT
>CACZTL010000038.1 GCA_902784165.1 uncultured Lachnospiraceae bacterium | reverse complement strand
TGACACAAAGGGACTGTCCCCGGCTTGACACACTTTGATACCAATGCAACATTTACATATGAATAATACAGAGGCATATAAAATGATAAATTTCGAAGAAGAGTTAAAGAAATTCCGCCCGAGCCTGGAAGCGGACGAAGCGGAAAAAGCCGTGATAAACAATAATTCACCGGACATGACGGATCTTTTCTATAAGATGATAGAGGATGTCGATCTTCATATGGTGAAGCAGCGCAACAGTTAAGGAGAATACGGGTTATTATGAAATGTAACAAATGCGGAGCCGAGCTCCTGAAAAGTGATTTCTGCCCGGAATGCCATGCTGATGTTTCATTTTACAAGAGAGCGGCAGCGGCGTCTAATACATATTATAACAAGGGTCTTGAGCAGGCAGGCGTAAGGGATCTTTCGGGGGCTATCGAAAGTCTTAAGATGGCGGTGATGCTTGATAAGACCAATGTGCCGGCAAGGAATCTTTTAGGCCTTTGCTATTATGAGACGGGTGAGGTCGTAGAGGGCTTAAGTCACTGGGTTATCAGCTCCAATTTTAACAGTGTAGGTAATCCTGCAACGGAGTATATAAATGAAGTTCAGAAGAAGCGTACCGATTTTGATGATAAGGCTGCGGCAGCCAGGAAATTTAATCAGGTGCTTGAAAATGCGCTGAATGAAAATTACGATATCGCCCTTATACAATTAAAAAAGATCGCGTCACACACTCCGGGGTTTTTGAAGGCACAGCTTTTGCTGGCGCTCTTTTACATTGAAAAAAAGGCATATGCAAGGGCTGAGAAGATATTAAAAAATGTGTTGAAGGTTGATACCGGAAACTCTATGGCAAAGCGGTATCTTGCAGAAATTAAAAGATCCGGGAAAGAAGCGGGCGCGGATCAGGTAACACCGTTGCCGGCATTTTTGAAGAAAGAGTCATCTGATTTGCAGGATGAAGACAGAAAGCCGCTTAGCGGAAATGATGTTATAAGACCGGAGAACGGGTATAAGCGCTCAAACAGCGGACTTGCTTCTTTTTTGCATATTCTTATAGGTATAGGCATCGGCGCGGCGCTTATTTTCTTTCTTATAGTTCCGGCAAGAGACAGGATTACGGAAGGAAGGGTTGATGCCGCCTCTAAAGAGATCAGCGCTCAGCTTGATGAAGCAAATACCAAGCTGAGTGCGTCTGAAAAACAGGTGGAGGAGCTTACTAAAGCGCGTGACGAGCTTCAGAAGCAAATAGACGGCGGTTCGGCAAGCTCCAATCAGGTGCTTATAACGGCTGCGAGCGAATATCTCGAAGGAGACTCCGAGCAGGCTTCCGTTACTCTTGCTCAGATACCGGATTCGGGGGCTTCTCTGAGTGAGGATGCCAAAGGGTTATATGATTCGCTTGTTAATGCCGTGGGCGGTGTGTCGGTAAGCGATACTTATTCCCAGGCGATGGAGGCATTTGAAAATAGTGAAGTCATGAGGGCTTCAACGCTTTTCGAGTCGGCTTACGCAGCGGATAATACTAATGTTGATGCTGCGTATTATGCGGCGCGTTGCTACCAGAGCATGCAAAACACCGACAAAGCTAAGGAATACTATCAGATTATTCTTGATAAGTTCCCGAATAGTGAATATGCAGAGACAGCTCAGGATTATGTTTCTTCTATGTAGAAATGTAGCGGTGTAAATGTAGCTAAATACACTGACACAGGCCATATACGAAAGTCCTGCGGGGCGGTTTTTTCGCATAATGGCGGGTTATGTGAAGCAGAAAAACGTGTTGCGAAAAAAATGTATCTACGGACTTTGCATATGTCCTGCTGCAGACATAGAAGGGAGTAAACGGCTGTGAGAGAGTGGTGCTGAGTGGTTGTGTTGTTATGAAGAAACAGGTTACGGAGCCGGGCTTCGGTGAGATAATTGAAAAGAAGTCAAGATTTTTGGGAGAGCTGTATCACATAGAAAGTGCCGATGAGGCAAAGCAGCTGGTGGCGGCGGCTAAGAAAAAGTATTATGACGCAAGGCACCATTGCTATGCATATATTCTGGGGAATAACGGAGAGAACAAGAAATACGGCGACGACGGCGAGCCGCAGGGTACGGCAGGATTGCCTATGCTTTCGGTTTTGGAAGGGAATGACTTAACGGACTGTATAGTGATAGTTACGAGGTATTTCGGAGGAACGCTGCTTGGGACCGGAGGACTTGTGAGAGCTTACTCGGCGGCAGCGGAGGAAGCGATTAAAAATGCGGCATTGGCAGAGAGGGTTCCGGGTTTCAGGATACTTATTCGCTCGGATTATAAAAATGAGGGGACGATCAGGCGGATTGTGTCTAATGCGGCGGAAAGAGGCGTCTGTATTGCGATAACTGACGTCGGATATTCCGACCGGTGTGATATTACGGTGGAAGTTGAAAGCGTTGAGGCTGAAGCTTTTGAAAAAAATGTAATCGAAGCTTTGGCGGGGCAGGTTGAAACGGACAGAAAGGATGAGATTTTTATTATGAAGAAGTAGTGTGTCAAAGGGGACGGTTCTACTGACACACTTAAGATCAGGAGGTAATTATGGGACTTACGGATGATGATACGGCAAAGAGCCACGACAGAGACATCGCAAGACGCCTTATAGAGCAGGGCGGTCTTACGGATGATTTTATTGCGATGTGCTCGGGGCTTACGGTGGAAGAGATAAGGGAGCTTAAGGTAGAGATGTTTTCTGACGAGGAATAATATGTACGGTTATGTTTCGGTAAATACATCTGAGCTTAAGGTCAGGGAATTTGATGAATATAATGCGCGGTATTGCGGGCTTTGTCACTGTCTGAAAAAAGGCTACGGACGCGCCGGTCAGCTTTCCATACAGCATGATATGACATTCCTTATCTATCTTCTTCAGGGACTTTATGAGCCGGAGGAAAACTCATTTACCGGAAGATGTATAGCTCACCCTGTGAAGAAGCGTACATTTACAGTATCGGAGGTCAGCACGTATGCAGCGGACATGAATATCCTTCTTGCATGGTATAAGCTGCTTGACGACTGGGAGGATGACAAGAGCAAAAAGGCAAGAGTCATGATGGCGGCCTTGAAAAAAGGCGCAAAGCGGGTTTTGGAAAAGTATCCGAAAAAGGCTGAGGCGGTGGAGGCTGCGTTTCACAAGCTCAGTGCGCTTGAAAAGGACGGTTCGGATCAGCTGGACGCCGTTTCGGGATGCTTCGGCGAGGTTATGGCCGAGATTTGCGATTTTCGGGATGACGAGTGGAGCGATGAACTGAGGCGCGTCGGTTTTTTCCTCGGTAAATACATTTACATAATGGATGCCTACGAGGACATGGAGTCCGACAAAAAGACCGGCTCATATAATTGCCTGGTAAATGTGTATGACGGGTTTGAGAAAAAAGAAGATGCGGAAATGTTTGTGTACAGCCTCCTGAATATGGTTATGGCGGAGTGCGCGAAGGCGTTTGAGATGCTGCCGATAGTGAGGAATGCCGAGGTGCTCAGGAACATTATTTATGCGGGGGTTTGGGGCAAGTGGAGTGAGTTACATCCTGAGGAGTGTCAGGAGGATGCTGAAGCGCCGCGTCCCCAATGACACACTTAAATATTGATGGTAGCGCGATATATTATTTTAGTATATAATATAGAGTTAGTGAACGGCGGCTTTCCTTTTGAAGGAGGTTAGCCCGAAGGTTTATATATTAGTTGCTTGCAAAAAACTACGCAAAAGCGAGGGAAATATGGATCCGTATCAAGTGCTCGGAGTGTCGCGAAATGCGACGGACGAAGATATAAAAAAAGCATACAGGAAGTTAAGCAGGAAGTATCACCCCGATGCCAATGTAAACAATCCTAACAAGGCTCAGGCTGAGGAGCAGTTCAAGCGTGTGCAGCAGGCGTATAAGCAGATTATGGATGAGAGGAACGGAACCTCTTATCAGAGCGGAAGCGGCAGCTACTCCCAGGGCTCTTACGGTCACGGTTCTGCCGGACAGGGGAGCTCCCAAGGCTACGCGGGCTATGGCGGTTACGGCGGCTCTACGGGAGGCGCAGGATCGCAGGGCGGATACAGTCAGGGCGGATATTCACAGGGTCAGAACACATCCGGCGGCGGCTACAGCGGCTGGGGAGGCTTTGGTCCGTTTGGCTTCGGCGGCTTTGGCGGTTATAACGGCGGATACGGCTATAATACGCAAAATGAAGCTGCAAAGTGGGGCAGCGACGATGTATCCACCCGCCTTAAGGGTGCGTATAATTATGTGGCAAGCAGAAATTACACTCAGGCGGTAAATGTACTAAACGGTATAAACACAAGAGATGCCAGGTGGTACTATGTAAGCGCGCTTGCAAACAACGGCCTCGGTAACCAGGCGCTAGCGCTGGAGCATGCCGGAAAGGCAGTGCAGATGGATCCGAATAATGCTACTTATAAGCAGGTGTACAGCCAGCTTCAGGGCTCCGGAAACTGGTATGAGAACCGGGGACAGGGATATGGCCGCAATATGCGCTTTAACAGGGGCTGTTGTGTTATTTGTCTTGCAGCGGCTACGGCAAGCACACTTTGCAGGATATTCAGTCATACACACGGAGCTTACGGTCCGGGTGTGTTCTGCTGTTAAAGTGTGTCAGAACTGACACAAAGGGACTGTCCCCATCTGACACACTTTGATACACAGATAACAATTACAAATATAATACAGAGAGGGAAACATGTCTTTAGAAAAGAAAACATTTTACATAACAACAGCGATCGCATACGCTTCGGGGAAGCCACATATCGGTAATACCTATGAGATAATACTGGCGGACAGCATCGCAAGATTTAAAAGATTAGAGGGGTATGATGTAAGGCTTCAGACGGGAACGGACGAGCATGGTCAGAAAATACAGGGCAAGGCAGATAAAGCCGGTAAAAGCCCCAAGGAATTCGTGGATGAGGTATCGGGAGAGATAAAACGGATTTATGACCTTATGAACACATCTTATGACCGCTTCATCAGGACGACGGATGAAGACCATAAGCTGCAGATCCGTAAGATGTTTAAAAAAATGTACGACAAAGGCGACATTTACAAAGGACATTATGAAGGCTTGTACTGTACTCCGTGCGAG
>CACZTL010000037.1 GCA_902784165.1 uncultured Lachnospiraceae bacterium | reverse complement strand
CCGGTATATAAACCCGGCGCCCATGGTGATGACCACATCACCGGGCTTTACGGAATCCTTCAAAAATGAAGCGATATCATCTAAGTTATCGTAAAAGTAAGCAGTGCCGCCGTCTTTTTCAATAAGCTCTTTGATGTCGTTTGAGCTGACGGTGGTATCTGACTCGCGGTCGTTATATATCTCCATAAGCACGCAGTGGTCGGCATTTTCACGCATGGAATCCGCAAATTCCTGAAGGAACGCGGTAGTGCGCGATGAGTTGTGGGGCTGGAACACAGCCCAAATGTCGTTCTTAGTCATAAGACGGAGTGCCTTCAGTGTAGCGGCAATTTCGTCAGGATGGTGCGCGTAATCGTCGTATACCCTGACTCCGTTAAACTCGCCCTTAAGCTCAAGACGCCTCTTTGCTCCGGTAGAGCGGGAAAGACCGTCCCTCACAGCGTCCATGTCTGCTCCTGCCTCAAGACAGGCTGCTATTGCGGCAAGGGAATTTGAAACATTGTGCATACCGTGAACGGCAAGCTTTATGCGGCCTTGCTCCCTTCCGCTTATCATAAGTGTGTATTCGGCGCAGCCGTTTTCGTCAAATGCAATATCTGCAGCATAATAATCGTTTTTTGCGGGGTCAGTTCCGTAGGTGACAAGCTTTGCTCCCGAGGTCGGTGTAAAGTCTGCGTAATCATCGATGTCGCTGTTTATTACAAGAACCCCGTCTGCCGGGATAAGATCGGCAAATCTCTTAAAGGAACGTCTTATATTTTCCAGAGTCCCGAAATAATCCAGATGATCTGCTTCTATATTAAGAATCGTTGCGATCTTCGGCGAAAGAGTTAGGAAGCTGTCGGTAAACTCGCAGGCTTCGGTGACAAAAACGTCAGAATCGCCTATGCGCACGCCCTCTCCGATACTCTCGAGCACTCCGCCGATGGAAACGGTCGGATCCAGTCCCGCCGCTATGCAAATGTCAGAGATGAGCGACGATGTGGTTGTTTTTCCGTGTGTTCCAGAAACGCATACGGATACAGGATGGCTTTTTGAGAGTATTCCGAGAAACTCTGCCCGGGTGATCTCGGGAATGCCCCTCCTGCGCACCTCCTTCAGCTCCGGATTGTCGTCACCTATAGCTGCGGTATATACCACATAATCTATGTCGTCGTTAATATTTTCTGCTGCCTGTGGGTAGCTTATCTTTACGCCCTTTGCTTCAAGCGGCTTGCATGCCTTTCCGGGGTCGAGGTCCGATCCGGTGACGGTGAAGCCCTTTGTAAGAAGGATCTCTGCCAGTCCGCTCATGCTGGCGCCGCCTATGCCTATGAAATGTACATGTGATGGTTTATTTATATCGAAATCCGCCATGGGAAGCCTCCGTGAACATTGAAAATTGATTTGCTTTTCATTATAACCCAGGAGTAAGGAAATTAAAAGGGGTAGTTCATGACACACTTTTAATTCGAGTTAGCATATACTAATAATAGGAATTGTTATTGAATAAAAAAAGGGGTGGTGGTATAATTTAATGTGTTGAACACAATTACTTAAGGAGGTGATGTGATGGCGAGATATCAGTGTACGGTCTGCGGATATATCTATGACGAAGAGCAGAAGGGCAAGCCGTTTTCCGAGCTGGAGGCGTGTCCGCTCTGCAAGGCGCCGCAGGCTAAGTTTGTAAAGCTTGAGGATGAGCCGGAAACTTCGGGCGAATCCGTAATACCGGCAGGCGAGCTTGCGTATGATGAGGCTACGTACCGCAGCGATAAAACTGCGAGGCACATGGATGAGATTCATGATATGGCCGTGACGGGGAAGCGTCTTGATGCTGCGATGGGGACGCAGCTTCCTATGCCTGACTGGGAAGATGTATTGCTTCTCGGGGCGCAGCTTGATCCGGCACCGCTCGATGACGGAGCGCAGGTGTCGACAAAAACCGTTATCGGAAAAAATGCAAGGCAGCCGATGGAGCTTGAGAGTCCGGTATTTATTTCCCATATGTCCTTCGGGGCGCTCTCTAAAGAAATCAAGGTTGCGCTTGCAAAGGGGAGTGCGGCGGTTAAGACTGCCATGTGCAGCGGCGAGGGAGGCATTCTTCCGGAGGAGAGAGCTGCTTCTTATAAGTACATATTTGAATATGTACCAAATAAGTACAGTGTGACGGAGGAAAGTCTTAAAAATGCCGATGCGATCGAGATAAAGATCGGTCAGGGCACAAAGCCCGGCATGGGCGGACATTTGCCCGGAGAAAAGGTTACGCCGGAAATAGCGGCGCTTCGGGGCAAAAAAGAAGGCGAGGATATACAGAGCCCTTCACGTTTTCCCGAAATAAAGACGAAAGAGGATCTTAAGTCCATGGTAGATATGCTTCGCGAAAGATCGGGCGGCAGACCGGTGGGCGTGAAGATCGCGGCAGGTCATATAGAGCAGGATCTGGCGTGGTGCATTTATTCGGGAGCTGATTTCATTACGATAGACGGACGCGGCGGCGCGACGGGATCGAGTCCGCTTATGCTTCGTGACAACACCTCTGTGCCGACTCTTTTTGCGCTTGCAAGGGCGCGTAAGTTTCTTGACCTGGCAGGGTCAGAGGCGGCGCTTATCATAACAGGCGGTCTTCGCGTGTCTTCGGATTTTGCGAAGGCGCTTGCCATGGGCGCCGACGCGGTGGCGATAGCGAGTGCGGCGCTTATAGCGGCGGCGTGTCAGCAGTACAGGATATGCGGTTCGGGCAAGTGTCCGGTTGGTATCGCCACACAGGATCCCGAGCTTCGCAAGCGTCTTGACGTGGAAAAGGCGGCGGCGCGCGTAGCAAATTTCCTCAGGGTATCAAATGATGAGCTGAAGATGTTTGCGCGAGTGACGGGTAAGACCTCCGTTCATGAGCTGTCTTATGACGATATTGTTACGACCGATGAAAATGTTGCAGCTTATACGGGTATCCGTCATGCCGGGGAGCGTGAGGACGTGACCCCGGGAGCGGCATTCAGGGATGCTTCGACAGGGAGTGCCGCAGGTACGGATAAGCAATCGGCGGACGAAAGCTCAGGCGCTTCGTCGTCAGGTTCGGCGCACGGAGCCTCATCTTCGGCAAGCTCTATAAGAGAGGCGCTGGCTGCGGCGGCAACAAGTGTCCTTACGGCAGGTGCAGTGAGCGCACGCGTGGGAGCAGAGCGCATCAGGAACATGGCGCAGAATCTAAAAGAAGCTTCGGAAACATTTGCAGAAAAACAAAAGACAAAAAAGGAGGAAACAAAAATGGTTAAAGTAAGATGTAAGGTATGCGGAGAGGTATTTGAAGCGGAAAGTCTCGAGACAGCAGTCTGTCCTAAGTGCGGAATGAAGGGTGATAGCTTAGAGCTTGTTGAAGAGGGCAAGTCTAACCCTTATGCAGGCACTCAGACGGAGAAGAATCTGCAGGCGGCATTTGCAGGAGAGTCGCAGGCAAGAAATAAGTATACGTATTTCGCATCCAAGGCTAAGAAGGAAGGCTTTGAGCAGATCGCAGCTCTTTTCCTTAAGACGGCAGATAATGAGAAGGAGCATGCTAAGATCTGGTTCAAGGAGTTAAACGGAATCGGCACGACGACGGAGAACCTGGCAGCTGCGGCTGAAGGTGAGAACTACGAGTGGACGGATATGTATGAGGGCTTTGCAAAGACAGCTGAGGAGGAAGGTTTCCCTGAGCTTGCCGCTAAGTTCCGTATGGTCGGTGAGATAGAGAAGCATCATGAGGAAAGATACCGCGCGCTTCTTAAGAATGTAGAGATGCAGGAGGTATTTAAGAAGAGCGAGGTTAAGGTTTGGGAGTGCAGAAACTGCGGTCATATCGTGGTCGGAACACAGGCGCCTGAGGTCTGTCCCGTGTGCGCTCATCCGCAGTCGTTCTTTGAGGTGCATGAGGAGAATTATTGATAATTAGGAAGAGTGTCGTGCGAGGGGGCATGGCGCTCTTTTTTTTGTGAGTTTTGACACACTTTGAAGTATATATCAAAACTATAAAAAAATATTATTTTAATGGGGAGGGGGGGGTGACAATATCGGATAGAGTTGGTATAATTTTCACTGTTATAGTAACACTTGGGAGTATGAAGTGTGTCAGAGGGAAACTGACGCTTAAGTAGAAAGTTTAAGGAAAGGAGTGTGTTATGAAGAAAGGAATCAGGAGATTTTTCGGTATCGCGGCAGCTGCCGGTGCTATGTGCGGTTTGGTTTGCGCGGGAGTGATGCCCGGGGTTGCGTTTGCGGATGAGGCGCAGGTGCAGGAGGGAGTTAAGGAGACATATTCTATACAAACAGAGGCTATCGAATGGGTCAGCAAGAGAGTGATAGGATCTGATGAGTTTGAGAAGTTTGGTCAGGTAATTGCAGATAAATCTGAGGCAAAAGCAGGAGATACCGTCACGATCAAAGCTGTACGAGGTACTGAAGCCGGTTTTTGGAGTAGGTTTCATATAGAAAAAATAAGTGATGGAAGCGATGTAACCGAAGAGCTCTTGGGAGAGAAACGGATGCATGAACTCGATGAAAGCTTTATTATGCCGGATTATGATATAAGGATTTACGCATATACCTCTGAGGAGTGGTCATCTGTGCCGCCTCCGCCGGTTTATGATGGTGAGGATTACCATATTTATTTATTAAAGACGGAGCAGACAGAGGGAGGAAGGATATATGTTGACAATGCTGACGAGTTGGTAAATCTTAAAGAAATATTGCCGGGGAATGATTTCCCTGAGGGCTCATACGGGATAAGGGTATCGTATAGCAGTTACGGAGAAGAGCATCTGATACGAATGAAGGCCGTTCCGGCTCCGGGCTACAGGTTTTTAAAATGGTATGCCTCAGAAGGAGTGGGGATCACGGATGATATTTTAAAAACGACATCTTACGAAACAGGAGAAGACGGGGTTACGGTGGTGTACTCCACATTTGATCATCCTTCAAATTTAAATATAAAAGCAATATTTGTACCGACCGAGCCCCATAACATTTCCATAGAAAAGCGATATGATGATATCACAGCAGAGATAGACAAGACATCTGCTAAAGTGGGAGAGAAAGTGCATCTGAAGGTGGATACGTCAACTTCGGCAACTGAAAGGGATCTTAACTGCATCATAATTAAAAATGCTTCTACAGGCGAGGAGATCAAAAGGATAGACGGATTTTTAGGTCATGACCATGCGTGGGAAGGTGATATCGTAATGCCGGACCATGATATCGTTATCGAGATTGCCTCATGGAAGTGGGCACCCTTAAATGTGAAATTAGCTCATTATCTGATTCAGACGGAAGGCGGCAAGATTTCCATGAATACGGATGTCGGGGTTGAGGATGTAAAAATGACGCTTTCGTATGAAGCTGATGAAGGATACGGCTTTGTAAGGTGGATAGTGAAGGATGCCGAGGGCAATGATATCACGGAAAAAGTGAATATCAAGGAAGACGGCACATTTGACAGCCTGGAAGCAGGAGAATATTATATCTCAGCAGAGTTCGGAAAAGTCAGTAAATCCTGGGCGCAGCTATATCCTGTTGAGATAAATGTGAAGTTTTTGGATTCCGATGGCAAGGACTTGACCAAGAAGGTTTCTTACAAGGTCGATTCGGAGAAATATGAAGGCGAAAAGGCGTCTCTTTTCGAAGCCTCCAGTTTTTACCCGGAGGGAAGCAAGATAACGCACAACTACGGAGTATTTCTCGGTGGTTCATCTCCGGATATGATAAAGTCGCATTTAAAGTTTGATTCGGTTCCTGCGGGTTATAAGCTGCCGGGTGAGATCACTCTTACAAGTGAATTGTATCAAGATGAGATTTACAAGACAAAGCTTACAAGCAGTGATGAAAGCGTTTCCGTAATTAAGGCCAAGGATACAGAGCGAGAGTATGAAGTGATTGTAACCTTGGAAAAGGCAGAGGCTGTTGCCGGCGGAACTAAGAGCGGGGCCAATGTGACGGCAAAGCCTTCGGTTGTCTCTTCTTATGCGTCAGGAGCGGCGCCGGCAGTAACGGGAGCGACCGCAGCGCCACAAACAGGTGAAAGTGATAACTCGCCATTGTGGATGGCAGCAGGTATCGCAGCGGCAGTCGCAGGCGCAGCAGGAGTTGTGAAAATCAGACGGATGAAGAAGGAAGATTGATGTAAGGCAGGGGACGGATCGGAAGAGTATCATGCGAGGGGGCATGATGCTCTTTTTTTGTTGTCTGTACCCGTTTGACACATATATACGCAATAAATAAAATTATGAAAAAAGTGTAAAACAAACGGAGGGGGGGGTGATGACAAACTCGAATAGAAGTGGTACAATCTCCTATGAAATAGCTATGATGAAAGTTTGAAGGTGTGTGAATATTTAAACCGATTTTAAGGAAAGGAGTTTTGTTATGAAGAAGATGAAAAAGATCGGGCTGCTTGCAGCCTCTGCGTTGATGACGGGAGTTGCGGCAGCTGCACCTTTAGCCGGCGTTCCGTCGACAGTTATGGCGACTGAGTCAGATTCTTTGAAGTTGAATATAAAGGAAAATGACAGGGGTGAGATTATATCAAGCGCTACAGACCGTGTAGATGTAGGTGAGGTTTTCACTATAGAGGCAAAGCCTTATGACGGATACAGATTTGCCTACTGGGAGTTGAAAGCCGGCTCAGCAAATAGCGGCTATGAAATAGTTGACGGCGAATTGAGTGATGAAAAAATAAGCGTCAGAGCAGATGAGCTCGCAGGAAATGTTTTTTCTGTAAATGCAGTTTTTATCAGTAGTGATGAGCATGTCGTTTTAAATGATTTTACTTATACGGTTGCAAAAACAGGAGACGTTATTGACGTAAGCGATTATATCAGATCTTATCATGGCGAAGATGATGAAGTTGTTTTTTTTGGTCATAGTGACGTTTCGATTCACAGGCTGGACGACATCTATGCAAATGTAACTGCTGATGTCTTTGATGAAGAAAGTAAGACGGTAACTGTTCCGGATTATGATATACGGATAGTTCAGGAAAAATTGGTAGGGTCATATTCCAAAGTACTTGATAGCGAAATTGTCTTGGGGGAAGAAACAGCATTTGCAATAGAAGACGCTACAGGCGGTCTTGCAGCGCTTCCTGAGTCGGCTGTTCCCGGTGATGAGGTAGAGATTACAACTGTTCAGCCGGAGATTTCAGGGGATGAAGGTTTAAAAGCTTTCGTAACAGCTTACTACAGGATCGAAAGAGTAAGTGATGGCCGGGATATGACAGAAACCATTATGGTCGAGGGGTCAAATAATCGCTTTATTATGCCGTATTATGATGTAAGGATAGTAGCAGATACGTTTAATTCAGGAGTTGTTGCGTTAGGAAGCACAAATGAGGAGGCAGAGCCTGCCGGGGACGAAGAGTACCAAGAGAAGGTTCTTGCAGAGTTTTATCCGGGATCGGAAGGTGAAGAGGCAACCGGCGGCGAGGCTAAAACGGAAAGCAAAGAGGAATTAAGCGCTGCCGATGCAGCCGGCGACAGTGTTCAGCCGGAAGCTTCTGTTGTATCAGGTGACGTTCAGGCGACCGCAAAGGATGATAAAGAAGCGGATAAAGCGGATACGAAGGATAATACTGCAACAGACGTTATTGCGGATGTGAAGAAAGCAGCACCGTCTCAGCCTTCAACACGCATAGCTGCAAATGGCAGCGCATCATCACAAAATGCAGCAAAGGCTCCTGTTTATTCGCCGGCAGTAAGAAGGTCAGAAGGCGGTAATAGTGCTTCTGCAAATTCAGTGTCAGCACCGGCTACCGGAGATTATAACATTACCGGTATTGTCACATTTGCAGCAGTAGCGGCAGGTATCGGGATTGTAGCTGCTGCGGTCATGATGAAGAAGAAAATGGTTGATTAATTCGTCGCATTAGATTTATCAGTTGCATTTTATGAATAAGTGTCACGGGAACGGTTCTCGAGGCACTTTTTTAGTTATTGTTTAGAGTAAAGTTTTTTTTTGAAAAGTGTAAAATTTTCACATTTCACCCTACATAATTATTAAATAAAATGTTATAATAAACAGCAAATAATAAAATAGGGTGTCAGGGAAGTGTTTTTTGGTTTTGTGTGTCAGACAGGGACTGTCCCCATCCGGCGCACGAACACGAAAGATGCGCGTACCTTGTCACATTTTAAAGGAGATAGATAAAATGGAACAAAATCCTATAGTTACGATTACAATGGAAGACGGCGGCGTGATGAAGCTTGAGCTTTATCCCGGTATCGCGCCTATATCAGTTAATAACTTTATCAGTCTTATCAAGAAAGGCTTTTATGACGGTCTCACATTTCACCGTGTGATCCCCGGATTTATGATCCAGGGCGGCTGCCCCGAGGGAAACGGAACCGGAGGCCCCGGTTACCGCATCAAGGGTGAGTTTTATATGAATAATGTAAAGAATGATCTTAAGCATACAAGAGGCGTTCTTTCTATGGCGAGAGCCGGTGAGTATAATTCCGGAGGCTCTCAGTTCTTTATCATGCACAAGGATTCTCCACATCTGGACGGACAGTATGCCGCATTCGGAAAGCTTATAGAGGGTGAGGATGTGCTTGACAAGATTGCGGCGGTAAATACAAATCCGCTTGATAAGCCGATGGAGTCTCAGGTGATGAAGACGGTTACGGTTGATACATTCGGTACGGATTATCCCGAGCCTGAGAAGATGTGATAACCGGCACACCCGGTAAAAATATATTAAGAAAGGACAAGGACGAAGATTATGTTAGTAAATGTAAAAGATATGCTTACAAAGGCCGTTGCGGGCCATTACGCAGTAGGACATTTTAATATAAACAACTTAGAGTGGACGAAGGCTATCCTTGAGACAGCCGAAGAGATGAAGTCTCCCGTTATTCTCGGTGTTTCTGAGGGTGCCGGTAAGTATATGGGCGGATTTAAGACGGTTGCGGCTATGGCAGACGCGATGGTCGATTCTCTCGGAATTACGGTGCCGGTTGCTCTCCACCTTGATCACGGAACTTACGAGGGCTGCCTGAAGTGTATAGAAGCAGGCTTTTCATCTATCATGTTTGACGGTTCTTCATATCCTATCGAGGAAAATGTTGAGAAAACCAAAGAGCTCGTTAAGATATGTGCCGACAAGGGTATGTCTCTTGAAGCTGAGGTAGGCGCTATCGGCGGCGAGGAAGACGGCGTCGTAGGTATGGGCGAGTGCGCGGATCCTGATGAATGCAAGGCTATAGCTGATCTCGGTGTGGATCTTCTTGCAGCAGGCATCGGAAATATTCATGGAAAGTACCCTGAGAACTGGCCCGGACTCAGATTTGACGTTCTTGAGAGCGTAAAGGAAAAAACGGGAGATCTGCCTCTCGTCCTTCACGGCGGTACGGGAATACCTGCGGATATGGTTAAGCAGGCTATAAATCTTGGTGTTGCTAAGATAAATGTAAATACAGAGTGCCAGATCGCATTTACGGCTGCTGTAAGAAAGTATATTGAAGAAGGTAAGGACCTTGAAGGTAAGGGATTTGATCCCAGGAAGGTTCTTAAACCCGGAGTAGAAGGAATAAAGCAGGTTGTACGTGACAAGATAGAGCTGTTTGGATCTGCCGGGAAGGCGTAATTTGGAGACATAAAGATGGGCAACAATAACGATCAGGAAACAAAGCCTGAAAAACCTAAAAAAAAGAAAAAATCAGCACTGCCCTTTATACTTATAATAATCGGCTGCGCGGTCGTGCTGACTATCGCTTTGATAAATATTATCCGGACGCAGATGGAGTATAAGCATTCACGTGATATTACGGAAAATGCCGTATCTTCTATAATAAAGACCGAACCGCAGACGGAAACGGCAGGAACGGGAGAAACACAGCCGCAGGAAGAGACATTTTCCTATAATCATCAGGCGGCGCTGGCTATGAACCCGGATGCGAAAGGACTCATTTATATACCGGCGATCAACCAGAAGCTGCCTATCGTTCAAAGGTTAAATGACGCCTCGAACGAGTATTATCTGCATCGCGGCTTTGACGGAGCGTACAGTCGTGCAGGTACGGTGTATATCGATACCAATATAGAAGAGGGGATGGGTGCTCGCCACATAATCCTTTACGGACATCATATGGGCGACGGAACCATGTTTTCCGATAATGACAAATACAGGGATTCCTCGTTTTATAAGGAAGCAGGAAACGATACCTTCTATATATACACGCCTGATTCCGTGCAGGAATACAAGATTTTCTCTGTGTATACGCCAAGCCCTACGGGTGATACATATACGATAAATTTCAGTACCGATGAAGAGCTGCAGGAGTATGCAAAGAAATGGAAGTCATATTCCTTCTATGATACAGGAGTTGATATTTCAAAAGCATCCAAAATAGTTACGCTCTCGAGTTGTGATATCCAGACAGGATATAAGCTAAGACTCGTGGTTCAGGGCGTGATGGTAAATGAAACAAAGAATTAAAAAAATGTTCTTGCGTGACGATGTCATGTAAGGACATTTTTTATTTCAAACTTCACAAATGTTACATAAATATTACATTTTTATTACATAATACAATGTTATCTTAACAACTGTGAAACAGATAAGCGAAGTGCTTTTTGAAGACGATGATATTGTATCATGCGTTCCTTAAGCGCAGCTTAAATTGTTGAGTGTGTCAGTTTGGGGACAGTCCCTTTGTGTCAAAAGGGGCGCACCCCTTTTGACACAAAGGGACTGTCCCCAAACTGACACACTCAGCCGGAAAGATTTGTAAATAAAAATAATAAGTATATCAAGGAGTGAATTATCATGAAAATTAAATCTTTAGTGAAGAAGCTTGTAATCCCGGCAGCAGGTATCTGCGCGACGGCACCGGTTATGCTTGGTGCGACACAGATCACGGCTTTTGCCTCTACCAACGGACTTTCCGCAGCGGATGCGGTTAACTGGGTAAAGTCATACGAAGGTCAGGGAATCGATTACGACGGGGCGTACGGCAATCAGTGTGTAGACCTTATAAAGGCGTATTACGACTATCTCGGCGTGACTCCGGTACGTGGAAACGCTAATACATACACATACAATGCGCTTCCCGACGGATGGGAGCGTATCGAAGGCGCCGAGCCTCAGCCCGGCGACATATTGGTGTACACAGGAGGATCCTACGGTCATGTAGCCATTTACACAGGCGATAACGAGTCGTATCATCAGAACTGGGGAGGTTCATATGTTCAGAAGGTTAGCGGATACAATTTCAGCAGTATGGGCTACTGGGGAGTCATCAGACCTGATTTTACGGATTCTGACAGCTATGAAACCGATTCTGCAAATGTAACAACAGACAGCGGGTATACATCGGAGTCTGACTACAGCTATGAGTCGGACTACTCTTACGGCGCGCCGCAGGATCGCACAAGACCAGAAGGTTATGATTACGGATTCAGACCCGAGGGCGGAAACGGCTGGGAGCGCCCATGGGAGAATAACGGGGGAAGACCTCCGTTTGAGAACAGGTGGTAAAATTTATTCATAATTATATCGTATATGCTCGCATTTTATGATACACTGTCGTATGAAATAACGATATTCCATTGCAAGCGAAAAACCTCGGAGCGGTTTATGTTTTCTCCGGGGTTTTTCTGTTTCTTTAAAGGGATAGCAGCCCGGTTATTATAACAAAGAGATGTAATTGATACAAGACTAATGGATAAATAAAGCGTGAAAATGGAATATTTTTATAATATAAAACAAAAAAAAGGTTGAATAATGGCTGAAAAATGGTATAATGGTTCTGTGTTAAAAAGGAGTCTGCCATGAATGTAAAAGAAATGATTGAAAAGAAGAAAGAAGCCGGTTATTCGTGCGAGCAGATAGCGAAATTGAGCGGAGTGCCTATAGGGACCGTGCAGAAGATATTTTCAGGGATAACAAAGAGACCCAGGCATGGAACCGTGCTTGCCCTGGAAAGAATCTTTAAGAATACCGGATATGGAGCATACAAAGAGGATGATTATCTTATGGTAAGTGAGGCTCAGGTGTCGTACTCAAGCAGTCGGGATCCGGTTAAGCCGTGGGAGTGGCCTAATCAGGGGAGCTATACTGTTGATGATTATCTGGATTTGCCGGAGGATGTCAGGGCGGAGCTGATAAATGGGGTGTTTTATGACATGGGCGCGCCGTCCGCAGCGCATCAGATTATTTCAGCAGAGATTACATATGCGCTTATGGATTATATAAAAAAGAAGAACGGCAAGTGTCAGGTTTTCACGGCGCCGTTTGATATCCAGCTTGATCGTGACGATAAAACCTTGGTTCAGCCGGATGTTCTTGTGATATGTAAAAGGTCAGGCTATACGAAAGAAAGAGGCATAGGAGCACCGGATCTTTGTATAGAGATACTTTCCCCGTCAACACGAAAAAAAGATATGAACCTTAAGAATCAGAAATACACCGATGCCGGAGTGAGGGAGTATTGGATCGTGGATCCCGATGAGAGAAAGGTTCTTGTGTATGATATTGCAAACGGGGCATTCCCGGCAATATACGGTTTTAATACCAAGATACCGGTAGCTATATGGGACAATGAGTGTGAGGTAGATCTGTCCGGATTAGAAGAAAAGCTGGATGAGATGCAGTGATATGGATAGGATGGAGAGGATGTCCTCATTTGACACACTTTCTCAACCGTATACAAGCAAGCGGTTGTATTGTTTTTTCATAAGATATATAATAGATAAAACAAAAAACGGAGGTGACACATTATGGATAAGAAAGTCAGGGATCTCATAAACGACCAGATCACAAAGGAGTTTTATTCCGCATATCTTTATCTTGATATAGCGAATTACTATGCAGACAAGGGGCTTGACGGCTTTGCTCACTGGTATGAGACGCAGGCGCGTGAGGAGCAGGAGCATGCCATGAAGTTTTATGCATATCTTCACGATAACAACGAAAAGGTAAAGCTCGGAGCTATAGATGCGCCGGCGACGTCATTTAAGTCGATAAAGGCGCCTCTCTCTATGGCTCTTAAGCATGAGCAGTACGTTACGGATCTTATCAATAAGATTTATGAGGCGGCGGACAAGGCAAATGACTACCGTACTAAGAATTTCCTCGGATGGTTCATAGAGGAGCAGTGCGAGGAGGAGAAAAATGCTCAGGAGCTCGTAGACAAGATGGAGCTTTTCGGAGATGATAAGCAGGCGCTTTATCTGCTTGACAAGGAGCTCGGAGGCAGAGCGGAGTAACTTTATGACTGTTATTGAGGCCAATGTTGATATTCCCGCACAGTTCGCGGGGCAGGTTTTCGGCGCGCTTGATTCAAATGTAAAAAGGATCGAGCGTGCTTTTGATGTGTCTGTGATCTCACGGGATTCAGGCGTTAAGGTGCTTGGCGAAAAGGACGGAACAGGTAAAGCCGTAGAGGTCTTAAAAACTCTTCTTTCCCTCGCAGAGTCGGGGAGTGCCATAAATGAACAAACGGTTGATTATGCCATAGATATGGCCGGATCCGAAAATACGGCAGCCATAACAGAGATAGATAAGGATATCATATGCCGTACATTTTCAGGGAAGACGATAAAGCCTAAGACTCTCGGTCAGAAAACCTATGTAGATCTTATGAGAAAGCGCATGATAGTTTTCGGACTCGGACCTGCGGGAACGGGAAAGACCTATCTTGCCATGGCTATGGCTATCACCGCATTTAAGAAAAAAGAGGTAGAAAGGATAATTCTCACAAGGCCTGCGATAGAGGCCGGCGAGAAGCTCGGATTCCTGCCCGGTGATCTGCAGAGCAAGGTTGATCCTTATCTGCGGCCTCTTTATGATGCTCTTTTTGAAATCATGGGCGCCGAGAGCTTTAACCTGAATATGGAAAAGGGGCTTATCGAGGTGGCTCCGCTCGCGTATATGCGCGGAAGGACACTTGATAATGCATTTATTATACTTGATGAAGCTCAGAACACCACGCCGTCCCAGATGAAGATGTTTCTGACGCGCATCGGCTTCGGCTCTCAGGTAGTGGTCACAGGCGATCAGTCCCAGAAGGACCTGCCGGAGAGTACAAAGTCGGGTCTTGATGAGGCGCTTCGGGTTTTAGGCAAGGTAGAGGAGATAGGCTTTGCCAATCTGACCAACAAGGATGTAGTGAGGCATCCGCTGGTGCAGAGGATCGTGAAGGCGTATGAGGAGTATGAGAAGAGACATGTGAAACGCAGAGGGTAAATAATGGCAAGAGTGTGTCAAGCGGGGACACACTTGGTCTGTCCACGTTTGACACACTCTTGTCATCCGGTACACATAGGAGTTTTGAAATGAGTGTATATATTGAAAACGAAACGGATATCCTGCTTGATGTCAGTGACATTGAGTCGACCGTCAGGCGTGTTATCGAGGCGGCGCTTGCGTCTGTCGGATGTCCCTTTGAAGCAGAGGTAAATGTTACGATTGCCGGCGGAGACGAGGTGCACAGGATAAACCGGGAGTTCAGGGGGATCGACAAGACTACGGATGTGCTCTCGTTTCCCGCTATAGAGTTCGAAGCTCCCGGGGATTTTTCAAGTATAAATGAAGAAGATGATTTTTGCGCTGAGTTTTTCAATCCCGATACGGGTGAGCTTATGCTTGGCGATATGATTATTTCCGCCGATAAGGTAAAGGAACAGGCGGCCGAATACGGTCACACCGAGCTAAGGGAGCTGGGCTTTCTTGTGGCGCACAGCATGTTTCATCTCTTCGGGTATGACCATGAGGAGCCGGACGAGGCGAAGGTCATGGAAGAGAAGCAGGAAGCGGTGCTTGCGGGGCTGGGGATAACGAGGTAATTAAAGCGTGATGTCCTTTGACACAATTTACAACATATCAAAAATAAAGCATAATTATATCAATATTACGATATATGAGGTTAATGAATATGATCATTAAAGCATCAGCTACACTCAGAAATAATTATTCCGCTATTGCCGAGTTGGCAAAAAAAACAAATGAGCCGATTTACATCACGAAAAACGGCGATGGTGATATAGTACTCATGAGCATAGAAGCATTTGAAAAACGAGAGCAGATGTTAAAGCTCAGGGAAAAAGTAATACAGGCTGAACAGGAAAGGTTAGACGGAAAGCCGGTGCTTTGTATTTCAGAGGCGAGAAAGAAATTGAGGGAAAGAGTCAGTGAAGTATAAAGTTAATATATTACCGACAGCGTGGGAAGATTTGAAAAGAATAGAGGATTACTACTTATTGGAGGTTGGTGTAGATACGGCACTGAAAGTGAGTAATCATATATTAGATATCTTGGAAAGACTTGAAGACAATCCTGAATCAGGTTCTTTTACTCATGGTGAGTGGCTAAATGAAAGAGGTTACAGACTTGTGATATGCGAAAAGCAGGTTGCGATATATAAAGTTATCGGCGATGAGATTTTTGTTTATCATATCGCGGATACAAGATCTGATTATGTTAAGCTTTTTAAGCGAAGCGAAGATTTCTCTGAGTGAGGTTTCGTAATGAAAGAAAAATTTGACGTGGTTGTTATAGGTGCGGGAGCGGCAGGGATGACTGCCGCTATTTTTGCGGCTCGGGGAGCTTCGAAGGTGTGTGTTATCGAACACAGGTCTGAGCCAGGAAAGAAGATACTTCAGACAGGTAACGGCAGGTGTAATCTGACGCACGAGACGGTAAAGGCAGAGGATTACGGATTTACGGATAAATATAAAACCGACTTTTTAAAGAGTGCGCTGGAAAGCTTCGGCGTTGAAGAAACTCTTGCTTTTTTTGATTCATTGGGGGTTCCCGTCAGAAACAAAGGGGGGTATATTTATCCTTATTCATGCACGGCTCTTTCCGTGAGAAATGCACTTTGGGACGAGATGAAAAGACTGGGGGTAGAGATTATGGCGGATACCGGCGTTAAGAGTGTGTCAGACGGGGACACCTTGAAACTAAGCTTAGTTACCTTGAAAAAACAAGATGCGGCAGAAAGAATCACGGAGCATGATATATTTACAAAAAAACTTATTCTGGCGACGGGGCTTTGTGCTGCGCCCAAAACGGGAAGCGATGGATCCGGCATAGAGCTTGCAAAAAAGCTTGGGTTAAATGTTAAGACTCCTCTGCCGTCGCTCGTAAAGCTTAAGTGCCGGGACGATTCCTGCAAGCCGGCATCAGGGGTGCGGCATATAACGAGGGTTGAGATCATGGCCGGCGGAAAGGTAGTCGGTGAAGATACGGGTGAAGTGCAATTTACAGACGACGGGATTTCGGGCATACCTGTATTTAATGTAAGCGGAAATGTGTCCGAGGCATTGCATGAGGGCAGACTCGTGTCGGCGCACCTTGACCTTTTGCCGGATATTACAAAAGAGCAGTGTGAGGATTTTATTGAGAAAAAATATGACCTGATGCAGGAGAGGAAGATTTACGGCTTTTTCGGCGGGCTGATTCCCGTAAAGCTGCTCACAGCCGTCGCGCGCAGCCTCGGTATTTCTGCCGAAAAAAGAACGGGAGATATCGGAATGACAAGGGTCGGGCAGTTGCTTACTAAATGTAAAAAATGGGAGCTTGAGATAAAAGAAACGTATGGCTTTGATCACGCTCAGGTCTGCAGAGGCGGCGTTGATTTGAGCCGGCTCGATCCGGAAACTATGCAGGTGAAGGAAACTCCCGGTTTGTTTATTGCAGGAGAGCTGGCGGATATCGACGGTCCCTGTGGTGGGTATAATCTGCAGTGGGCGTGGACAAGCGGGGCGATTGCCGGGAGGGGGTAGTATGACGGTTCCGGTACAGGCCAAGTGTGTCAAGCGGGGACAGTCCCTTTGTGTCAGTCCTGACACAAAGGGACTGTCCCCATTTGACACACTATAGTTTCTGCGCATTTTACTCCGTCAATTGCGGCTGACATGATACCGCCGGCGTAGCCTGCGCCCTCTCCGCAAGGGAAAAGCCCGGAGATTTCCGACATACCGCCGTCGCCACGCAGTATCCTTACAGGTGAAGACGTCCTGGATTCCACGCCCGACAAGCAAGCGCCCGGCATATCGAAGCCGGGTATTTTTTTATTGAAATATTCCATGCACTCAATTATTGAATCCGAAATAAAGTCCGGCAACACGCTGCGTAAGTTTCCGAAGCGGTACGCTCCTTTTATGCAGGGCTCTACCTCAGCAAAGCCCGTGCTTATGCGACCGGCTTTAAAGTCTGACAAAAGTTGGACCGGCACATTTCCGTGCCCCTCACGGAAGGCGGCGGCTTCGAGCTTTCTTTGGAATTCGACCCCGTCAAGGACATTTTCACCGAAATCACTTCCCGAAACCGTTACGATAAGAGCAGCGTTTGCATTTCGTGAGTCGCGGGCATGGTAGCTCATTCCGTTTACTGCGGTCATGTTTTTCTCGGACGAGGAGTTAACCACATAGCCGCCGGGGCACATACAAAAGGAATACACCCCGCGCCCGTTTTTTGTGTGCGCTGTCAGCTTGTAGTCGGCGGCAGGGAGGTCAAATCTTTCTCGAAGCTCAGCGTGATTCGCTCCGTACATATTGGCATCGATAAGAGTCTGGGGGTGCTCGATCCTCAAGCCAACGGCAAATGCTTTTTGCTGCATCGGTATTTTCTTTTCATATAGCCAAGCAAATGTATCACGAGCGCTGTGACCTATCGCAAGACATACGGCACTTGCCGCGATTTCACAAACCTCGCCTGTTCGTGTGTTTTCAAAACGCACGGCCCGCACCTGACCTTTATTGCTGATATCTATATCAGTCAGGCACGAATCAAAAAACACCTCGCCGCCCAGCGAGCGGATTTCTTCACGTATATTTTTTACGACATTTACCAAAATATCAGTTCCGATATGCGGCTTGTTATCGATCAGAATATCCTCGGGCGCTCCGTGCCGGACAAAGGTTTCCAAAACAAAGCGGCTGCGCCCACCCTGCGCGCCGACACCCGTATTTAGCTTTCCGTCTGAAAATGTACCTGCTCCGCCCTCGCCAAACTGGACATTTGAGTTTTCGTCAAGCTCCTTTCCGCTAAAGAAGCCCTCTACGTCGTGCATTCTTTTATCCACGCTGCTGCCGCGCTCCAACACGACGGGCTTCAGACCGGCTTTCGCAAGAACAAGCGCCGCAAACATACCGGCAGGCCCGAAGCCGACAACTACCGGGGAAAGTGTGTCAGCAGGGGACAGTCCCTTTGTGTCAAAAGGTGTCAGAGGGGGACTGTCCCCATCTGACACCTTTTGACACAAAGGGACTGTCCCCTGCCTGACACATTTCTTGTCTGCTTTTTTGGATAGACGAAAAGCCGTATCAGTCACAACAGCATTGTATACAAAGAAAATATCCGGCTTTTTACGGGCATCAATAGAGCGCTTTATTATTTCATAGGAGGGACATTTATCTGTATCTTTTATTCCCAGTTTTTTACACACCAGTGCGGTCAGATCTTGTTTTGTATGTCCTATAGGCAGTTTGAGTTGTTCGATGATGATCATTTTTGATTTAGCCCTTTACATTTTTTTATTTTGTGTTATTATAACACAATCGCTTCGCGATAGTTTAATTGCATAAGCATTCTAAGCTTATACATTACATTTCTTGTTTTTGTTTATTATTCAGCAATTATGTGCGTTCAAGTGTGTCAATCGGGGACAGTCCCCACCTGACACATTTTGACACACCTATGTATGGGTACTAAACGGCAATCATTTCTTTTTATTTCACATTTTTATTAATATAAAACAGGAGGGGTAGGTTTTATGCCAAGACAAGCAAGAAGACTGAGTAAGTACGGATTTTTGCATATTATTACAAGAGGAGTAGGGAGGCAGATATTATTTGAAGAAAGATGCGATTACATTTATTATCTCAAAAAGCTTAAAAAATACAGTGAGGAAATGGGGATAGAGGTACATGCCTATTGCTTGATGAGCAATCATGTTCATTTACTGATCCGTGACAGGGAAAATGAAGTTTCGCTTTTTATGAAAAAAATGGGAGTAAGCTATTCTGCGTATTACAATAAAAAATACGACAGGGTGGGGCATTTGTTTCAAAGCCGATATATAAGTGAGGCGATTGAGAGTGAAAAATACTTTTTTACCGTTTTCAGATACATTTTGAATAATCCCAAGAAGGCAGGCATATGCGCTGCAAAGGATTATGAATGGAGTAGTTATTCGGAATATTTTGAAAACAACAACTCGATAGTTCAGATTAAAATAATAAGAGATACCATGGGAAATAAGAAGAATTTTGAATTATTTATCGATGAATCAAATACAAACGATATAGCTGATAAATCCATGGGGCGTGATCATACCGACCGAAAAACTCAAAAGTTAGTGCAAATGTTGTTGGGAGTACAAAGCGGTACGGAGTTGCAATCGTATAGTAAGAGGCAAAGAGATTATGCTTTGCGTTTACTCAAAAGTAAAGGGATAACGGTCAGAGAGATTGAGAGAATTACAGGTATCAACAGGGGAGTAGTACAGAGGGCTTGATTTGAAAAAAGTGTGTCAACCGGGGACAGTCCCTTTGTGTCAAAGTGTGTCAGATGGGGACTGTCCCCGGTTGACACACTTCCCTTCATCATCTTATTCCCCCACATGCGCCTCATGCATTGCGGCATACCGTCCTCCGAGCGCAACCAGCTCATCATGCGTTCCCTGCTCGACGATGCGTCCGTCGGCGATGACGATGATAAGATCCGCGTCGCGGATTGTTGAGAGCCTGTGCGCGATGATTAACGAAGTGCGGCCTTCGGTGACGGACAGCAGCGCATTTTGAATCTTCTTTTCGGTAAGGGTATCGACAGAGCTGGTTGCCTCATCAAGTATCATGATAGGGGCGTTGGACAGAACGGCGCGCGCAATGGTGAGTAGCTGTCGCTCACCGTGGGAGAGCTCTGCGCCGCTTTGCGAGAGGACTGTGTCGTAGCCATCCGTCATACGCTCGATAAAAGAATCTGCCCCTGCTATACGGGCAGCTTTTTTTATGTCCTCGATAGTCGCGCCTTCATTTCCGTAGGCGATATTATACCGTACGGACTCGGCAAAAAGCACCGTGTCCTGAAGCACGACGCCGAAGGCTTTTCTGAGATCCGCAAGGCGATAGTCGCGCAGATCGTGACCGTCAAGCGTGACGGAGCCGGCATTTACATCATAAAACCTTGTGAGGAGATTTATGAGCGTGGTCTTGCCGGCACCCGTGGGGCCTACGACAGCTACCTTCGTGCCTGCGGGGACATGGAGGTTAATGCCTTTAAGTATCATTTTTTCGGGATTGTATCCGAATTCAACATCTGTAAATGTAATATCCCCTTTCGGAGCTTTCACCGGCAGCGCGTCGGGCTTGTCGGCAGGCTCCGGCGTCGTGTCAAGTATCTCAAAAATGCGCTCTGCGCCGGCTATAGCGGTCTGGAAGTTGTTGTAAATGTTTGATATCTCCACAAAAGGTCTTGAGAACTGGCGTATATACAGAAGGAAGCTCGTTATAAGACCGACCGAAAGCATGCCCTGCACCGCAAGGGTTGCGGAAAGCACCGATATAGCCACGAAGCTTACATTGTTGATTACATTTGCAACGGGCATGATTATTCCGGATTTTGTCTGAGCCTCGGTAGCGGTTTTTGACAGATTTTCATTTAATTTTTCAAAATCCTGCGTCACGGCCTTTTCTCGGCTGAAGGATTTTACGATAAATATGCCTGATATAGTTTCCTCGACCTGACCGTTTAAAAGCCCTAAGTCTTTTTGCTGCTTTACGAAAAGAGGTCGCGTGACCTTGGTCACGAGCCTTGTAAATATAACGATGGCCGCGGTCCCGATGAGCGCAACGAGCGTCAGGGGGAGACTCAGTCGTATCATAACGATAAGGATGCCGATCATGGAAAACAGGCTTGAGAGCAGCTGTGAGAGGGAGTCTGCGATAGTGGAGCTTATATTGTCCACGTCGTTTGTAAGACGGCTCATAAGCTCGCCGTGCTGCTTTGTATCAAAAAATTTAAGCGGCAGCCCGGTCATGATTCTAAACAGACCGACCCGAATGCGGTATGTCACACGCTGTGAGAAGATTCCCGATATTATACCCTGCAGGAGATTTACCAGGAAATATCCGACGTATATGCCAAGCAGTACAAAAATAAATGTAAGTACAGCGTTTCCGTTGCTTATGGCGCTTATAGCCTGCCCGATGATGAGCGGTGAAAATATGCCTGACGCAGAGGAGAGTACCGCAAAGATCAGGATCAGCACAAGTCCCTTGCGGTCGCCCTTAAGCACCTGAAAAAGACGGCTCAAAGTGCCTTTCATGTCGCGGGGCTTTTGCACGGGCTGACCGTGGCGTCTGCCGCCGCCGGGATGCTTTCCCGGTATATTTGCCGCGCCTGCGGCTAAGTTTGAAGCTGCCATATGTATCTCCTTTGAGAAGTGAGAAGAGAACTATATGTTTTGAGGTTCATAATTACACATACAAATCCCGAGCCTGCGTTGTAAAGCTGCGTAGCTGAGACTTTAGGCTCAGCGAAGCGCTTAGCTTTACAGCAGGCGAGGGATTTAGTATGTGTAATTATGAGCTGCAAAACTAACAAAACTATTACCCCCCTATCTGCGATTCATATATAGCTTTATACTCTCCGCATCCTGCCAGTAGATTCTTATGAGTATCAAAGCCCTGCACAACCCCGTTGTCAAGGCAGAGTATCTTGTCTGCGCGCCGCACGGTCGATATCCGCTGGCTTATGAGCAGGACTGTTATATCCTTTGAGTATTCCCTAAGGGCTGCGAGAACCCTTGCTTCCGTCGTGGCATCGAGAGCGCTCGTGCAATCGTCGAGTATGAGTATCTTAGGTTTTTTCAGCAAGGTTCTTGCAAGAGAAAGCCGCTGCTTCTGCCCGCCGGAGAGATTAACGCCTCCCTGACCGATTACTGCGTCAAGTCCACCGTCGCAGCTCTCGATTATAGAGAGTCCGTCGGCAATCTTAAGCGCGGTATTTATTTCCTCGTCGGTGGCATCGGGGTTGCCCCAGAGGAGATTGTCCCGTATCGTGCCCGTGAAGAGCAGAGCCTTTTGCGCGGCGGTTCCTACGCGCGAGCGTAAAATATTTGTGTCTGTTAGCGTTACATCAGCGCCGTCAACACTGACTCGCCCGACGCCGGCATCGTAAAATCTCGGAATCAGGTAGGTGAGTGTAGATTTTCCGGAACCCGTCGGACCTATGATGCCGATAGTCTGCCCCGGTTTGCATGAAAAGCTTATATTTTCAAGAGCGTTCTTGTCGGAGCCGGGATAGGCAAATGATACATTTTCAAAAACGACCTCACCCCGGATGTCAGGCGTCAGCGGCCGGTCAGGCATTTTTTGCGCAGGTTCTTCATGCAGGATCTCGCCGATACGCTCTGAGGATGCAAGGGCGCGGATAGCGCGGTTAAAGATTCCGGAGATGATATTTAGAGAAAACAACATCTGAGTCATATAGTTGATAGAAGCCATGGTGCGCCCGATATGCTCGCCGCCCTGCGCGTGCGCGAGCCAGAGGAGGACAACGATGCTTACATTTACAGTAAGATTAATGAGCGGTCCAAACACTGCCATCGTCCGCATTGCCGAAATCCCCGCGTTTTTAAGGCTGTCCGAGGCCCGGTCGAAACGAGCCTCCTCATTTTTTGAAGCATTGAAGGCTTTCACGACACGCACGCCTGTGAGATACTCTCTTGCCACGTGATTGAGCTTGTCGATCTTTGCCTGCATACGCGCGAATTTCGGATAACCGATGCGGATATTCAAAAACATAATGAATACACTGATCGCGATCACGATAAGCATGGTAGGAACCAGCCAGGGCGTCTGCGTCACGATCATAACGATGGCCGAGATCGTGGTTATTGGCGCTTTAAAGATAATGCGCGTAAAGCCCGTCACGAAATCCTGCACCTGCGATACATCGTTTGTGATGCGCGTGATTATGGAGGCAGGGCTGATCTTGTCTATATTTTCAAGGGAAAGCGACTGCGTTTTTTTGTAAATGTCACGCCGCATATCCTTTGCAACCGCCTGCGCGTGCCTCGTCGAGAATATGTTTCTTATGACTGCCGACGCAGCGCCTATACCGGCAATGATAAGCATGATTACACCGTAGTAAATTATCGCGCCTGTGTCCTGCCTTGTCACACCATCGTCTACGATGTGAGACATCAGCGCCGGCTGGAAGATGTCGGTCACAGCTTCAACGACCAGAAATGCCACGGCAAGGATGAAGGTGACTATGTGTTTTTTTATGTATGAGAATATAAGAGCCATAGGGGATCCTTATTTATGGTACATGTCGGGTAGTGCAAGGTGTCAGTACTGACACAAAGGGACTGTCCCTGCCTGACACACATTACTGCCTGTAATTATAGCACTAAATGTAAAAAGATACTATTGCACAAAAGATGACAAAAGCTTGCGCCTGTAGTAAAATCGGGGGGAGAGTGTGTCAGGATGGGGACAGTCCCTTTGTGTCAAAATGGGCTTGCCCATTTTGACACAAAGGGACTGTCCCCATCCTGACACACTCTCCCCCCTAAAAACAACAACGGAGGTAACGAGCATGAGCAAATCAAAGGTATATTTCACAAGGGATCTTTCTGCGGAGGGTCTTAAAAAAATCTATAAAAAGGTAAACGCAAATATCACAGGCAAGGTGGCGGTAAAGCTGCACACAGGAGAGAAGAACGGACCGAATATCATCCCGCGCGAGTGGGTGAAGGAGTTGCTTGCGGCTGAAATCCCGGAAGGGGTGATAGTTGAGACGAACACATATTACGAGGGCGACAGATATACTACGCCGCAGCATCTTGAAACGCTTAAGGTAAACGGCTGGGATTTCGCGCCGGTTGATATCATGGATGATAAGGGAACGAAGATGCTCCCCGTTAAGGGCGGTAAGTGGTTTAGCGAAATGTCGGTGGGCGAGAGCATGACAAGCTATGACAGCCTCGTTGCGCTTACACATTTTAAGGGGCATATGATGGGTGGATTCGGAGGATCTAATAAAAACATCGGCATCGGCTGCGCTGACGGGCGCATCGGTAAGAAGATGATCCACACGGCTGAGGGGTCGGATGATATGTGGAGCATAGCCGAGGAGGAGCTGATGGAGCGTATGAGCGAGTCAACCAAGGCGACCATAGATTATTTCGGGGAAAATGTTACGTATGTAAATGTAATGCGCAATATGTCCGTTTCTTGCGACTGCGAAGGCGTAAACGCCGAGCCGGTAGTGACGCCGAATATAGGGATCGTCGGTTCTGTTGATATACTTGCGGTCGATAAAGCATCTGTCGATCTTGTGTATGCTCTTTCCGAAGATGACAGGGCTGCGCTTGTGGAGAGGATAGAGAGCCGGAAAGGCTTAAGGCAGCTTTCTTATATGAAGGAGCTCGGTATGGGCAGCGATGAGTATGAGCTTATCGATCTTGATAACGGAGAGGTTGTGATCACGCCGGCTGAAGCAGTAAAGGACGTAGTGCCGTTTGATACACTATTGACCGGGTGCTAAATAGTAACAGCAGAATTAATTAGTTCTGTAAAAAGTTTTGTTTGACATAAGTTCAAATGAATTATAGAATAAAAATCCGGGAAGCGGTTAACCACTTGAAATAACTAACAAGGGGGTTGAGCCATGACGGTAAGCGATATTATTGCGTTATGCGGTGTATTGTTGGTTACACGACCGAGAACGAAAGTGTAGCCTGGGAAGATATGCTCGAAACTGTTGCAAAGATGGACGGCGTGACGGCTGTGGCTGTGAGACGGAGAAAGAGAGATTGATGATCAGATGTGAGATCCGCTGAGGCGGGGATCACGGATAAGGAAAGAACGGTGTCGGGGGGCACCGTTCTTTTTTTTGACACACTTGCCGTTGATTTCTATAAAATTAAACTATATAAATAAGTGCAGTTGCATATTTTTAAGCTTAAAAATATGACTTAGTGCATTTTTTTTGTTCAAGTGTCCCGGTTGACACACTTTTTTCCAATTTAGCGTATAAAAACGGAGGTAAGTATGCTTCGCAGAAAGGTTTCAGATGATCTTGTAAAATGGAAAAACAAAGGCGACAGGAAGTGTCTCATGCTTAGGGGAGCGAGGCAGGTGGGAAAGACATTTTCGGCAAGAGCGTTTGCTGAGGAAAACTTTGAGGCGTTTATTGAAATAAATTTTCTTAAGCAGCCGACTTTAAAGGATATTTTTAAAGGTGACTTGGATGTAAACAGTCTCTTGAAGGTGTTTTCTTTATATTTGCCTGAAGCAAGATTTGTGCAGGGTAAGACGCTTTTGTTTTTGGATGAGATACAGGAGTGCCCTGAGGCCATTACCTCTTTAAAGTTTTGGAGAGAGGATGGTCGTTTTTGTGTGATAGCTTCCGGTTCTATGCTTGGCATTGATTATAAGCGCCCGACTTCTTATCCTGTGGGGTCTGTTGATTGTATAGATATGTATCCCTTGGATTTTAGGGAGTTTTTGTGGGCGGCGGGGGTCTCAGATGAAATAATACAAATTCTTAAAGATAGTTTTGACTCTTTAACGCCTGTGTCTGAGCCTATACACAAAAAAATGACGGAACTTTTGAGAACCTATCTTATAACCGGTGGAATGCCTGATGTGGTAAATGCGTATTTTGCCGGTAATTCCGCTGCTGATGCCGATGAAAAGCAAAGGGCTGTCTTAAATGATTACAAGTATGACATCGCACATTTTGCAAAGGCAGAGGATAAGATTAAGGCTGAAAAGTGTTATTTTTCAATTCCTGACCAGCTTTCGAAAGAGAATCACAAATTTCAGTATTCTGTGGTCGAATCCGGGGGTAATGCGAGGAAATATAAAAACAGTGTGGATTGGCTATCTGACGCCAATCTTGTTTACCGCTGTGTAAATGTAAGCAAAATGTCTGTTCCGCTGGCGAGTTATCGCGATGAGAAAAATTTTCGGCTCTATCCTTCCGATATAGGGCTTTTAACTGCCATGTTCGACTATTCCGTAAAGGACGGCCTGATGTCCGGCAGCACACAGATAAAGCATGCAAAGGGTGGAATTTATAAGGCTTTGGTTGCTGATATGCTTATAAAAAACGGGCATACGGATCTGTATTTCAGAAAAAATGAGCAGGCTACATTTGAAATGGAATTCCTGCTGGAGACGGAAAAAGGTGTTATACCTGTGGAGGTGAAAGCCGGAAACAGCAGATCGCGGTCTCTTGATACCATGCTTAAGAAGGATGAGTATTTGTATGGATATAAGCTGGCGGATGCCAATGTGGGGAAGGTGGGGAAGAAGATTACGCTGCCGCTTTATATGGGGATGTTTTTGTAGGGGGAAGTGTGTCAAACGGGGACAGTCCCTTTGTGTCAGGACTGACACAAAGGGACTGTCCCCGTTTGATACACTTCTAAAAATAATCTTGATAAAAGTTATCATTTTTAGTATAATAAAACCAGCTTTAAACATTGTACGGAACACGGATAAAAGCCTTGGAAGTAGGGCGTTTGTTGTTGTTGTTGTTGTTGTTGTTGTTGTTGTTGTTGTTGTTGTTGTTGTTGTTGTTGTTGT
>CACZTL010000036.1 GCA_902784165.1 uncultured Lachnospiraceae bacterium | reverse complement strand
CAGTACTGACACAAAGGGACTGTCCCCGTTTGACACATTTGGTCTGTCCCCGTCTGACACATTTTGTCGGTTCTTATTTGACACATGGGTAAAAAAAGTTACGCAAGAGGAAATAACATAAAATGAAAAAAGCATTATTAACGGTTACGATTATAGCGACAGGTTTTTTATTCAGCGGTTGTATTCTATCACCCAAGAGTGAAGCGCCTCAAAATCAGTCGATAGAAACAACACAACACGTCACGACAGAGTCTGCAGATGCGACAACAGCTGCAGCGGAAGAGGTAAGAGAGATTCAGGCTGTTTATCTCGGAGTTAAGGATTACGGAGCGCCGGAGACTACAAGAGATAATTATCTGAATTTCAAATACAGGTTTGATGTCGGCGGGAAGGAAGAGGTGTTCGCTATAGATGATCCGGCAGAGGCTGATTACGCTATACAGAATCAGCTTAAGGAAGGATATACCTTTGATGTAACGCTTAAAGGCGATAGGATCGTTTCCGTGGCTGAAAAGAAGCAGGATGATAGTGCTGTATGGGAGCCTGTCGTCAAAGGAACACCGGGAGAAAAAACACTTAAAAATTTTATAAAAACAGCGCTGATGCCTGTTGGTAATACTTTATATATATACGGCGGCGGATGGGCATGGCAGGATGATGTAGCGTCCATGCAGGCAAGAAGCATAGGCGTTTCCGGTGACTGGAAAAGATTTTTTGATTCACAGGATGCCTCGTATACATATAAGGACAAGGATAATAAGGAAGAAAACAAGAACGCAGCTACAAGCTATTACCCGTATGGTGAGTTTATAGAGTATTATTATGCCGGTCTTGACTGCTCCGGTTATTTAGGCTGGACTTTATATAACACATTTGAAACAGAGAATGGTAAAGAGGGATATGTATTTCCTTCTACGCAAAATTCAAAAAGACTTGCTGACCGCGGTTGGGGAGAAATCAGGCGAACGATCCCGAATACAGGCGTTAGAGATGACACTTCGGTTCATCCGGGTGATATCATAAGCATAAAGGGGCATGTATGGATCTCTCTGGGGACATGTAATGACGGAAGCATACTGATGGCACACTCGTCGCCGTCGCTTAGCCGTGGGGGACAGCCGGGAGGAGGAGTACAGATAGCGGCAATCGGTGAAAGTAAGGACTGCGGGGCGTATAAGCTCGCGCAGAAGTTTATGTCAGAGTATTATCCGGAATGGTATGAGCGCTATGAAGCTGATCTTAAGAAGTCAGCAGTGTATTTTGATATGAGTAATGAGCAGGCCGGTATATTTACATGGAATACTACCGGTGAAAACGGAGGTCTTACGGATCCCGACGGAGTAAAGGACATGGATCCTAAAGTTCTGCTTAATGTGATATACAAGGATAAAAAATAAAATGACATATGATGAGATAATCAACTATATAGAAGGTCTTCCGCCTTTTGTCCCTGTAAAAAGGGAAGACGGGAGACCTCTTTTTGACCTTGAAACCGTAACCGAGCTTGCCGCGCGGCTCGACAATCCGCAGGACAGGCTTAAAGCGGTCCACATAGCAGGAACTAACGGTAAAGGCTCAACAGCGGAATTTCTTTCGGAGATAATGATAAGCAGCGGTTATAAAACCGGTCTGTTTACATCTCCGTATCTTAAATGTATAAGAGAGCAAACAAAGATAAATTCCGAAATCATTTCAAAGCAGGATTTTACGGAAGTTTTTTCCGATGTCATAGAAAAAGCGGAAGAAATGAAAGCCGAAGGGATGAAGGCTCCGTCTGAGTTTGAGATGGATGTATGCGCAAGCTTTTTATATTTTGCAAAATGTAAATGCAACATAGTTATAATCGAAGCGGGGCTTGGCGGGGAGTTTGATGCGACCAACATAATCAGCGACCCGTTGCTTTGCATTTTTACACAGATAAGCAGAGATCACATGAGTGTGCTTGGGGAGAGCCTTAGTGAGATAGCAGGTGTTAAAGCAGGAATTATAAAGCCCGGATGTGATTGTCTTACGGTAAAGCAGGAGAGCGAAGCTTCAGCTGTTTTAGAAAAAAGAGCGTGGGATAGGGGCGCGCGGCTAAAGGAAGCGACGGAGCCGGAAGAAGTAAGATCAGACCTTTCGGGAGTGAGCTTTATAAGAGAAATTTGCGGCGAGGATGCAAAAGCGACGCTTAATGTGACAGGATCGTATCAGGCCCTTAATGCCTCCTTAGCGATTGATGCTGCTTTGATTCTGAAACAAGACGGCTATCCGGGGGTGACGGCAGATACAATAAAGAAAGGTCTTTTAAATGTAAAACGTCCGGGAAGATTTGAGGTAATCTGCAAAGACCCGGTCATCATAGCCGACGGAGCGCACAATGTCGGCGGCGTAAAGGCACTGCTTGAGGGACTTAAGCAGATTTTCCCCGGTAATTATAATGCGGGGAAGGGCTTTGTTTTCGTGGCAGGCGTACTTGCTGATAAAGAATATGATGAGATGATAGATTTAGTTACGCCTCATGCATTTAAGGTATTTACGGTGACGCCCGGGAATGTGCGGGCGATGCCTGCAAAAGCACTTGCTGAAGTGTTTGAAGAACACGGAGGCGATGCGGCTCCGGTTGAGGAAGTTTCCTTGGCGATTGATAAAGCTAAGCAGACGGCGACAGAGAAAGGAATGCCGGTGGTGGTGTTTGGGTCGCTGTACTATATGGGCAGTTTGAAAGGGGAAATGTAAGTAAAGGAGTCTGCAAGGCAGCCTCCTTTTTTATAGTTAGTGTGTCAAAGGGACTGTCCCCGTTTTATCTAAAAAAGACCTTGACAAGAACCGTCATTTCTTATAGTATCTCAACTACAGCTATTAAATCTATCGAATTCATATCTACAGCGCTCGCTGTGTAATGAGCACTTTCACGCTCAGGATTCCATGAGGATTGCAAGCTTAAATTTTTTTACGGAGGTATTATTTTAATGAACCACAAAAAAACAAGTCACAAAGGATCTTCAAAAATGTCGCATGATGATTGCGCAAAAAGATCAGCACAAAGACTATCATGGACGACGGTTTCATGTCTGCTTTCTTTAATGATTTTCCGTCCGGCGTATCTTAGGCGGGGGTTCCCCCCGTGCTGATTTCAAAATGACAAAAAAAATTAGAGCAGCGCTCGCTGTTAAAAAGCGCCTTTTCGGTGCCGGATTTCAGAGTATCAAGAACTAAAAAACAAAAACTAAGGGGGTTTTATTTTAATGAAAAAGAAAGAAATCAATCACAAATCGAATTCTTCAAAGGAGGAACTATTTCTGTTCAGAGAAAAGATCAAAGGGAAAACACTTATGGATGACCGCTTTATGTCGGCTTTTTTCAGTGACTTTCCCGAGGGTGTAGAACTTGTGCTGCAGATCATCATGGACAAGCCGGATCTGAAAGTGCTTGATATCAACATACAAAATACGATGACTAATCTGTACGGAAGGAGTATAAGGCTCGATGTACTAGCTCAGGATACAGACGGGGCGTACTTAAACATCGAAATACAAAAGAGTAACAGAGGCACAGGCTTTAAGCGTGCAAGATATCACAGCAGCATGCTTGATACGAACTATGCAAAGTTAATCGGTGAAGATTTTGACGGGCTGCCTAAAACAATTGTGATTTTTATCTGTGAAAATGATATAATAGGAGCAGGTAAGTCGCTCTACACAATTAATCGAGTGGTAAATGAAACCGGTGAGATCTTTGATGACGATGCGCATATCATATATGTAAACGGGCAGAGAAGGGACTCGGAAACGAAGCTGGGGAGGCTATTACAAGACTTCTTTAACCCGGATCCCGAAACAATGAATTACAGACTGCTTGCAAATAAGTCGAAATATCTTAAGGAAGATGAGGAGGGTATTGAGATGGTAAGGGAATATCTGACGGAAGAAGAGTGGAATAAAGCAATTGCTGAAGGTAAAGATATCGGAATAAAGATAGGAATAGAGCAAGGAATAGAACAAGGAATAGAACAAGGAATAGAACAAGGTATTGAGCAAGGAATAGAGCAAGGAATTGAACAAGGAATAGACCAAGGCATAAAGAAAGGCGCGGCGGAAAATGCAATAAAAAATGCCAGATCATTACTGATACTGGGTAAGGTTTCTAATGAAGATATCGCTTATTGCACAGGATTATCTGTAGATTTTGTTAATAAGCTTGCAGATGAAATAAAAGTGTAAAAAAAGATAGAATTATCCTATGTGTCAAACGGGGACAGTCCCTTTGACACATAGTGATAATAGGTCTCGGAAACCCCGAGGATGCTAAGCCCGGAACTATGCTTCATATGTTGGATGTATTGTTTTCAGGAAGTATAAGCGTAAAAGAAAAAATGGATCTTTTGGAAAATCAGTGCGGCATCCCGATGAAGAGTGAAAAGAGTATAAGCGTTTTGGTTAAATCCTTATCCGAAGCAGGAATCGGAGAGGATTTCATAGCTGAGAAAATATCCGAAAATTATGACCTCACTGTGGAACAGGCCACGCGAAAAGTGGAGAAATACCGCCCGATACCGGCGTAACAGGCTTCTGTAAAAAAAGGATAATCCGCTTCGGCGGATTTTTTTGTGTGGCAAATATGAAGAGGTCACACTGCCCACCTCCTTAATATAAAAATTTGACATATGCCTAATCCCTTTTTTAATAATGAAGCAACCTAAGGCTATCCCTTAAAAATCTTAAATAAGGGGAGCCTTTTTTAATTGTTTTTTATTTGACGATATAGGAGGGGGTGTGGTATACTAAGGGCGTAGGTGTGTGCTTATTTTCAAGGGATATCATACCGGAATCCTACGACATGAAGATAATACACCGGCGGATAAGGGAGGTTTTTCCGTTCACGCTCATCTGCGGTGTGCAGCACACTTTAGAAAACGAAAACATACACGCAGGACAATCAACCCCCCGGAGGTTTCATCAGCTGACGGTTATGGAAAATGTCTCAAAAAGAGCAGCAAAGCTTGCCGAGAAAATACCGGCGGTTTAGCGAAAGTCGAGTGCGGAGTATGTATGCTCAAACGAAAGGAGTGATAGCAGTGCGGGCGAAGTCGTGAAGCCGCCCCGAAGAAATCTTAGCTAAGTTAAAATGCGCGTAACAATTAACAAGATCTTGTAACTCGAAAACAAACACAAAAGCTTTTACATTTAGGAAACGAAATTAAATTTGCAAATGTAACCGGTGTGTTTAAGGGAGCATGTCCTAAGTATGATAATAGGTACGTCCGCTTTGACACACAAAACAATTTTAATCTGAGAAAAATGTATGTCGCGCTATTTTAAAGGCGCAAGTGATTAAGAAAGAAAGGAAGTAATATGGAACAGAATGAAAATTTGCGAAATGAAACATCGCGCAGAAAGCCTTTTATCAAGGCATTGGTCGCTGTTCTTGTAGCTGCGCTGGCGGCGTTCGTGCTTATGCCTTTAACAGGCGGTAAAGCATTCGCGGCCGGTACGGAAACGAGAGAGGTCAGTTCATGGGCAAAATTAAAAGAAGCTCTTGCTGATCCGAATAACGGCACTATCGTTCTAACCGATAATATAGCGGCAGAAAGTACGATAGAGATAGACAGAGACGTAACTATCAAAGGTAAAGACGGACAGACTATCTATCAGAAGAAAAGAGGTAGTGAAGAAGGTCCGTATGAAACAATGTTTAAGGTTACCGGGGGAAATGTTACCTTTGGTGACAATCTGACACTTTCAGGTAAGCAGGTAAGCTGCGGACCGGGAGAAACTCCTACAGTTACAAAAGTTCGTGGAGAACACGGGCTGTCGGAATTCGAGCAAACTTCAGGGGAAGGTCAAAGCGGAAATATCCAATACCTATATGCCGATGTAAAAGGTTTTCAAGGTGCTGGTGGCGGTAGTTTATATATCGAAGCAGGTAGCTCAAGTGATGCAACAGAGTATTTGAGTGGTGCCACTATGTACGTTGAAAGCGAGAGACTAAAGCTTAGTTTTGGCGGGAATGTATATACGCTTGATGGACAGAGCCCCTCGAATCTCACTTTCAAAACGGTCACTTCTTCAAATCCGGTTGTCGTAGCATCAGATGGTTCTTTGACAGTTACGTATGCTTCCGGGACAAGGGCGGTGGCATGGAGTGACGGAGCTCTCAAAGCAATAGCCGGCGGGACTGCAGTCAAGGTGATAGGCAACACCACCCCTCTTGAAGTCAGTCTTGATGGCAAGGTTCCGACCAAAAAGTGGGTTATTGAGGGTGTAACTTATACCCAAAATGACGAGAATCTGCAAGCGGCATTAGATGCCTATAACGACAACCATCCCAAGGGATGGGAAGTCGAAGGCCTCACAGGTGACCTTGAAGATGGGCTTTTCAGCACTGAGCAGCTGGCCAATCAGGCAGCTGCCGCAGCAGCAGCTGCTGCTGGGCAAGTCTGCGACCAGACCACCCAGGTCTGCCCCGACGGCACCAATGGCACCAAGTACACCAATGACAATTTCGGTAGTGGCACCGTTGCTGCACCCAAGGGCTTCTTCATCGAGGCCGACGGTGGCAATGTCACGATTAAGGGTTCTCTCAAGAACTTCATTACGGACGAAACCGTAACCAATGCTGCTCCCGTTGTGGTCAAGGGTGGTAAGTTCAGCATGACCGGTGGCTCCATCGACCACAACTCGGTGGGCTACAGCGCCGACAATAGCTTCATCGGAAAAAGCGTCAACGAGATTGAGGCAAAGGTTAAGAAGAAGAACGCTGGATGGGCTAGGACCAACACCGCTGGTGCGGTCATCCTAACCAATGGTGCTGAAGGCAGCATCACCGGCGGCAGCCTGAGCAACAACCGCGCAGACGCTGGTGCCGTGATCGTTCAGGGTGACGGAACCGACACCACTAACACGGGCACCCAGACAACCCTGACCCTTTCCGATAACGCCAAGATTAACAACAACTTCGGCGTTCACTACTCCGGTGGTATCTATATCTACAACAACGCTCTTGTAGAAATGAACGGCGGCGCAATCCAGGACAACTTTACCTGGTTCAAGGGCGGCGCCATCTTCGCATCCGAGGAAGTCTTCGGCTCGACGATTTGGGGCGACGAGGATAGCACCCAGTATGTGGGTGATGCGGCATTCATCATGAATAACGGCACCCTGTTCGGCAACATGGCGGTCAGCCGTGCCGGCGCAATCGAAGTCATGTCCAACCACGTAATCCTTATCGATGGCGATATCATCAACAACTCCTCTCGCTCATTGGGTGGCGGTATCTACGTCGAAGGCGATGGCGTCAATCGCATGTACACCTTGGTCGTGCGCAAGGGCTGCATCTCTAACAACGAAGCAGTGGGTCGCGTTGCAAGGCCCACCGACTTGTCTCGTGTGTTCGTTGGCAACTTTGATGGCGCCTGCGACTTCGAGAACACGCTCGGCGTGCCCGGTGCGGGCATCAACGTCTTTGATAGGGGCGACTTCGGCGGATACTACGGCCACGGCGGTGGTGTCTGGATGTGCTCCTTTGGCGGTAACGCCACGTTCAACATGAATAACGAATTCAACGTGATTGTCGATGGGAACAGGGCTGCAGCGGAAGGACAGGATATCCAGGTTCATGTAGCCAAGGGCGGTTCCCCCAACGGCGTGAACATTGTGGGCGTCGGCGATAACAACTTCGTCAACGAGAAGACGCAAGCGCCCTTGGAAGTAGGGGCTCACTACCCCGGCAAGCTGTCTGTTACCAACACTGACAACCGTCAGAACTGCGACGGCTGCGAAGGCGTCAACATCAGCGGCAACGTGGCATCCAACGGTGGTGGCATTGCTGCCAATGGTACGGTGGTCTTTGGCTCCGATACCAACGTGTACATCCCCACGACTCAGGTTGTTCTGACCAAGAGTTGGGCAGAGGGCGCTCAGAAGGAGACGGTCAACCTTAAATACTTCTACAAGGACGACAGCGGCAACCGCGTGCAGGTTGGCGACATGGACGGCTACGAGGTCACCTTCGATGGCACGGCCGATACGAAGACCCCAGAAGGTGAAGAGCCTGGCGCGAATCAGTACACCGAAAACTCTCCTACGTGGGAACAAATTAACGGTAAGGGCGAGTCCTTCGCTAAGATGGCCATTCCCTGGGTCGTGACCGTAAACGGAGAGCGCAAGCCCACCTTCATCATCGGCCTGGACAATGATGTCACTATTGACTATAGAGACGCAAAGAACAACCCTCAGACCTTTACGGGCAAGGAGTTCGACCCCTCCAATGACAACCATCTTGCGGCACTTTGGACTGGTCTTAATGACCAGAAGTTCCAGGCTAGCGATCTTAAGCTTGTGAAGTGGAACCTAGAGGTTGTCGAGACTAAAGCCAGCGGCGAAGAGATGACCTTTACGCTTCCCGAGGGAGAAGTATTCAATCTCCAGGTCAGCGCGAACAAGAAGAACGAGAGGGTTTTCTACGACAAAGCAAATCATAGGCTTGCTTCGATTAACACTGCCGTAGTGGGCTTCAACTTTGAAACCAAGGTGCTTAACGGCGAGGAAGAGCCCGAGGAGCCCCAGGTCGAGAAGTACGTAGAAAAGAAAGTACACGAAGAATTAATCTATTTTGACAAGGATTTTGAGTACGAAGTACTTGCCTATGTTCCCGAGGGAGCAAAACAGGCAGTTATTACAGATACTCTAGTCAAGGATCTTGAATTTGCCGGAACTAATGGCACAGGCGATCCCAAGGTAGTTATCCTTGGTGAGACGAATGACCACAAGGTTAATGGAACGGTTGCAAGTGAAGGTAGTCGCTTCACT
>CACZTL010000035.1 GCA_902784165.1 uncultured Lachnospiraceae bacterium | reverse complement strand
CTGGCTGCGTACGGGCTGGGTACAGTTAGGTAAAGGCACTTCAAATCCGGATGGCAACTCAAACAGGCATTGGTCATATTTCGGAGACAATGGCTGGCTGCGCACTGGCATGCAGACCATGGGAACTGCATCAAACCCGGATGGCGGAAGCAAACAGCATCTTTCTTACTTCGGCGGAAACGGGTGGCTTGTGGTAAATAAACTCTTTACGGAGAAAAATGTACAGTACATAGCTGATTCAAGAGGCTGGGCTACAAAAGTACAGACAGAGCATGAGAAGGTTATGGCGAGAGCTATTCAGTTGGTTGAGCAGATCACAAATGAAAGTATGACCAAGGAGCAGAAGCTTAGAGCATGCTACATCCATATAAGGGACAAATATCCGGAATACAACCCAAGGATACCGCATTTTGCAGGTGAAGGCTGGCATATCACCTATGCCAATGACATTTTTATAAATAAAGGCGGTAACTGTATAAGTGTCGGAGCTGCATTTGCATATATGGCGGCTGCGATCGGATATGAAAATGTTTATGCCGTAAACGGAACCGGTCACGGCTGGGCTGAGGTAAACGGACTGGTATACGATGCGGAGTGGGAGAGACATCACGCAGGTAATTTCTATGCTGTTAGTTACAATGATACGATAGGAAATCAGAAATATAAGTGGATATTCGGTTCCGCAAATCCTTATGCAAGGGTAAAGCTGTCTTAAAATAGTTATAATAATTGTTGGAGTTGTAGATAATGGTTTTCAGTTCTTTGGTTTTCCTGTGTATATTTTTCCCCATTGTTTTTGCGGCGCACAGTTTTATACCGTCTCTTAAGGTGAAAAATATACTGCTCATAGTTGCGAGTCTATTGTTTTACTCATTCGGAGAACCGCTTTTTGTTATACTCATGGTTGCCAATGCATTTGCCAATTATCTGTGTGCGCTTGCCATGGGAAGGTTTAACCGTAAAGCGGTTGTGACTATAGCAGTGATAATAAACATAGGAGTTTTGTGCATTTTTAAATACACGGGATTTATAGTAGGGACTATCAATGCCTGGAGCGGTGCATCCATACCGGTTCCGCAGATAGCTCTTCCCGTGGGGATATCATTTTTTACATTTCAGGCTATGTCATATGTGATAGATGTTTACAGGGGAAATGTAGAAGTACAGAGGAATTTTGCAAAGGTCCTCCTTTACATCTCATTTTTCCCTCAGCTTATCGCAGGTCCAATTGTAAAATACAGGGATATAGCAGAGGAGATAGATCACAGAGTTATATCTATCAGAGAGATTGCTCCGGGACTCCGCAGGTTTATCATAGGTCTGGGGAAAAAAGTCATCATTGCCAATGCGATGGCGGTATGTGCCGACAATATTTTCAGTCAGAATCTGACACAGATAAACATACTCGGAGCCTGGATAGGAGCTATCGCCTATCTTATGCAGATTTATTTTGATTTCAGCGGCTACAGTGATATGGCCATAGGTATGGGGCGGATGTTCGGTTTTCACTTTAAGGAGAATTTCGACTTCCCTTATGTATCCCTAAATATTAAGGATTTTTGGCGCAGATGGCATATTTCTCTTTCCTCATGGTTTAAGGAATATGTCTACATCCCTCTCGGCGGTAACCGCAAGGGTAAAGGGCGTACTGTACTCAATAAGATTATAGTGTTCTTTCTTACGGGATTATGGCACGGTGCCAACTGGACTTTTGTGGTCTGGGGTATGTTTCACGGACTGTTTAGTTTTTTAGAGGAATATGTGCCGGCACTGAGGCGGATGCCACGGTTTTTAAGCCACATTTACCTGATAGCGGTTGTGACTGTAGGATTTGTTATATTCCGGGCAGATACGATAGGCTACGGATTCGGGATGATAGGTAAGATGTTTTCGGGGTTTGAATTATCAGCAGCTTCTATGTCTTTAGTGCTTCAGCAGCTGACTCCGCAGTTTATCGTCATGCTGATTATAGCGATAGCAACCTGCGGTCCTTTGGCAAATGTTATAAAGCGCATTAGGAGCGGGGCAGACAGCGCTTCGTTCTCGCGTAAGGCTTACGCCTTGCAGATAGTTTTCTATGTTGCAGCCTTTGCTCTTCTTGCATGGTGTGTGATAAGGCTATCGAGCGGAGCGTATAACCCGTTTATATATTTCAGATTCTGATCGGGAAAACGAAAATGAAGAAATTTCTTTTAGGATTTATAATAGCGTGCATTTCGATATTGCTCATTCCACTGGTTGTCATGGCATTCCGGCCGACCAATGAGAGTACAGATAACAGAAGGCTTGCGGAGTTTCCTTCTGTCGTTGATGCAGACGAAGGTCCGAATCTTGCTTTCTTTACGGACTTTGAGAGTTGGTTTAAGGATCATTTTGCCTTCAGAAATGAGCTTATATATGCTGATGCAAAAATTCAAAATGATATATTCAAGGTTTCCAATGTAGATAACGTAATCTCAGGAAAAGACGGATGGCTTTTTTATACTTCTACATTGAAGGATTATTTGGGTACAGACAGATTGTCCGACAGAGAGATTTATAATATAGCACACAACATTTCCATAGCGTATGATTATGTAAAGGGCAAGGGCAGTAACTTTATCCTGACTGTGCCGGCCAATAAGAATACTCTTTATGGGGAGTATATGCCGTATTACGATTCTTTAAAGGTTGATACCACCCAAAATACAGATGTGCTCGCACCGCTGCTGGAGGCAAAGGGCATACCGTATGCGGATCTTATAAAAGGCTTTAAGGAAGAGGACGAGGTGCTTTACTTAAAGACGGATTCTCATTGGAGTAATAAGGGAGCTGTTTTAGCTTACAATATCATCATGGATGGTCTCGGACTTGCTCATGATGACTATTCACAGGCGCAGGTGACGGGTATTGTAGGGGAAGGAGGCGATCTGAGCAAAATGATGTATACGTTCTATGGAGACAAGGAGGATAATCCGGTGTACGCTATAGAGCAAAATTATGAGTATCAGGGCAATTTTAAAAGTGTCGAGGACGGAAAGATAGAGACAAAGGGTACCGGAGAAAACGGAAGGCTTCTTATGTTTCGGGATTCTTTCGGGAATACGCTTGTGCCTCTGGTAGCTAATGAGTTCGGAGAGTGCTTCTTTACAAGAGAGAATCTCTATTCTCTGGAACGATACGTGGAAGAAAAGAAGCCGGATACAGTTATATTTGAAAAGGTGCAGAGAAATATTGAGGAGTTTATAACTATGCCGCCTATCATATCAGCGCCGGTCTATGAAGGCGCTGCATTGGATGAAGCAGAGACTGCGGCTGGGCAGGTTGCTGAAGGCTCACAGGTTAGTGTAAAGCCGCTTGAAGCGGCGGCGGATTATTATGAGATATCCGGCACCGTCAGCAGGGATATGCTTGAAACAGAGACTGAAATATTGGTAAATGTAAACGGCGTTACTTACAGAGCATATCATATGGGGGAAAATGCTTTTTGCGTATATATCAAGAAGGATGCACTTAGTCTTCCGGCTGATATAAAGGTGTTTGCTGTTTAAAGGGAAGGCAAGAATGTCATTATGAAATCTATGATTATAATTACGAACATAGGGTTATGTCCGAGTGTTGGGAATCTCGTGACGTTATTGACTATTTCAAAAGAAACAATGTACAACCACACCTGAGCCCACGACAACAGCAGCAACCGTTACAGCCGTACCGGCCACTGCCTACAACAGCGGAACCTGTACCGTCAACAACAGCAGGAAGAACCGAGGTGTCAAGGTCACCTTTTTATGACTGTGATGGCTCCGGACATGGGTATAACGAGATAGTTTACTCAGACGGCAGTATAGAGTATGAAGAGTTTTAATTTTTCACAAAGGACACTTTATTTAATTGTGAATAAAACTTGAACATTTTAAGGGAAAATATTATTATTACTGTAAATGTATTTTCATAATTTCATCACATTTTAGAAAGAAGGTGAATCTACTTGAAGAAAAAGGTATTTGTAAGAAAGCTTATATCTTTGGGAATAGCGTCTGTCGGCATAGGATCTGTTGCGCTGCCGGTAGTCGCAGCTTCTCCTGTGCTTGCGTCTGAAGCAGTTGTGACACAGGAAGATTTGGATGCAAAAAAGGCAGAATTAGACAGGGCGCAGGCGGAGTATGATGAGGCGCTTGAAAGACAGCAGGCCGCAAGGGATGTGGTGGTAAATGCTGAAAGAGCAAGAGATGAAGCGCAGGAAGCATATGACCGCTCAATGGAGGATTATTCCAAAGGATATGCGGGTTTTTTGCAGTTTTGTATTGATAACCTTAAAGGACATTACAATGATCAAGACAGATTATTTTATGAAGAACTTGATGTTCGGAAAGATATTGAAGAAATAGGTATTCTTGTTGCTAACAGATTTCCGGGTTATGAGAAGTATTTAGCGGATGAATGGGTAAAAAGTATAATAGAGTGTGATTTTTATAAGCCTTTTAGGTATATGAAACTTGATGTTATGGGAAATTCAGACTCACCTACTGATTTGACACGTGTGTATTATACTTTAGACTGGATGGAGGCAGTTGAGAGTAGTGAAGTAATGTATACTCTATTAGCGTCAGATGTGATCTCAGAGCCCACAGGCTGGGTTCCGGAACTTGGTATACTTTTAAATATGGATTTTGCGCCCCTCATAGATCATGATGAGTCGTACATTATATCGGACTTCAATATATCTCATGAGTTAATGTTGCAGACGATGGATTTTGCTACTTTTTTAGCTAATGATTACAATGATATGCAAAATACTGCCAAGGTTGGTGAGGTAATTGAATATAATGGCTGGGAAACAGAGGGCTTAGATGATGATTACCGTTTATATAAGTTCTACTATATGCTTCTTAATGAAAAATCTCCTGACACTTCTTATTATGATATTAATCAAAGGTTTCATTATACCGGACAGTTTCCTAAGGAGCTGTTTAACTTTAAAGTTGTTTATGAAGACCCCAGCGCTGTTATAGATAAAAGAAATAGTAATAAGAAATATAAAGTATATGAAATAGAAGACCAAATTCCTGAAGATGTGTATTTTCAACATAGGTCACTGGAAGAAATCGGTGATATATATGATACTGAAAGGTATGAGTGGATTTACACAATTAGTGAGCAAATGAGCCCTTCACCTACGATGGGATTTGCAATAGGTTCGTCTGAACAAGGCGATTTCATAGTATGGTGTACAGCAGATGTCTTGCCTGATTGTACATTAAGTGAGTATATGCAGGCTTTTCGTGATTATTATTCATCAGTAGATCCGAATTTGAAAAGGGCAGCATTTATGGAGAAAGATAACGATCTTTCAAACGCCCGTAAAGAACTAAGTATGGCAGATGGCCTATTGTCAGAAAGATTAGGTAATTTTAAAGAGGCGCAGGATGATTATGATAAGGCGGCGGCAAGTTTTGAAGCTTTTTTTAATAAAGGATTGCAGATTGGGGAGTCATATGGAGAAGTTTCCAGCGAGCTACAACAGCAGATAGATGAAGAACAAGAAATAACGAACTCAGAAGCTGAGGCAATAAATGCCTATAACGCTGCAGAAATCGTTTCACATAACGAGGTAGAAATTACGGAAAACGCTGAGCTTTTTGAGCCGTTACATAAACCGCAGTCTGAAGAAATTGCATTTACCGAAAAAGAAGTTGAAATCGCAAATACCGGAGCCGTGGAAGCGTCACAAGACGTACAAAATAACACGCGTAATGAGCAGGGAGTACTTGCGGAGGTTTTAACCTACATCTTTAACGGAGGAGCCATCGCCTTTATAATTCCCACCGGGTTTATCAGAAGGAAATCTTACAAAGAGATACCGGTGTAATTTTAAAAAACGCTTAGAAATTATTAGGAATGAAATAACAAACGGAGGAAAATTCATTATGATCTACAATCTGAAAAACGAGAGTATCGAAGGTTATAATCAGAGCGATAGTTATTCCTTTCCCAAATACACTTCGCAGCTAATAAACTGGGCAAATCAAAATGCTCAGGGAACAAGACCTCGGGTAGTGGGGCAAATGTCAGAGTTGTTCCCTGAATTTATCAGTAAAACGCATCCCGTCACTGTTGAATATTGGAAAAGATTCTATGTTATGCAGCACCCTAAAGCATTCGATGAGGCAACGGATAAAATATATGCGCAGATAGAGAATCTGCGGGAAGCCATTAAGCTAATTGACCGCGATATGGTAAAGCGATGGGTAGAGGATCTTATTATCAATAAAACATTTAACGGGCTGTATGTGCAAAAGGCTGTACTTGCTTCACTGGCCGATCTGAAAGATACGGATTATCGTCTTGCCACACCTGAAGAAGAGGCAAAGGGAATAGACGGGTATGTCGGTGATGTCGCATACTCTGTTAAGCCTGATACTTACAAAACCATGGGACCTTTATCTGAGAAAATTGATGTAAAAATGATTTATTACACAAAGACAAAGACCGGATTAAAGATTGAGGTTGAAGATTAAAAAAACCTGCCCGGAGGTTATAAGCTCTGGCAGGTTTTTAAAGTTTAAGCATATAATTTTGCAAATGGAATCGACAGCTGTTCCGGTTCAGCTGATAACTCTAATTTTGTATAATCGCATTCGTAACCGGTATCTGTTTTTATTATACTCTTAAGCTGTTCTATTTCGATGGCGGTTTCCTGACGTGTTTTTACTTCAAAGCCATGCGGAGTGTTATGATAACATTTTTCTTTTTTTTCTTCAGGCAGATTATTTATAAAATTAAGATGGCGCTTTATTCTGGCTTGAATAAATTCATTGGCAGTAAACAGCGAAATATTCATGTTATCTAACGAAGTCTTTGTCACATCAGAATCTATTTCATAGCTGATACTGTTTCTTTTTGCGAGCATACAGGCAATTCCGGTGGTGCCGAGACCTCCGAAGGGGTCAAGAACCACATCATCTTCGGCGGAATACATATTTACAAGGCGATATGGGATTTCAAGAGGAAAAGAGGCGTTCCGGTCTCTTCCTTTTTTTGTTTTTCCCATAGACTGAGTTGTCCCTTTGATATCCCATAAATCGGAAAACCAGATGTTACGCTCTTCCCAAAAAAAAGCGCTTTTTTGCCGTAACATTTTCTCATTGCCTTTAAAAATCCGCTTTCCGCCTTTCCTGAATATTAAAATGTATTCATGCTCATAAGTAACATATGCTCCAGCAGGATACATTCCTGATCCCATAAATTTATTTGGTGAATTTGACTGCTTGCGCCAAAGGATATCCGGAAGAACGCTATAGCCTTTTTTACGGAAGTAATCGATGATTTGCGAATGATTCGAATACATTTGGAAATCACTATTAATTGTTCTGGTCGCATCACCGATATTTATACATATAAATCCGTTGTCTTTAAGGACTCTGTCACATTCATCCCATACTGAGTTAAGAATGGAATGCATTGATAAAAATGCTTTGTTGCCATCTCCTTTTTCTAAATGCATTTTTATCTCAGGGTCTTGGTCAGAAAACATTTCATCCCACATTTCGATCATCGGATAAGGTGGTGATGTAATAATTAAATTAACGGACTGATCTTCAATTAAGTTCATATCATTACTGTTTCCGGTTATCACTTGATGGGTTGTCATATCTTTTTTATATCCTCATTATCTTAGTATTCGGGATGAGTTTCATTTTATAATTAGAAGCGCATTCCGTAAACAATCATCTATACCGACAAAGTGTATCATATTTCTGTGAAATATCAAATGGGTGTGTTCCTGATTGAAAGCTCTTTTCGATCCTGACACCCTTGACACGGCAATCATTCAGATTATAATAATCATTAATAATGAAATCTACTTTATTGAAGGTTTATAAAACGGAGCTATGCTATGTCTGAAAAAATATATGATTTTATGCATAAAGAAATAAAATTAGCCTCATTAGCGCTTGACGAAATGAACAGAGTCACTGATGTATGGGATGTAAAAAAAAGTATATTTTTTCCTGTGTATGAGAATATGGGGGTAAGCACAGATGACTTCATAAGTTGGTTCAACAGCCGCTCAGTACCCGTATCGAGGATGGAAAATGAAGCTGAAAGGAATCTCGCTGTATTTAATTCCATGGGTCTTTCTTTGACTGACTGCTACTGGTTTAAACCGGAAGGCTCTGATAAAAAATGGGACGAGGTGAATTTTTATAAAAACGGTTTTTCGGAAGATGTCGGGATAAATTTCTTCAACAGGCAGCCGATTAATTCCTCATCATCAAGTCCTGACTTTTCGCTTAACGGCGAGCTTGAAAAAAGATGGAAGTATGTGGATAAAAGACCGGTTCTCTTGAAAAGAGGAAAAAATCCGTATCAGAAGGAACCGTTTTGTGAGAAGATAGCCTCTGACCTGGCAAAAGCCATGGGATTAGCTCATGTGACTTATGACATAGGCGAGGATGAAAGAGGCTATTACAGCATATGTGAAGCATTTACTGACGAAAAAAATGAACTGGTAAATGCAAAGAATTTTATCAGGACTCTAAAATATATTGATGAAAAAACCGACTTTGAAAGATTTACGGATAAATGTAAAGAAAACGGAATTGAGGATATAGCTTTTATAACAGACAATATGATAGTGTTTGACTATCTCATGTTAAATGTAGATCGTCACTGGGGTAATTTCGGGGTAATACGAGATTCGGACAGCGGTCGTATAAAAGCTATGGCACCAATTTTTGATACAGGGATGAGCTTTTCGCGGGAATATGGTCTGGTTTTTGATAAAGTGCAGGACAGCGGTTTTAAAAATCTTATGCTGAATGTGGATATGAATCGTTCTCTTGAGTATGTAAAGAACTTCGCTCATATTGATCTTACGGGGCTTGACGATTTTGGTAATCATATAGCTTCAGTATTTCTGAGTAATAAAAATATGCGCGAGAATGATATAAGGGATATAGTGGACTGTTTTAGGGAGCGAGTGCAAAAGGTAAAGATGTTGCAAGAATGAGGAAATGTGTCAAACGGGGACAGTCCCTTTGTATCACAGCCGGCCGCATGATATGTCAGACAGGGAACAGTTCTCTGTCTTTTTTGTGTTCGGATTTTTAAAAATCCCTTGTGATAGTATTGTAAAGTAGTAAAATTACAAGGTAAAGCCTTTGTAAAAGCTTATGACAAATCAGGGAGGATTTGACCATGAAGAAAAAAACAAAGAAGGCGATAGGTATTGGCGCGGCCTCAGCAGCTGCATTTGCAGCGGGAATGCTTTTGTATGCAGCTCCGGCATATGCAGATGAGGCTTGCAGCTGTGAGCCGGGCAATCACACGCAGGACTGCACCTGCGGTTGTGCGGATGCGGCTAAGGTGTTTGAAAAAGCGGAGCGTTACAAGCAGGCAGCGCAGACGGATGCCGATTTCGCGGATGGCGCCGAGAAAATGGCAAAGGATGCTGCCGATGAGGCAACAGCGGCTGCAAAAGCAGCTGAGAATGCTATGAATGAGGTTGAAACAGCTTATAATGATGCGTTAGCAACGGAAGAGGCAGCTATCAAGGCAGATCAGGAAAAGAAAGCTGAAGCAGAAGCAGCATCCTCAGATGCTCTTAATCAGGCTGTTGTAAAGGAAGGACAGGCAGAGCTTGCGGCTTATGAGGCAAAAACGGCTTCTGACGCAGCTAAAGAAGAGCTTGATACTGCTATAGGCTACAGAGACGGTACTTTGCCTATAGAAGACACCGAAGAATATAAGACGGCGCAGGAGAAGCAGGCGGCGCTTGACGCAGCTGAGGCTGACAGGGACGCAGCTGGTGATACGCTGGATGCGGCAAAGGCAGATGCGGCTGAGAAAACAGATGCTTTGGATGCGGCAACCAAGGATAATGATGAAAAGCAGCAGACCTTAAATGATAAGCAGACAAAGGCGGAAGATGCGCAGACGGCTGCCGATGACGCTAAGACGGAGCATGATGCGGATGTAAATGCGTTAAATACCGCTACGCAGGAGAAGGAAGCTGCTGATAAAGATGTAGTTGATAAAACTGCGGAAAAGGATGCGGCTGATAGGTCTAAAGATGATGCAGAAAAAAGGTATCAAGATGCCTCTGCCGCAGAAAAGGCAGCTGAGCAAAAAGCAGCAGAAGCTAAGACTGAGCTTGATGCATATAAAAAAGAAATTGAAGAGAAAAGCAATTCTTATTATTTTTATAAATGGATGTCTGAGAATCAAAATATAACTGAGGAAATCAGACAACAGGCAGCGGCGGCAGCACGTATACTTGGTAATGAATTAACTGATCAAGATAAAAATTTGTATATTGGCGGTAAATATACTGCTACAAAAAACGGAGAGCCTTTGACACCTATATCATATGAGGAAATGATAAGTGCGACAAAAATAGGTGACAGCAGGGATGCAACTGATTTCAGAAATGTGAAAGCCTCATTGAATTATATTGACATAGGAAATGAGAGACGTGCAAGAGAGAATTTGCCTGCACTTATGGTATCACCTGTACTTATGGCTATGGGGGAAGTTAATGCTGATCACCTTACTGTTGAACAGAGGCATGCACTTTCATTTAATTCGAGAGAAAACATAGCAAGAGGAGGGGTAAACCCGGTTCCTACGGATATTTATAATGAAAATTATAATCCATATTACGGATGGTATGATGAAGAAAAAATTGATTATGACAATAAGACACCGGGTGCTGTAACAGGTCACTATACTGCACTTACGGGTAAAGATGAAAATTATGATATTACAGGATACGGACGAACATCATCAACGACTAATGACGGTTGGTTCTATAGTCATCATAGTCAGACATTTTCTTTCGGAACGGGTTTATCTACAGATGAGTATAGAAACTTGATTTCAGAATATGAGTCGGAATTTAAAGCTAAACTTGAAAATTTACAAACTGCTTATGATAACGCAAACGCTGAATATGAGCAGGCAAAAGAAAATTCAGCCAAAGCCCTGTCAGCAAAAGAAGCTGCAGACAAAGCCGCTCAGGATGCCGCAACAGCCCTGACTTTCGCTCAAAATAATCAGGCAGAAAAGGTAAAAGCCTTTGAGGATGCAACCGCCAAAGAAAAAGCATCTAAAGACGCTCTTACAGCAGCCGAGGCAGTTTTAGCCGCAGCAGACAAGGAGCTGACAGAAGCCAAAGCAGCAGCTGATACCGCAGCTGACGCCTTAGAAACGGCAACTAAAGCCAATACAGAGGCACAGGTAGCGCTTGATGCGGCACAAAACGATTATGATACAAAGCAGGCAGCATATGAAAATGCATTTGCAGAGGATGAAGCAGCCGACAAAGCCCTTGCCGAGCTTTCTAATGCAGCGCCGAAGCAGGAAGCATATGATAAAGCTTTAGCGCTTGCCGGTGATGCAGCAAAAGCTTTAGAGCAGGCAAAGGCTGACACAGAGGCTGCCCAGACTGTATATGATGAAGCCAAACGCGCACTTGAAGTTGCCAATATGCGCGTTGCCTCAGATGCCGAAGCAGTTAAGAGCGCATATGAAGCTTTTCAGTCAGCAAAGAAGGATTATGAGGAAAAATCAGAGTTAGCTGCATCGAAACAAGCGTTGTACGAAGATAGTAAGGAAGATACTCTTAAAGCGCAGGAAGCTCTTAAGGCTGCCCAAGACAGGCTGACGGCTGCAAAGCTGGCTCTTGAAGCAGCCGAGAAGGAATGTGAAAGTCATATGGCTAAGGACGTTACGGTCAGCATCAATTTCAGGACACAGGACGGGGAATTAGCCAATGTAGTGCATACCGAAATATATATAGACGGTAAGTATACCGAAAACGGCGCGTTTGGTCTTCCGGCTACATTAGTTAATACTGATACTGTGATAAGGATAAACTTTATTGCTCAGACAGGAGGATTAGATGAGTATACACTGGCAAGCGCAGGTGATGAGAACTCACCCGAAGGCTATTTCCTTAAATTTATAAAAACAACCGAAGAAGGATCGGATAAAGAGATCGTAAAAGCGGTGCTTACTGATTCTAAGGGTAAAGTCCTGTCGGGTAATTGGTTTAGGATAAACGGCGCCGACCTGCAGACAGGAAATGTAGAGCTTGTATTCCTGATGGAAAAGAAAAACGGTAATACCGAACCGGTTAAACCAAATCCTACGCAGCCAACTTATCCGGACGTACAAGTTATTAAAAATGTAACGGGTTCGTCTTCAAAAAGAGCAGCAACCGGTTCTTCCGTAGTATCGGCAAATGTCACAGGAACCGGAGCAAAAACAATTACGGCAGCAAACACAGGGGATAGCAGCTATGCGCAGATAGCAGCTTATACGGTTCTTGCCGCAGCAGCGATTGCCGGTATGGGGATAGCTGCAAAGCGCAGAAAAAGAAGCGAATAAAAGTTACAGTATGACGGTTCATTGTCTCAAAAAAGGAGACTTTAAGTAAAATGTTAAAGTCTCCTTTTTTAGTACGAGCAAGCCGGAGCGATAATATATTGCAATACGACATACAAAGTAATATGATTTATCGAAAGAGTAACAGTATAAAGGTGGTGTGTTAGAATGGCGATTAAGAGTTCAAATGTTGCGGCAAGGGTGGAGCCTGATGTTAAAGCAAAAGCAGAGGAGATTCTCTCAAAGCCGGGTATTTCCGAAACAGATACTTCTGTTAAGATACTGGCTGTAATCTATGTCGGAAGAGATTAGAAAAAGCAGATGGCTGAAAGAGGTATGAACAAAAAGAATAAATGACCGTACTTTCACCCGCCCCCATCAAGCTTTTTTACAAGTCCCTTCAAAAGTCCGGTATAGTCCTCTATCAGACTATCAGGCTCCACTAAAACAACAGAGGTGCCGTATTCTGAAAGCATACTGAAGAATCGCGCTTTATCAGTAATAGTATCCTCACAGTACCATACCGATTCCTCATCCTTTGAGGGAGAAAGAACCATGTCCGGGCGTTCAGCTGCATCCGCCCGGATTTTTTTAATTACATTTCTCGAGGTATCGTGTATCTTCAGCCGGATTTTAACAGGGGTTCCGGAAGAAAACGAACCGCCTTCAGAGGAGGATAGGAAATTTTCAATCGAAGTACTATCATGCAAAAGAATCCTGCGTTCATCAGCAGAAAGCATAACAGCAACCTGCTCATTGGCATAACCGTAACAGAACATATCGGTATCGATATTTACAAAGATATCACCGGAAAGAGCAGAGAGGTCACCGGGGGTTACCGGCTCACCTGCGGCATTTGAAATAACAAGACTTTCCCTGAAAAAAGAATACTCAAAAAGAGAAAAAAGATCCTCTAAGATCACAGATGCGGGTATACCCGTGCCGGTGCTTAAATCCGTCAAAGCAAGACCGGCAGTCTTTTTTGAATCATTCTTTTTAAGTGCAAGAAGTGTTGATATGATCACGCTGACTCTTTCAAGCGGATTCGTGCCTTCCTTCATATGTTTTTTTCTCCCTCATACATCTTAAGAATTTCTTTTAAAGCCCTTTTTTTTGCCGACATCTCTTTCTTAGGCAGAAAGGTAAAAACCGGCGCGTCATTTGCAAGGCTGTAGATATACGTATTATTTTCCTTTATAACGCTTGTGTTGATAACGCGATCAACCATTTCCAGGTGCTTGAGCCTTTTTCGGACAGATGAATCAGATATAAAAATACCGAAGAAATCACACACAGCTTCGTACAACTCATTAAAGGGCATAGAGCGTTCCTCAGCCCTCATGATAAAAAGTATCATCCATTCCGTAACGCGGTGCATACCTGAAGGTTCGTGCTCACATACGGCAAGGTATTCTTTTATCTGCCGCTCATCGCCTTTAAGATGCACGATTCCGTTTTTGTCGGCAAGTATGTCAAAGTCCGTCTGATCTCTTAGGCGCTTTAAGCAGTCACTGAGCGTAGCCTTAGATATTTCAAAACGCTCGCGCAGACGGGCTGATCTGACTTGCCGTTCCTTAAGCAGGATCTTTAAAACGCATCTGTCTCTGTAAATGTGTTCTTCTGTTCGTTGCATATTATTCACTCCGGTATTTTTTTTGTTATTGCATTATATCAAAGCCGATTTTTAAAAATCCGAACACTAAAAGGGATATAAAAAAGGCAAATAAAGCTATTAGGTGGTATAATGTGTGTCAGTATAACCGTCCACCTTGACACACCACTTCCCCCACTACACAACTGCTTAAGGAGGCTGCATATGGCAGGAAGGCAAGAAGTAAGAGAAAGAAAAAAGATGATCATAGAAATACTCAGAGCCGCCGGCGGCATACGCGGCGAGCAGCTCATACAAGAGATAATCAAGAGAGGGGGCAGCTCGATCAAAAAAAACACTTTAACCGATAATATAAACGGCCTGAGAAAGGAGGGCTTCAACATAGAATCCACCCAAAACGGAGGTTACATTCTAAAGGAATCAGAAGCCATGATAGATGCTTCAGGAATTGCGGATGAGGATTATGAACCGGCAAATAAGGATACGGCCGAGCAGTGGCTTCTTTTGTTGATATTTGAAAAGGAACATGACAGATATATGTCCGTGGAGGATATACATCTTGCGTATGAAGACATGGCAGGGAAAATAAGCGATACAAAGCTGCGGACACATTTGGCAAAGCTTGAAAAGCTTAGGTTCATTTCTAAATATTCCTTTGAAGAGATCCGCAGCCGGTCACATCTTGATGAGGATACAGACGGTAAAGCTCCGAATAAAAGGTTTTATCATATTTCGGAAAATGCCCCGGTGCCCGGTCTTATATACAAAGATGATCTGATGGAATTTAACGGCTATTATTCAGACAGGGGTTATGATTCGGAGCTTAAAGAGACTCTCAAGGCAATAAGAAAAAAAATTGCCTTCGTAAGTCCCGAAACGGAAGATCCGGAGTCGGGCGCGATAAGAACCTTCGGAAGAAAAAATGATATATCTGATGAGCTTACCGATAAGCTGGATTTTATCTTAAGTCTGCCCTTTAAAGAACTTGCCCTAAACATACGCTACAGGGAAAAAGACAATGAAAAGGACTATTGCTTCAAGACTGCCCTGATAGTTTTTAGCGTGGAGACCAACAGTTTTTACCTGATCGGAGAGGCGAAGAATGAAGAAGGCTGGAGCCGTATCGTATTCAGACCGGAGCGCGTGGTAAAGGCCGTGGCTGATAAAAATACGAAAAATGACATCTATGAAAGCCGGAAATATAAAAGGCTCTTTAGGCAAATGTGGTCGGTGGTGACGGAAGAGCCGACTCATGTGGAGGTGTGGTTTGAGGATATGCCGTATATCAAAAGGCAGATAGATATACTCAAGAACGCAAGAGCCGGCACGGCTAAGGTCAGTTATCCGGTAAACCAAGGCACCGGAGGGTGGATAAAATATAAAGACGATATAATAGGCGTGGATGCATTTATGCGCTTTGTGCGCGGCATGGGATCTTCCGCGGTAATCATAGAGCCGGCAAGAGCAAGAGAGCATATGATAAAAAAGACGGAGGAGCTGCTTGAAAAATATAAGGAGCTGCATGAAGAATATGTCAAAGGGGAACAGTCTTCGTTTGACACACAAGAGTAAGGAGCTGCGAGAAAGATGGAAAAATACAAAAACGCATTTGTAAGAATTTCAGAGCTTATGACACTGCTTATGTCAGATATCTCGGACGAAGCCGGTAAGTTTAGTCTTGATAGGATAAGTGATCTAACAGGTATACCGCGAAATGTATTGCGAAACGACCTTCTTTATCTGTGCGAAAATAAGAAAATTTATAATGAACTCTCCGTGACTTGGGCTGATGAAACGGCCGGTAATAATGATGAAAGAAAGAAAGCATGGCTTAATGCTCTGCGACGTGAGGAAAAAAAAGCATTTGCAGCAAATTTAAGTATTTCTGCAAGTAGTTTTACGGATATGGAAGAGGGAGAGGCTTTCTTTGTAAATTTAACCCCCTTTGAAAAAAATGTTTTTTCTAAGATAGCAGATATTTCCCGAATATCCGAAGCAGTGTGGATAAAGGATCCGGTATTTGCCTCAGGTCAGAAAGATCCGGGTTGCCTGGGCTCCATACAGATCGCCATAGAACAAAACCATCCCATATCATTTAAATATGTAAGCAGTGAGGGTGAAGAGATTTGCAACGGATTTTGCGCAAGGTATATATATGAAGTTTTGGATAACGGGGTAAAGTATTGCGTAGGAGTAACGGAAGACGGCAGCTTAAGTCTTAGGCGTCTGGATCGTATAAGTGAGCTTTACGTTCATGAAGACGAACAGATGTCGCCTTTGCCGGACGGTGCGATAGATAAGCTTGATTATATGTGGGGAGCCGACGCCTCCACGGATGAGAAGGTGCATGTAAAGATAAAAATATATAAAGAGACGAAAAATATATTTGAAAAAATAAAGACGGAAACAAACGGCAGGAAATACCGTAAGCTCTACGATGACCCTAAAGAGGAAGGGATTGCGTACTATGAAGATGAGGTGTGCGGCCTAAATTCCTTTAAAAAGTGGCTACGTACGTACGGAGCCTCGGTGGTAGCGCTGGAGCCCTTAAGCCTTGCGGAGGATATGTATCAGTCGGCGTTAAGGAGGCTTGAGAGGTACCGGGATTAGTGTGTCAAACGGAACAGTCCTCATCTGACACACTTTTGAACGATTAATAGTAATGAGAGTGGTTATAGTATTTAAATATTTTCCTTCTTGTGTTAAATTATAAAGAAAAAGGGAGTTAAGACTTTGCGATCTATCTTATTTAAGAGGAGGAGATTATTATGATTCCAGCAAACATAAATAGTCTTTATGAAAAGCTTACGGAAGAAGATAAAAATCTGGTTTTAGATTATCTACAGTTCCTTGTATCTCGAGGTAACATTAAGAAAGTAAAAAAGAATGAAAATCTCTTTTCAGATATCGATGCTATTTTGGCAGATGACAAGGGGTGGGAGTCAGAAGAAGAAATGCTTCATGAAATGTCCGAGTTTAGAAAAAAGAGAGTGATATCATGAAAATATTGATTGATACAAATGTAATTATTTCTGCTATTGTATTTGGCGGAAAACCAAGACGCCTTTTGTTGAATCTGATTAAAAAGGGATATTCACTTGTGGTGTCAGAGTATGTATTTAATGAGTTTTCTTATATCGCCTATCGTAAGTGGCCGGATAAAGCGGAAAAAATAATAGATATGATTTTTTCAGTTTCTATGCTGGATGAATTTTTAGGGTTAGATAAATAAATAAAGGAGAAGTTGACAAAGGAAGAAAAATCATGATTCAGTCACCGGTTGATAGACGACTGTACCCGGCGGTGGTATTATTTATACAGAACTAAAACAAATTACAAAACAAAATAATTATCTGCTCTAACAGCAATAATTCAAGATATAAAATTAAACATCAGCAATTATGAAGCTGTAAATCATCTTAATTAAACTTAATCCAACATAGGATTAACGAACAGAGCAACCAAAAACGAAGAGAGCAGAGTAACAGGAAGCATGTCAAGGTATTTTACTTATAAAAGTTTATATCGGGATGTGCTTTTTCCTTTTATTGCAGACGGATAAGTGACAAAGAAATACTTACTTATTGTCATGTAACGGTACCATGTTTGAACTATGTATTAAACATAAAAAATAATATGAGATAAAAATGATTGAACTTATCGTAGCGCTTCTGCAACTTAAAGGCATTGGAAGAAGAACTATTTATAAAAAATTGCACATCAATGAGAACGATTCATGCAATATAGATACAATACGCTCTATCTTATCAGGCGCAGGGATAAAAAAAAAAATAAAGAAATAGACTTAGCCATTGAAAAGGCTGAAAAAAATAATTAAAGGATTTAGCGTTTCACTGTGCGCTGCCGGCAGTACCCTGACAGGCTTCTCATTCTTAGCTCAAAGCACGGAAGTAAAAGAAACGACTGCTGCAACTGAAGGAAAAACGGCTGAAACAGAAACAGCCCGGACTTTCGCTGATAATTCAGGAGCAAAGGCATCTGAGGAGGACGCTATTTACGATAACTATCCCATTACTGATTATTTTGTTATAGGTGGCGACGGTAATTATTTTGCATTTGGTATAATCAACTCTATTGTTGCCGGAAAATTCCCGAATACCGACTATAAAACTCATAATTTGGAATTAAGCTTATCATATGACGGAAAGGAGTGGAGCATTGACAATACAGACGAGGCAGCTAATAGGATAAGTGCCGCTACAAAGCACTGTTATCCTGACGAGGCATGGAGACTCATCTGATGATTGCCTCTTGAAGTAATATATTGTAAAATGTAACGTAATTGTCAGCGTAAGTTTCGCCTGTATTTAATAAATTGTTTAAGGAGATAAAAGACGATGAAAACGAGCAAAAAAAAGAAGAACCTCCTTTTTTTTTGGGGTGGCGCTTTAATAGCTTTAACTTTATTTGTATCTTTTTCAGAATTAGCAGTTGCAAATGATGAGTCTGAAACAGGTAATAAACAGCTATTATCTGAAGATAATGGCGGTACGAGATATTCAGATACGTATGAGGTAGAAATAATAAGCAATAAAGAAGAATTAGATTTCGGAGAAGAGGCAGAAATCACATTTATGAGTAAAGATGCAATAAAATATAATTATGAAGTCTGGTTATATAAAGATGGGAATAGTGTAGCTTTTTATCCGGATATTTCTTATTTTAATATTTCATTTGTAAATGATGAAAAATCTGTAGGCAAGCTGGGGTTATTATTATCGCCGGGGGATTATTTAATACGACTGGTAGATATAAACTCATCATCATATCCGGTTGTAGGAGAAACCGGATTAAAAGTAAAAGCATCGGAAAGCAGTTTTATTTTAGATAATTATAAGTTTGATAAGGAAGAGGTTACACCGGAAGACAATTTGGGAGTAACTTTTGAAACAAAGCCGCCATACATATCTAATGACATAGAAGAAGGCTTGGTAGTAACAAGCGTACACGGTGGCGGATACGGCTTTATACTTCAATACGAAAAGGGTGCAGACGGACGCCTTTCCGGTATAAACAGAGTAAGTGAGGAGACTAAAAACGGGAAATATGCGGTACGAGCTTTTTATGGCAGATATAAGGACGATGAAGGCATTGAGCACGTTACCTATTTAGAGAATCTATTTGATAATAATATCAATTATACAGTTTATGATTCACCTGAGGATGCAAAAGGTGGTGGACCGAAGCATTTACTCCATCCGGGGTTGTTGACTTCCTGGGAAGATAATAATAGTTCTAAAAGACTGGCTGAAGAGATTAAGGAAACTGACGATGAAAAAAAAGTTAATGATACAGTAGTCGGTAAAGGTCAAGGTGATGATCCCAAACATGATGTGATAAGACATGAAATACAGGAGTCAGCTGTTTCGAATATATCAGGTGGTAAACAGATGATTTTCAGTCAGCACGGTTATCAGACGAAAAATATTACTTCTGAAAGAAAGGCTGATAATCAGGAAATACAAGAAGAGGTTAAAGATAAATATTATGAAACAAATCAAATAACAAGTGCTTTAAATCCGGTACACAAAGAAAGCCGTATAACTCAGCTTTCAGAAGTGCCGGTTACAGGTGATATTAATGATTTTTTGAGTTATTCGCTGGTTGCAGCAACAGGATTTTGCATAACTGCCGGGATGTTATACTGTCGTAAAAAAACTAAACAGTGATATCCGCTTTTAAATTACAGGGCTCAGACCAAGTCTGGGCTTTTGCTTTGTCAGACACTAAATCTGAAGATATGTGAACAATAAGGGTCTTCGATTGTTTAGACGGAATGATATCTCCATCAACAGCAATGTCAAACATTTTACCGAATACTTTATCATCAGCATGTAAATGTAACTTTGAAATAATTTGTTCAGAGTCCTTACCATTTTTTATGTTAACTCCGGCCAGTATATTACCGCTTTTATCCTGGAATAAAAAACAAATTTTAGCCGAAAGCACATCATCAATTACCACGGATGGTCTCATCCATGAGTAGTCATCGATATCTACCCAAAAATTATTATCGGGAAGACCTACCTCATTAAAGAACGGAAGTATTTCAGCAGGCCAAAGACTTTCAGTCTTGGCACCCAAGGCATTGTGTGCAGTAAGTGTATAATCAAACATCCATTTTCCGTTGTTTTCTGATATCGGAGTATAAAGATTATAGGAGTATTTATCCGGGTTGTCAGAAGTATATACAGATTTATCCAGTACACCAACACCAAAGTATTCACCTGAATCAGTTATGTAGTAATACTCGTAATCATTGATAGTCACATTGTTGTTTTTTATATGATTGAATAGAGTATTATACTCTGTTTCAATACGATTGAGGATGCTTTGTTTGTTTATCGGGTCTTCATCAATCTTAAATAAACTTAAATAGGATTCCTTATCATTATTTTTTGCAAATACAAAGGCTTTCTCAAAAATCTTTTGAAATTCAGACAGAGCCTGAAAGCCTCGTTCGGTGTCACTGTATGTGGCAGATAAAGTTGTGATTGGGTCTTCGGAATCCTTGTGGGATTTAGTTGTCATTCCTAAAGAAACAGAGATAATAATTCCAATTCCGACACCTGCAACGGCAATAGGTATAAGCCATTTTATTGAACCTGATTTTTTACGGCTATCAAAAGCAGATTCGGATGTTTCACACCGATCGGGCGTTGTATCGGTCAGTGCTTCGTATATATCTTCAAAACTCTGGTACCGATCGTCAGGGTTATAGCAGATACATTTTTCTGCTATATGGGAGAAATCGGATTCGGAACCGAATAAATCCTTAAGAATCATTCCATAAGAATAAATGTCCGATCTATTATCTTCTTTTTGTGAGTATTTTTCAGGCGCAGTATATCCCTTGGTGATAAATGAGTTGTTTTGTTTGCTACCATATATTTCAGAAACACCAAAATCTATAAGAAATGGTTCGTTATCCGTATTTACCAAGATATTTCGAGGCTTAAGGTCACAATAAAGAATAGTTTCCTTTTGGCCGTGCAGATATCTCATTATATCGCATAATTTAACGGCAATTTGTTTTTTTTCATTATTTGCAAGCTTGTTTGTCGATAAATATTTATCTAAGGTTATTCCATTGATGTACTCCATCGCAATATAATAAGTGCCATTTTCTGAAAAAACATCAAAAATCTGAGGAATATTATGGTGCTTTAAACGTGTTAAGATTTTACTTTCATTTCGAAGCAGCTCTTTCGAATACATATTAGGTTTTAATTCCTTGATAGCAAGAGAGTTGCCAAGTCTTTTGTGAGTGCTTTTATAAACGCGCGCAGAGCCGCCTTCTCCGAGAAGTGAGTCTATCCTATATTCAGAGTTCCTTAGAGTGCTTCCTTCGTTCACGCGAAGCAGTTCAAATGTGGGTACCCTGTTATCTGTATTTAGCATATCAAGAGCTATAAGACAATCAGCAAATGAAAGCATTATCTTTTTTGTATACGCATAATCGAGTTCCATATGCTCCATGAGAATGGTTTCATTCCCATGCATAGTTTCATTTCTTAAAGAGCGTATACTATTGTTAAGTTCATTAGGAATTATATATCCGATTCTTTTCAAAGCTGTGATTCTTGATGCAAATGTAGTGGGCGGCCAAAATTTTGTTTTTCTGTCATTGAACTCATACACTTCATAAACTTTATCATTTATTATTTCGTCAGGTAAACGAGAAGCTTGCTTCCGGAAATCATCAATTTTATTGTATGCAATAATATCTATCATATTGAAGATCTCGGAAATACATTTTTTATTAGTATAATAATCATTATCTTCGCTGATACGTCCGTAGTTTGTCAGCCATTTTTTAAGGACATTTTCTTTGTCAGAATAGTACTTTTTGCTTTCGTTTAATATAAGATTTTTGTTTTCGTTTTCTTTTACCATTAAACATTCCTTGCCGATTATTATTGTCAGATTATCATACCAAATCTCTTGCACTGAATTTACCTTTTTTATTATTATTTGTCTCATATGAAGCACATGAAATCAAAAAAAATGATAGTTTTATCATATTTTCTTATAATGTTTACGGTTCATTAAAAACAGCACATGAGAAATAAACTGACTTTTAGTTAAATCTATCATTTTTTTAGACGTATAACAATGCTTTTTATATTTGCCAGGGTTATTTTTTGAAGTAAATAGATTCATATAAAAGTAAAACCTTTTCAGAAATATTTTTTATAAATCAGTTGGATTCCTAAGTGGAATATAAAATCTTTTCGTGAGTATTCACATTACAGTACAGGCGTGGCATAATCTTTCGGCGGATAAACTGACCGCAAAATAGGCGTATTGTTGTATCTGCCTCTTTCAAGTCCGTGATGGTGGATGTGACCTAAACATTATTACAAAAGCGGCAAGCCTGTTTAATTTTGCTTGAGCGGATTCATGAAATATGGTAAGATAAATGGCAAGTAAATGGAGATTTTATGAGGTATGTTTTATGGCGAGTTATACTCCTCCGTTTAATATTTCACCGGCGATGCTGGCATTGACAGCGTCTATTTCAGAGAAGCTGGGGCAGATTAGTCTTTATAACAATCTGGATGCCAAGCCGCATCTGCGCAGGAGCAATCTGATCCGGTCGATTCGTTCTTCTTTGAGAATTGAAGCAAATTCACTTTCTTTGAAGGAAGTCAGGGATGTCATTGCAGGGCATGAAGTGCTTGGACCGGGAAACGAGATTCTTGAAGTTAAAAATGCTTATGCAGCTTATGAGGAACTGCCGGACATCGATCCGTATTCTATTTCTGAATTAAAGAGAATCCATGGAATTATGACTAAGGGGCTGGTGGAAGAATCAGGTGTCTTTCGGAGCGGTGATGAAGGTGTATTTGCCGGGGATAAGGTTATATTTGTTGCCCCGCTGCCACAAAAAGTGCCTTCTCTGATGAAGGATCTGTTTTTATGGATGAAGAAAGAAAAGGAATTGAATCTTTTGATCCTGTCCTCTGTCTTTCATTATGAATTTGTTTTCATCCATCCGTTTTCTGACGGTAACGGTCGTATGGCAAGACTCTGGCAGACGGCGCTTCTGGCAAAATGGCGCGAAATATTCAGGTATCTGCCGATCGAGAGCAAGATAGAAAAAGATCAGACCGGTTATTACAAGGCTATCGCAGATTGCAACAATGCCGGAAGGTCAGATGCGTTTATTGAGTTTATGCTGCATCAGATCGACAATGCCTTTGAGGATATTCTAAAGCAGGCTTCTGCAAAGGAAGGTCAGATTTCGGAGTATGTAGGCAGGCTGCTTGAAATCATGGAATATGATGTACCTTATACATCAAATTATCTGATGAAAAAGGTTGGGATCAAAACGAAGGACAGTTTTCGGAACAACTATCTGCATCCGGCGATTGAATTGGGATTAGTTCATATGACGATTCCGGATAAGCCGCGCAGCAGAAATCAGCGTTATGTAAAAAAATAAGCTTAATGGCAGGACTGACACAAAGGGACTGTCCACGTTTGACACGCTTTGAGTTGAAAAAATGATTCAACCACCGGTTGATAGACATCAAAAACCTGTGGTGTTATCATCTATACATAAATAAAACAAATTACAAAACATAATTATTTTCTGCTCTAACAGCAATTAATCAAAAATTTAAATCAACAAAAACGAAAACAAAAACAAAACGGTGGGCGGGCTTAAATAACTTAACCCAACATACGATTAACGAGCAGAGTAACAGATAAGAAGAGAAGCTTGTCAAGGTATTTCAATTCTAAGAGTTTACATCGGAATGTGCTTTTTTCTTAATTTTAGTATTGACTTATATAAAATATCTGATACAATAAAACGACTCCGTTGGTGTGGGACGGTTTCCGGTCTTTTTCTTAAAGACTACGTTAGAATTAACTCAGTTGTATATTTTTTAAAAGTTACCCCTTAGATTTTAAAAAAAGGAAATTTATCCTGTATCTTTTTATGCGCTTTATAAGCGTCGGACTTTTAAAAGGAGGCTTACTATGAGACCTGTTTATATTACTGTGTTACAAGAAGAAACCGGCAAGCGTATCAAAAAATTGATGGATGACAAATGTCTGAATGTCCGTGACATCCAGACAGCCTGCGGCTTTGAGGCGCCCCAGGCCGTGTATAAGTGGATAAACGGACAAAGTCTCCCGTCCATAGAAAATATGGTGATTCTTTCAGTTGTGCTGGAGACACCGATAGACGGCATCCTCGTTAGAAGCGGGGATGCTTCTTTTTTTGTCAGCCGCGGGAAGCTTTGTGTTTTTACAAGTCAGAGGCAGACATACGCGCGTCTGAAAAAGCCGGTATGTATCTGACACCTTTTTTTATCAGAAAAGTGATACTTATTTTTTTTGTATAAAATGTTGTACAATCTTAACCGCGCGGAGTTTCCGGATATGGAAAGTGTGTCAGATGGGGACAGTCCCTTTGTGTCAAAATGGGCAAACCCATTTTGACACAAAGGGACTGTCCCCATCTGACACACTTGGCTAACATTTAGAAAAATAAAGGAGATAATATCATGAAATTACAGGACAGAGTTGCAATAATTACAGGCTCCACCTCGGGCATGGGCAGAGCCATAGCGAAGAAATTTGCCGAGGAAGGCGCAAAGGTTGTCGTTACCGGACGTAACGAAGAGCGCGCGAAGGAAGTTGTGGACGATATAAAGGCAGCGGGAGGTGAAGCGATTTACGTTACCGTAGACACATCAAACACAGACGACTGCAAGATCCTTCTTGACAAAACACTGGAGGCCTACGGTACGGTTGATATCCTTGTGAATAATGCAGGTATGCTTTCCATGTCACCCCTTGCTGAGATTTCGCGCGAGGAGTGGGATCGTGTTTTCCGCGTAAATGTAACGGCAGCACTTTACCTGACTCAGCTCGTGGCGCCTATTATGAAAGGCAAGGGTAAGGGTGTAATCGTAAATACTGCGTCTGTAGCGGCTCATGCTGCACATCACGGCTTCGGTGCATATGTATCATCAAAACACGCGATGGCAGGACTTTCCAAGTCTATGGCGTGGGAGCTCGGACCGGAGATCAGGGTAAATGCTATCTCCCCCGGACTTATCCATACAGCCATGGTAGACTCTATCGGAGGTCTTGACGCGCTTCAGTTCATGATCGATGCCTGCCCTATGAAGCGCGCGGGACAGCCCGAGGATATCGCTAATGTTGCATTGTTCCTCGCAAGTGATGATTCATCATTTATAGACGGACAGGTCATCAAGGTAGACGGAGGATTTGAGGCGTAACAGCTTATATCATTTATTAAAGATTCAGACAGGGAAGTTCTCTGTCTGTTTTTTTATTTTACAAAGGTTCGGTTTTTTGAAAAGGGAAGTTATTAATATACAATTATTGTTTAGCCTTCAGCCCAAAGTATGTTAAAGGTGAGGATTCTGCTGACGCACCTGCCATATGCCTCAGCAAAACCATCATCTTTGACATATTTCAACCACCGGTTGATAGAATTATTTGCAAGAATGTATATAATAATAACAGACGCACAGATAAGTAAGCGCGTCTGCAAATGTATCTAAACAACCGTTCCCTATTACAATTTAATATTTTTCTGCTCTAACAGCAATTACTTCAAAGGCAAAAAAAACAGTAGTGATCAATACGTATACAGAGCAGAGAGCGGGTACACTTCAGCAGATTTAGTGTACTTTAACAAAAAGAAACGCAATTGCATTTACATAAGGAGGTACGTTATGGGATTTTTTACTGAACTTGAAAAGGCAGAAAACACTACATTTACCGAGAACGGTGACATAGCGTACCGTCAGATACTTAAGGCCGGCGACGTAAAGCACAATCTCAAGCTTTTCGGTCTCGGAGGCGCTATGCGCTTCAAAACTAACAGCATGCGCGATCTTTTCGGCAAGGCTTTTGCTGAAAATGCCGCGCTTGCGATCAAAAATATGTTTTATTTGCGTGACTGCCGCGGGGGAAAGGGTGAGCGTGAGCTTTTCAGGGTATGCTTGGAACATGCGGCGCAGGCGGATCCTGCCGCTATAAAGGGAATACTCCCATTCATTCTCGAGTACGGAAGGGGCGATGATCTTTTAGGGCTTGTTGATAATATTGCTACGAAAAGGTTAGTGTGCGCTTTTATCAAGGCCCGTATTGATGATGATCTTAAGAGGCTCAAGGAAGGTGAGTCGATATCCCTCCTTGCCAAATGGCTTCCCAAGCCGAATGCTACGGCAAAGCATAAGCGTGAGCTTGCGCGGATCATAGCAAAAGAGCTGGGTATGAGTGAAAATGAGTACCGACGTGTTCTATCAAGGCTTCGCAGTAAACTTAACCTTGTGGAGACGGCTCTTACAAACAAGGAAATAGGGTTAAATTACCCGGCAATACCGTCTCAGGCAATGCATAAGCACTCAGGGTTCGGCTCGTATCATTCGAAGCATACGCAAAATGCATTTGAGCGCAATGACGGTTTTTCCTTTAATCTTTATAAAGAGTGGCTTGCGGCCGGAAAAAGCGACATAAAAGTAACGACATTAAGTCCTGTTCAGGTGTACAAAAGAGCCCTCACAGAGCGTGTCATATCGCAGGCACAGTGGGATGAGATAGAAAGAAGAGTGCCGGAGACGGATAAGAGAATAATCATCGTCAGGGACGGCTCGGGGAGCATGTGGGGAGATCCTCTCGACATAGCGACATCACTTACTATCCTTGCTGCCGGAAAGCTCACGGGAGAGTTTAAGGATAGGTTTATTACTTTTTCATCTGAGCCCAGGCTCGTGGATCTGTCGGGATGTGCAGGTCTGGCAGAAAAAAGGAGGCTTTGTGAAAATGAGGCTGAGTGCACTAATACTAATATAGAGGCGACCTACGATCTCATCCTTGAAACGTCTAAACACTGCGCTCCGAAGGATTATATAACCAATGTCGTGGTTATTTCGGATATGCAGTTTGACATAGGTGCGGATTGTGAGTTTATGTACTTCGGCTTCAACCCCCGTTTCGTAAAGGATAAGCGAAAGAGGCAGCGGTCAACATTTGATAAGGCAAAGAAAAAATTTGCCGACGCAGGCATACCTTTCCCGACTATGACTTATTGGAACGTCAACGCTCTTAATCTTTCGTTCCCGACTGATGAAATAGACGGCGTGCAGTTTGTTTCCGGATATACTGACGCGATATATAAAGCCATACTTGAGCACGGAAGTGTTGATGCGGTGGAGTTTATGGATAAGACTCTGAAAAAATATGATAAATGTGCGAAAGCGTGGGAAGGGCGGTAACGCCCTTTTTTAGTTGCCGCTAATTAGCCTTGACCAACTCATCGTGGTTAGCTTATTATAACCGAACATAAATTACGAAAAAGGCGAGCAGACACATGACTTTAAAAGACATAAAAGCAGGCAACAGCGCAGTTATAAAAAATGTCGGCGGTGAGGGCGCTCTTCGCCAGCATTTTTTGGATATGGGCGTTTTACCCGGAGTGAGGGTGAAGGTAGTGAAGTTTGCCCCGATGGGTGATCCGGTGGAGCTTCTCATACACGGATACAGACTTACGCTTCGTCTTTCCGAAGCGGAAAAGATAGAGGTAGAGGAGACTGTTGAAAAAACCGAAACTACTTCCGGCAGGAAAAATGCCTTAAAGAAAAAGAAGGGAAAGGAATCACATCATCCGGGGCTTGGCGAGGGCGGCATATATCACGAAAAGGGTGACGGAGATCCGCTTCCGGATGATAAGCTGCTTTCATTTGCGCTTGTAGGTAACCAGAACAGCGGAAAGACCACTCTGTTTAACAGGCTTACAGGCGCGAGGCAGCATGTGGGGAACTTTCCCGGTGTGACGGTGGATAAAAAGCAGGGACATATTAAAGGCTACAAAAATGCCGTGATCACGGATCTTCCCGGTATTTATTCCATGTCTCCCTACAGCAAGGAAGAGATAGTATCCAGAAATTTTGTCCTTGATGATAAGCCGGACGGCATTATAAATATAGTCGATGCGACCAATGTAGAACGCAATCTCTACCTCACTATGCAGCTCCTTGAAATGGAGGTTCCCATGGTGGTGGCGCTCAACATGATGGATGAGGTTACCGCTAATAACGGCTTTATCGATGTAAATGAGATGGAGGAGATGCTGGGCGTTCCCGTCATCCCTATATCAGCCGCCAAGGACGAAGGCATCGAAGAGCTCTTAAGTCACGCTATGCATGTGGCGCATTTTCAGGAAAAGCCTGTGAAGCATGACTTTTGTGACGACAAGGAAAACAGCGGCGCCGTACACAGATGCCTTCATGCCGTCCGGCATCTTATAGAAGATCATGCGGAAAGAAATGGGCTTCCCGTGAGGTTTGCAGCGGGAAAGCTGGTGGAGGGGGACGGGCTTATAACGGAGCAGCTTAAGCTGGATGCCAATGAAAAGGCAGGGATAGAGCTGTTGGTAAAGCAGATGGAGACCGAGCGCGGGCTTGATCGTAATGCCGCCATGGCGGATATGCGGTTTTCTTATATATGGAAGGTTGCTTCAGAAACTGTCTTTCAACCGGAGGAGAGCAGAGAGTATCTTCGCAGCAAAAAGATAGACAGGATACTTACGGGGAAATATACGGCGATACCGGTCTTTATCGGAATAATGGCGGGAATCTTTTACCTGACATTTAACGTTATAGGAGCCGGGCTTCAGGGACTTGTGGAAATGGGGATCGAGGCCCTTACCGGGGCTGCTGATGAGGCGATGACTGCGGCGGGGGTACACCAGGTCCTGCACGGTCTGGTCATAGACGGTATATTTGCCGGAGTGGGAAGCGTAATAAGCTTCATACCGATCATAATAACGCTTTTCTTCTTTTTATCGCTGCTTGAGGACAGCGGATACATGGCGCGTGTGGCTTTCTTTATGGATAAGCTGCTGCGCCGCATCGGCTTGTCGGGAAGAAGCGTGGTTCCGATGATCATAGGCTTCGGATGTACGGTGCCTGCGGTTATGTCTACCAGGACACTGCCGAGTGAAAGGGACAGGCGCATGACAGTGCTGCTTACTCCTTTCATGAGCTGTACCGCAAAGCTCCCTATATATGCCTTTTTTGTAAATGCGTTTTTTCCGGCATACGGCGGTCTTGTGATGACGGGTCTTTACGTACTCGGTATAATCGTCGCGGTGCTTATAGCTCTCTTATTTAAGAAGACTCTTTTTAAGGGTGAAGCAGTGCCGTTTGTCATGGAGCTTCCCAATTACAGGCTTCCTGCCGCAAAAAATGTGGCTCAGCTTTTATGGCACAAGGCAAAGGATTTTTTGCAGAAGGCATTTTCTATAATACTTGTTGCGACTATAGTGATATGGTTCCTCAGTCATTTCACACCGGATATGAGGATGGTAGATGAGGCAAGCAATGAAAGTATACTTGCCATTGTTTCGGGAGTGCTGGTACCGGTGTTTGTGCCTCTCGGACTCGGGGACTGGAGGATTTGTACCTCGCTTGTTACCGGCTTTATTGCTAAGGAGAGTGTGGTATCCACCATGGAGGTGCTCTTCGGTACGAATCTGGCCGGTCTTATGACTCCGCTTTCAGCAGCGGCCATGCTTGTATTCAGCCTGCTATACACACCCTGCGTGGCAGCGGTAGGAGCCGTGAGAAGAGAGCTTGGCGGGAAATGGGCTTTTATACTTGTTTTATGGCAGTGCGGCGTAGCATGGGTGGCTGCGCTGATAGTGCGTCTGATAGGGATGGCATTTGGTGGTTAGGGTAATCGTCACAATATTTTCAGACAAACACACTTAAATCATGGTATAATGTAGAGCGATTGTGACAAAAAACATATTTACATAAAACGGAGGCGGACTATGTTAAAAAAGATATTCGGAATTTCAGCGATAGCGCTTTGCGCGGCAGGAGCGGTTGCTTGTTCATCGGGAAGCACTTCAGGAACCGGTGAGGGTACATCTGCAGCAGCCGATGCTTCGACCGGCGCAGAGGACGCACAGGCTCATGGTACACCGCTTGCAGTCCCTGATATCAGCGCGGATATGAAGGCGAAGGGTGAAAAGGTGGATCTTTCGGCACAGATTGAGAAGTATAAGCCGCTTGTTAAGCTTGCGGAGTACAAGGGAGTAAAGGTTGCCAAGGGCGAAGTTTATGCGATGACAGATGAAGAGCTTACGGAAGAGCTCGACATGATGCGTGAAAGCTTTAAAAAGTTTGAGGATATAACAGAGAGCGGGACCACGCAGGAGGGCGATGCCCTGACGCTTACCGCCGAGGCAACACTTGACGGGCAGCCGTATGAGGATTACACGCTTCAGGATCAGTATTATGAGGTCGGATCACAGCTGATAGCGGAAGATTTCGATAAGCAGCTCGTAGGCAAGAAGGCAAATGAAGATTTCGAGATTAGCGTTACATTTCCGTCGGACTATATAGATGAGGAGCTGCTTGAAGAAGGAGAAACCTCATTAAACGGAAAGACTCTTATATTCAAGTCAAAAATTTCCAAAATAGAGAGACCTTCCGAAGAGACCATGAATGATGATTGGGTAAAGAATCATAAGGAAGACCTTGCGGCATATTCTTACGATAATGTAAATACCGTAGACGAGCTTAAGGCTTTGATCAAGAAAGATACCGATGAAAACAGAGCAAAGTCTCTTCTTCAGGAAAGAGGCTCTGAGGCGCTCAGTTATGTGATCTCACAGTCAGAGTTTACTTCATATCCCGAGGATGAGTTAAACACTCTTAAGGAGCAGACGAAGTCAAATATTCAGCAGGAGTACGAGGCTTATAAGGATATGATGAGCGTGAATTCTCTTGAGGAATACCTTAAGAACGCATACGAGATGGAGGGCGAGTCCGCGCTTGATGACTATGCTACGCAGCAGGCTCAGCAGTATCTTCAGAATAAGATGGCCGTTACGCTTATAGCTGACGCGGCAGGAATAGAGATAGGCGAAGATGATGTAAAGGCTCTTGGCGATGAGATGGCTCTTTACTATGGCTTTGATTCCTACGAGGCTATGCAGAAGCAGTACGGTGACAGCGTAAGAGAGAGTGCAGTCTTTGAGGCTATTTATGATAAGGTGGTTTCCTATCTCGGAAGTGAATCGGATCCTTCACTCGAGCCGGAAGAGGGCAGTGAGGAGATGATCGAGCTTGAAACGCCGGCAGAGACGGGGGCAGAGACACAGGCGGAAACATCATCTGCGGGCTGATAAGGTTGATGTGTTGTAAAGATGACTATGTAAGACATGGTCATCTTTTTTACTTGACAATGTAAAAAAAAATATATATAATCATAGCAATTTATCGCTTTACCATAGTAAAGTGATAAAACAATTTAAATATGATACTTATTATAAATCCCTGATCTAATGTCATTATATCAAGCGCTTTTGCATATCCTTATGCAAAAAACAGAAATCAGCAGATCTTAGCTTTCTTAAGTGACATCGGATATGGAGTATAAGCCGGAGAGATAATATGAGATATTTAACGGTTGCCCTCGCAAAGGGCAGGCTGGCAAAAAAAGCCATGGAGATATTTGAAAAGATAGGGCTTCCGTGCGAGGAGATGAAAGATGAGGATTCCCGCAAGCTTATTTTCACAAATGAAGAAAAGAAGATAAAGTATTTCCTCTCCAAGCCCTCGGACGTTCCTACATTTGTCGAGTACGGAGCTGCGGATTTAGGGATTGTCGGAAAGGATACCATACTTGAAGAGGGACGCAAGCTCTTTGAGGTGCTTGACTTAAAAACAGGAAACTGTAAAATGTGTGTATGCGGTCCGGCGGAGGCTGCAGAGAGGCTAAAGCATCATGAGCTGATCCGTGTGGCCACAAAATACCCCGGCATTGCCAAGGACTATTTCTTTAATAAAAAGCGGCAGACTGTCGAGATAATCAAGCTGAACGGCTCCGTGGAGCTGGCGCCGCTTGTAGGCCTTTCCGAGGTTATTGTGGATATAGTTGAAACCGGAGCTACGCTTAAGGAGAACGGTCTTGAGGTGCTTGAGGAGATCGTGCCCCTGTCTGCCAGGATGATAGTAAATCAGGTCAGCATGAAGATGGAAAATGAGCGCATAACACAGATTATACGGGATGTCAGGGCGGTGCTTGAAAGCGCTTAAAGTCACCGTCACCCTAAAGTTTGTCTAACAAAAGAGGAATTGATCATGAAGATAGTAAAGTTAAATGAAGACAGCATAAAGGACATTTTAGATAATCTTTTAAAGAGAAGTCCGAATAACTACAAAGAGCAGGAGCAGATAGTAAATGATATTTTAGCAAATATCAGGGAAAACGGCGATGATGCTCTTTTTGAATATACAAAGAATTTCGATAAGGCAGAAATTACGGCTGATAATGTTAAAGTAACGAAGGAAGAAATAGATGAAGCCTACAAGCAGGTTGATGATGAACTTATACGTGTTATCAGGCGCGCTATGAAAAATATCGAGGATTATCATGAGCTGCAGAAGCAGAACAGCTGGATCGAGACAAAGCCGGACGGAACGATACTCGGTCAGAAGGTGACGCCTCTTCAGAGAGTAGGAGTATATGTTCCCGGAGGTAAAGCTGCTTATCCTTCTTCCGTTCTTATGAATGTGGTTCCTGCAAAGGTAGCGGGTGTTGACGAGATCATTATGTGTACGCCGCCGGATAAGTACGGTAAAGTATATCCCACAACCCTTGTAACCGCAAATGAAGCAGGCGTGCATACCATTTACAAAGCAGGGGGCGCACAGGCAATAGGGGCTATGGCGTTCGGCACGGAATCTATTCCGGTGGTCGATAAAATAGTAGGCCCCGGAAACATATTTGTTGCCCTTGCCAAAAAGGCCGTTTTCGGATATACAGGCATTGATTCGGTTGCGGGTCCCAGCGAGGTTCTTGTTCTTGCAGACGATACGGCTAATCCACGATATGTAGCTGCCGATCTTTTGTCACAGGCTGAGCACGACCAGATGGCGTGTGCTATACTGATTACCACATCTCAGAGAATAGCCGACGAGGTGGCTAAAGAGATAGAAGGCTTCGTAAAGATACTGGAAAGAAGAGATATCATACAGGCATCTCTTGATAATTACGGCGCTATCCTTGTAGCCGACAATCTGGACGAAGCTATAGAAGCTGTAAATGCGGTTGCCTCCGAGCATCTTGAGATAGTAACGAAGGATCCCTTTGAGGTGATGACAAGGGTCAGAAATGCCGGAGCTATATTCCTCGGAGAGTCCAGCTCAGAGCCTCTCGGGGATTATTTTGCCGGACCCAATCACGTGCTTCCCACTAACGGAACGGCAAGATTTTTCTCGCCGCTCGGGGTCGATACATTTATCAAGAAATCGAGTATAATATCTTATTCAAGATCCGCGCTTGAGGCGGTGCATGAAGATGTGGAGACCTTTGCAAAGGCAGAAGGGCTTACGGCGCACGCCAATTCTATACATGTAAGATT
>CACZTL010000034.1 GCA_902784165.1 uncultured Lachnospiraceae bacterium | reverse complement strand
GGGACTGTCCCCATCCTGACACACTTTGACACACCGAAGTTACACCTATAAAAAAAGCCGGGAGATCTTAAATCCCGGCTCTGACATAGTCTTACGGCAGCTGCGCTATCGCAAGAAGTATCTTGTTTGTATTTTCCGCGTCCGAAAGCATACCCACGTGGTCTGAATCTAAGTAAAACTGTGCTACGCAAGGCTGCTTCTGCACCATACTGCGCTGCAGATAATAGCTGCAGCAGTTATCCTTTAACGTATGGATATAAACCTTATCCACACCTTCAAACCTTTCCGTGATATGTACAGGCTCCGACCACATAGTCGGATTCTCCGGCTGCATCCTGGTTGCGGCATAACCGAAGGCTTCATCACTTGATGTGTTAAACCCCATGTTACGCGCGTATTTCATGTTGAAATTTGCAAGGCCGTCATCTGTTATGACAGTCGTCTTAGGACTGATAAGCGTCCAGGGATCTGTTGCAAGCAGTTCCATCTGGGTACAGCCGTCTTTATCCGGAAGGAATGCCGCGAAATAAACTGCCTTGGATATTTTCTCCGGCATATCCTCCGCAACCTGTGATATGACCATCCCGGTCATGGAATGAGCCACAAGGATCACAGGTTCATCGCTATCTTCCACTGCCTCCTTAACACATTTGATATGATCTGCGATTTTTACCTCTGTAAGCGGTACAGAATCATTATTTCCGTGACCGGGAAGATCAACGCAAATAACCTTGTGTCCGGCCTGCTCAAGCGCCTTCACATTAAAATCCCAACACCATGAGGCGCACCAGCCTCCGTGAACCAAAACATATGTAGCCATATAAGCCTCCTTATTTCCCGGCAAATGTGTATATCGTTTCTATATATAAATATATTAATAATTTATACAAATTAAGTCAAGACTTATTTTATACATAGTGTGTCAAACGGGGACAGTCCCTTTGTGTCAGACCTGACACAAAGGGACTGTCCCCGTTTGACACACTACAATTATTGCTAAACGGCAGCACCTTATTCTCTCATGTCCTTCAGCATTTCGATCTCTTTCTTGTATCCCGGTAATTCATTCGGCGTTTCAAGATAGAAGGGTAGCTCTTTCAACCTAGGGTTATTAATTATAGCCTTAACAGCCTCCATCCCAATAGACCCCTCACCGATCTTTTCGTGCCTGTCCTTATGGCTCTCAAATGGATTCTTAGAATCATTCAAATGTACAGCCTTTAGTCTGTCCAGACCTATCACCCTGTCAAACTCGTCAAGCACACCGTCAAGATTTCCGACTATATCATATCCACCATCGTACACATGACATGTATCAAGACAAACCCCCAGCATATCTCCAAATTTAGTTCTTTCGATAATCTCGGCTATCTCTTCAAACCTTGATCCTATCTCCGACCCCTTGCCTGCCATTGTCTCTAGTATAACGGTAGTTTTAATATCTTTGTGCATCACACGGTCAAGATGCCGTACAATAAGCTCTATCCCTTTTTCAGTCCCTTGTCCCACATGGCTTCCGGGATGAAAGTTATACATATTTCCCGGTATCAGATCCATTCTTTCCAGATCCTCCGTCATTGCCCTGTATGCAAAATCTCTGGTTTTTTCCTCTTTAGAGCAAGGGTTGAGCGTATAAGGCGCGTGACAGAGAATGTACGGTATATCATGCTCGGCCGAAAAGTCTTTAAAAGCTTCTATATCATCTAAATCCAGTGTTTTTACAGCCCCTCCTCTCGGATTCCTGCTGAAATACTGAAAAGTATTTCCTCCGAGAGTAATAATCTCCTGCGCCATGTGTAAAAATCCTTTACTTGCCGATAAGTGACATCCTATTTTAAACATATATTTTTCTCCTGTTTATTTACTTAACCTGATCATCATTTTTCCTTGCCTGATATATCTCCCACAGATTCATATTTTGCTCATCCGGATCAAGATCCACACTTTTAGCGCTGTCGCGCCATTTGCCCGCCCCTTCCGGAAGCTCGCAAACTATATTGTGCTGGATCCACTCGTAAGCCATATCCTCCGGTGTCCTGTACGATTCAAGATCTATTCCGTGAACAGGATAGATATCTATCAGAGCCTGCGCTATCATCTCCATGTCACGGGCGTTCCGCACGAGGTAAGAATCCTTAATCTGCCAGTTGTCATATTCATGAAGCACTAAAAACTCATTGTTACCATATGCAAATGTATAATACTCAAAAGAATCATCGCTATATTGATATACAATATCCGGAGGGGCACTCAGCAGCTGATCTCCCTCTTTATAACCGAAGGTTTTGATAACTGCCTCAGTTCTTGAAAGCTGCTTTGCCTGCTCTTTATCTGCCAAGTCGTTTTCTGCACTCACTGCTTCTCCCACGCTCTCATCTTCCGCCGTTGTCTCTTCAATCTCGCTTTGGGAAATTGCGGTTTCAGGATCCGACATTTGCGCTGCGTTACTTTGCGTGCCGCCCGCATTTTTATCACCGCACCCTGTAAGAGCGCACGCTCCGGTAATTGAAAGTAAAGCAGATGTGAGCACAGCTGATAAACCGGCTGCTATATGCTTTTTATTTTTTATAT
>CACZTL010000033.1 GCA_902784165.1 uncultured Lachnospiraceae bacterium | reverse complement strand
CTGTATTTTCTCAGCATTATGCCCATGATGCTCTACGGTATGTCCTCAGGCATCCTTCGCGCTGCCGGGGATTCAAGGACTCCTCTTATTTTCCAGGTCATATCGGGAGGATTAAATATACTGCTTGACTGGTGGTTCATATCCACCTGGGATAATCCCATAGCAGGCGCTGCGGTTGCCTCTGTCATAGCCCAGGGGGTCGCTGCGGCGGGAACCCACATTTACCTGAAGCAGGTTGAAAAAAAGCTGGTGGCGGCGGAGTCGGAAGTAGTAAAAAGCGGCTTAAAGATTCCCCGGGAGACAGGGGATATAATCAAAAACGTTTTCGTGCTTGGGGTTCCTCTGGGCATACAGAGTATGCTGATGACCTTTTCAAATGTTGTAGTCCAGGGGAATGTAAATTCGCTGGGTATAAATATTATGTCTGCTTTTGCTACAGAGAGCCGGGTGGAAATGGCCTTTTGGATGACGGCGTCTTCATTTGGACAGACCACCCTTTATGCGCTCAGCCAAAACCTGGGGGCGGTCAGACGTGACCGGGTGAGAACAGTAATCAGGAATATCCTGAAAGTAACCATACCAGTGGAGATAGCAATAGCTTTGATCACGTATTTCGGAGGCAGGCTGTTTTTCGGAATGTTTACCCGGGATCCGGCGGTTATCAATATCGGGATTCTGATCCTAAGATTTACCACCCCGTTTTATTTTGTGTATGGGATCATGGAGGTTATGTCCAACTCCATACGCAGCTATGGAAAGACTACAGTCGCCATGGCGATATATCTCGTGTTTATAGCCGGGTTAAGGATAGCAGGCATGATCATATTTAACCTGACCGGAACGCTGAATATATATACCGTTTCGGTAGTTTACCCCATTTCCTGGATAGGGGCGACATTGTGCGCATATTTATACTGGAGAAAACTAAGGGGAAAAGAATTATACAAAGATCGTTAAACGAAAACAGTAACGAAAAGATAATAATTAGATTTATATAGTTATATGTGACATTTGCATCCCCTAGGGGGGCTTATTTATTGAATTTAATAGTTCTAAAATATCCTGGAATACCGCACTGATTGCGACATTTTCTTGTTAATAGGTATTCAAAATCTTACGGTTTCGAAAGGAGAAAAAATGCATCTTGAAGAAATAAGCAATTACTGGGACAAACGGGCAGAAGGCTATTCATTATCCATAAACGAAGAGTTTGGCAATGAAAGCAGGGATATGTGGATCAAAAAATTTGAAAAATACCGTCCTACCCAAGAGAAAATGAAATGTCTTGAGTTAGGCTGCGGACCGGGTTTTTTATCTATACTGCTTGCCATTGACGGAAATGATGTCACCTCAGTAGATTGTTCCGATGAGATGCTGATGAGGGCAGCAGAAAACGCAGAAAACATGGGGGTTCAGCTTGAACTTAAGAAAATGGATGTCCAGAGCCTTGAGTTTCCGGATGATACCTTCGATATGCTTGTTACGAGGAATGTGACATGGATACTGGAGGAGCCAAAGAAGGCATATTCGGAGTGGCTCAGGGTGCTTAAGCCGGGCGGCAGACTTCTTATCAATGACGGGAATCATTACCTTCATTATTACGATGAAAAGTATGCAAAATTCCGTGAGATAAGAAAAAAGATGCTCGGAGACAAGCCGCACAAATATATGCTCGGAGTAGACCCCAAACCGATAGATGATCTGGCAAGGGAGCTTCCCATGAGTAAGATAGAGCGCCCGGGCTGGGACGTGGATCTCTTCACAAAGCTGGGAGCAGCTGAGATAAATGTGGTGCCGGCGCTTGGGGCGCTTAAAGATGAAGACGGCAAAGAGGTCAGGATCATTAATCACTTTGATCTGTGTGTGAGTAAGGCAAGGGCTGAATAACATTTAATCTATGACATTACTCCTTCGGATTTTTGAAAATAATTAAATAATGGATAGTGGTAAGATTATAGAACGCGTAAAATATGTGAGATTTTGCAAAGAACAAGGATTTTTTCATTACGAATTTTTGTTGCTGTTTTATGTAATAAAGGGCAGTATGAAGGATTATATTGTCAGAAAAAATAAAGCTTTTATTAAATATAGCTTCTGTGTGTCATTCTCGTAAAAAGATAGATTTTATTGTGGTATATAATATGAACTTTTTACATATAGAGAGTGACACTTTTTAAGTTTTTAGAATAATTGTGATCTATCAAAGGTCGGCATAGAAAAGGTTGATTCAAATCTTGCTACTGCCATAAGGACAGTTGTGGTCGTCGGTATGTCATGGCTTATAGTATTTATCACACATGCGCACACCGGTATAGGATCTATAAGCGGAAAAAGTCAAAAAGGACGGCGTAGGGCCTAAGCTTGTAAAAACGGATGTAAATTAACTGTTCCTCAAAGCTTATCTATGAGGCTGTAAAAAATTCCATACGATTGTTTTACTACATACGGTCAGGTTGCGGAGGCAGCAGGAGATAAAAATCGCTCAAACTGACACACAAAAGCCCCATTGTATACAATAGTATGCAATGGGGCTTTTGATGAAAAAAAGTTAATGCCTTTGATATACGAAATACTTAGCTTAAATGCTGTCTACAGCTTAAACCTCAGCCATCCACAGTCCGTGGAGATTACAGTAAGCATAAACTGCTATAGCCTTCTCGCCGCCAAGCGCAAATGTTGCCTCGGGAGCCTCACCGGGATTAAGGGCTCTTCTCTGTCCGCCGTGCTCTGTCTTAACATAGATCCACTCGATGTAATGATCTTCATCCATGGGATGCGCAACAGAACCCACGGTAACCTTTAACGTATCTCCGTTAACCTCTACAACAGGCACATGCTTTTCCTGGCTTGCATCTGTAGTATTTGCCTTAAGCTCTTCCATGGGCTTTCCGCAGCAGTGAACGGGAACTCCTTTATCCTTGATAAGACCTATAACCTGTCCGCATGTAGGACAGACGAAAAATTTTGTATCCATAATTTAATCCTCCTTGTGTAAGTATAATCTTGTATTAATGTATAGGCTCATTTTACAAAACAATCACTCGGTTAGACAAGGGAAATATCACTGTATTTTTTCACAGTTGGGGGGATTTGTAACTATCAAAACCTATAACTGCTTAAAGCTAAAACAAATAATGACAAAACAGTTATAAATCATTATAATAAAAAAGATAAACTAATTTGAGGAGGATATTATCTCATGAGCGATCAGAACAAAAATCTCAGTACGGAAACAAAGTGTGTGCAGGGGGGTTATCGTCCCGGAAACGGTGAGCCTCGCCAGGTGCCGATAATCCAGTCTACTACATTCAAGTATGATACCTGCGAGGATATGGGCAAGCTCTTTGATCTGGAGGCTGCAGGTTATTTTTATACAAGACTTCAGAACCCGACTAATGATAACGTAGCTGCAAAGATTGCTGAGCTTGAGGGGGGTAGCGCGGGCATGCTTACATCTTCCGGTCAGGCTGCGTCGTTTTTTTCGGTATTTAATATCTGCGAGTGCGGCGATCACTTTATTTCATCGGCATCTATCTACGGAGGAACCTTTAATCTTTTTGCCGTTACCATGAAGAAGATGGGGATTGAGGTTACATTTGTCGATCCCGACTGCACCGAGGAGGAGTTAAATGCTGCATTTAAAGAAAACACAAAGGCAGTGTTCGGAGAGACCATAGCAAATCCGGCGCTTACGGTGCTTGATATAGAGAAATTTGCAAATGCTGCGCACGCTCACGGAGTGCCACTTATAGTTGATAATACATTCCCGACTCCTGTTAATTGCAGACCCATAGAGTGGGGCGCTGATATCGTGATACATTCTACGACAAAGTATATGGACGGTCACGGAGCCGCGGTCGGCGGTGCTATAGTTGATTCGGGCCGATTCGACTGGATGGCGCACGCAGATAAGTTCCCCGGACTTACGACGCCCGATGATTCTTATCATGGTGTTACATTTGCAGAAAGATTCGGTCTTGAGGGAGCATTCATCACAAAATGTACCACAACGCTCATGAGGGATCTTGGAAGCATCCAGGCACCGCAAAATGCATATCTTCTCAATCTTGGTCTTGAGTCCCTGCATGTGCGCATGAAGCGCCACGTAGAAAACGGTATGGCTGTCGCAGAGCTGCTCGCAGGCAATCCTAAGGTAAAGAAGGTCAGCTATCCGGGACTTAAGTCTGATAAATACTATGACCTTATGCAGAAATATATGCCAAACGGAGGCTGTGGCGTGGTTTCTTTCGAGCTGGACGGACGTGACGCGGCGCTTGACTTCATGAAGAAGCTTAAGCTTGCTTTTATTGAGACTCATGTGGCCGATGCAAGAACATGCTGCCTTAATCCGGCTACTACAACTCACAGACAGCTATCGGACGAACAGCTTGAAGCAGCAGGAGTACCGGCAGGGCTTGTAAGGCTTTCTTGCGGACTTGAAGCGACGCAGGATATACTTGCGGATGTAGAGCAGGCGCTTTCATGATTCCTATACAGTAATGCAGATAAAATACTTGCTGACTGAAATTTCTCACATGACTATATGTTTTTTTTGAGGAATTATATTGTGTCAAACGGGGACAGTCTCTTTGTGTCACGTTGACACACTACTGGCTGGCCGCTAAATAGTATCGTGTGTATTTTTCAATCTATGGTAACTTTGAGTGCGTTTGTAAAATTGGTGATATTTATGATATATACACAAAACGAGATAAAAGATAGGATAATCCCTATCTTTGAAAAGCATAAAGTAAAAAAAGCTTATCTTTTCGGCTCTTATGCAAAGGGCGAGGCGGGGGAAAACAGCGATATAGATATTTTAGTCGAGAGCAAGCTAAGAGGGATAAGATTTTATGGCCTTCTGGAAGCATTGACAGAGACTCTTGAGAAGGATATAGATTTGATCGATGTAAGAGAGTTATCGGATGACTCACCTCTTCATGATGAGATAAAAGAAACAGGGGTATTGATCTATGAACAGGAAAGACAAAGAAATATTGCTTAAATTATTAAAGCATGCTGAATTTTAAAGATTTTATCTCTGATGTAAAAGATAAGAGTGTCTTTGTAAACAACAGTATGATAATATCTGCAACGGCTTTCGAGCTTTTACAGATAGGTGAGCTTGCCAAGAAGCAGTTGAGTGATGATACTAAAAATGATATTGAAGGTATGCCGTGGGATAGTATATATGGTTTGAGGAACAGGATTGTACATGGTTATGACAGTGTGGAATAAAGTATACTATGGGAAACAGTTACCGAAGATGTTCCTGTTTTAGCAGAGGAATTAAAGGAATACTTAAAAAGGAGTAATTCATGAAAAATATAATGATAGCGCAATCAGGCGGACCAACCGCTGCGATTAATACAAGTCTTGCCGGTATTCTTGACGCGGCATTTGAGAGCGATCAGGTAGGGGAAGTTTACGGAGGTATACACGGTATCCAGGGTATTATCGAGGGCAATGTGATATCCCTGACTGAGCGTTTAAAAGGCAAAAAAGACAAGCTTGATAAGCTCTACTACACGCCTGATATGTATCTTCGCACCTGCCGCTACAAGCTTAAAAAACCGGAGGATGACAGCACGGATTATGAAAAGGTGCTTGAGACATTTAAAAAATATGATATCGACATTTTCCTGTATATAGGGGGAAATGATTCTATGGACACCGTTGCGCGCATGTCTGAGTTTGTCAAGGCGCGTGGCGAGGATATAAAGGTGGTGGGCGTGCCCAAGACCGTGGACAACGACCTTGTTGAGATCGATCATACGCCGGGCTTCGGTTCTGCCGCAAAATATGTGGCGACGAGTGTGCGTGAGATCATGCTTGATACCTGTATATATCCTTATGCCAATGTAGCGATCGTCGAGATCATGGGGCGCGACGCCGGCTGGCTGACGGCCGCAGCATCACTTAGCGCGCCGGAGGGGTGCAGCGCAAGACCTCTCGTATATCTGCCGGAAAGCGCATTCGACGAGGATAAGTTTATCGAAAAGGTGAATGAGGGAATTAAAAGTCACGGATATGTAGTGGTTGCCGTATCAGAAGGTATCAGGGATAAGGACGGTAATTACATTTCGGCGTCCGAAACAAAGCTTGACAAGTTCGGACACCCGCAGCTTAGCGGTACGGGCAGCGTGCTGGTAAGTCTTGTTAAGGAGCGTATCGGATGTAAGGTAAGAGGTATCGAGCTTGCCACCGCCCAGAGATCGGCCGGTCATTGCGCTTCGGCAACAGACCTTGCGGAAAGCTTTAAGCTTGGTCAAAATGCCTGCCGCTATGCGCTTGAAGGTAAGACTGGAGTTATGGCGTGCCTGAAGCGTACCGGTAATAATCCTTATGAAACAGAGTTTTCCGCAGCCGATGTGTTAAATATCGCAAATAAGGTAAAGGGTGTGCCCGCGGAGTGGATCGATGAGGAGAACGCTTTTGTGACACAGGAGATGATTGATTACCTTACGCCGCTTATACAGGGTGAGACAGAAGTGACATATAAGAACGGACTGCCGGATTATCTGTTTGAGGAGGTTTGAGAATAACATTTCGCCAAGCAGTGTACATTCTTATTTTACATTGAAAAAAATACATATGTTTTTTGTTTAAGAATCCCCCTTGGGGGCTTACGATGTAAATATATGGGTGTTATTATGTGTGTGCCTACTTGATCAGGTAGTTAATCAGTTAGTAATTCCCTTATCATGTAGGAAGCACTGTTCTCCTAAATTTCATTTTGACACAAATAACTTTTGTAGTCAGGAATATGTAAGAATGAGGTCGGATGTAAGACCGGCTCATCTTAAAAATCACCTCGTTTTTACAGAACGAAAACGCAACCTCCTATGAGTTTTATGTTTCTGAAGATTGCAGTCCTGACAAACCGCCTTAGGGCGGTTTTTTATATGCTAAAATGTTTTGCGGAAATTGTAGTCTGTCAAACGGGGAAAGTGTGAGATTTTTATTATTTAATACTTTATATTTTTTTTCGTAAAAATCCCCCTGGGGGGGCTTATTAAAATGAATAGGTAATCATATAATACTTTCAGCTTGTTTCAGACAGAAAGGATGAGCTTATGAAGAAGTATATTATTAAAAGATTGTTATGGCTGATCCCTATAATGTTTATAGTATCTTTGATAGCATTTTTTTTAATGTATCTTTCTCCGGGTGATCCGGCGGCGATATATTTGTCTCAAGGGGGTGATGCGCCTGACGCAGAGGCGCTTGCAGCATTAAGAGAACAGCTTGGACTTAATGATCCTGTTTGGGTTCAGTATGGGCGATGGGTAGGAAATATTTTCAGAGGTGATCTCGGGACTTCTATTTTTACCGGTAATCCGGTTGCTCAGGAGATAGCAAATTATTTTCCTAATACTCTTAAATTAACGGCGCTTTCGATGGCTCTTACGTTGGCTGTGTCTATACCGCTCGGAATCCTTTGCGCAGTATTTGAGAACAAGTGGATTGACGTGGTGCTGAGAGTTCTTTCGTTTATTAATGGTTCTATGCCGGGTTTTTTTATCGCGATGCTCCTTATTTTGATACTTGGTGTAAGACTCAGGTGGCTTCCTACTATAAGCTCGGGAAGTGCTTTAGGTATATGGATGCCTACTTTTACGCTTGCTATCGCGCTATCAGCCTCATACGTCAGGCAGATAAGAAATGCGATCATAGAAGAGCTCGGTCAGGATTATATCAGGATGGAAAGAGCAAAGGGTATAAAAGAATGGGCTGTACTTTTTAAAGGGGCGTTAAAATGCGCCCTGCCGAGAATACTTACACTGGCCGGTCTGAATTTCGGCGCATTACTCGGCGGTACTTCTATTATCGAGATCGTATGTACATATCAGGGTCTCGGGCGATTAGCAGTTAATTCTATAACTAACAGGGATTATCCGTTAATGCAGGGGTATGTTTTAGTCATGGCATTTATATATGTGATAGTGAACCTGGTAGTAGATATTCTGCATGCGTATGTAGACCCCAGAGTTAAGCAGCAGTACATGAAATCGGCAGTAAGAAAGAAGGTAAGATTGACAGATGGAAGCAATAAAGTCGTTCAATGAAAAAATAGACGGTCTGAAGCCTTCAAGCATTATAAGCAAAAGTGCGGCGAAGATTCGGAAAAGAGCACTTAAAAAAAACAGAACTAAATTAAGGTTTATTATTTGGTCCTGTATAGCAGCTGCACTGTTTGTATTTGTAATCATTGCGCCTGCTTTTGCGCCCTATGATCCTTATGCTATTGATCTGAAGAACACATTGTCTGCACCCTCGGATATACATGTTATGGGCACTGATTATGTAGGTAGGGATATACTCAGTCGTATTCTCTGCGGAGGATACAGGTCTGTATATGCAGCTGTCGCGGTAGTGGCGATAACCGCGACTATAGGCACGATTATAGGAACATTGTGCGGGTACATCGGAGGAGCCTTCGATGTTATCGTGATGAGGATAACTGATGCTTTCCAAGCATTTCCAAGTCTGATTTTTACTATAGCTGTAGCAGCCATGCTTGGCGGCGGGATGTTGAATGCTATAGTAGCCATGTGTGCTATCAGCTGGACGTCTTATGCCAGGATGGCCAGAAGCAGCGTTATGTCGGTAAAAGAGAGAACTTATGTAAAAGCTGCGCTTATAACCGGATCAAGCAAGGCTTCGGTATTGTTCAAAACTATTTTACCTAACAGTCTGGGTTCTATCATAGTCATGGCAAGTATGCATGTAAGTAACGAAATACTTGCTTTTGCAGGTCTTTCTTTTTTAGGACTCGGTACTGCTAAACCATTTCCTGAGTGGGGAACGATGCTTAATGATGGTCAGCAGACACTTCAGACAGCGCCTTGGACGGTTATCTTTCCCGGTTTAGCTATTTTTGCGGTAGTTATTATTATGGGTATGTTCGGTGACAGCGTGAATGAATTGCTCAATCCGGACAAGGACGACAATTAATTGCTGAGGCTTTTTATTAAATAGTGTGCATTTGTTTATGCGCACTATCGGACGCCGAAGTAAACAACCAGTGAGAAAGGAGTTATTGTAACATGAAAAAGACGAAATTTATGAAATTTGCGGGTATTGCCGCAAGTGCTGTTATGGCATGCGGATTCCTTGCAGGGTGTGGCGCGACTTCCGGAACTGATTCCGGAACAACTACAGCCGGTTCATCCGAGACAACTACAGCAGCAGCAACATCTGCCTCTTCCACTTCCGCTTCCGGTACGTCAACAGGATCCGGGAACCCTAATGCAGAGCTTTATTACACCCAGTCAGGGCATACTCAAGGAACATTTACTACCGATCCGGCTGTTGCATATCAGGGCGCAAATACTTTTAACTTAGGTATAACAGAGACCTTGTTCAACCTGGATCTTGAAACGCGAGAGGTTAAACCTTCACTTGCGACTGAGTATAAGCAGGTGGATGATACTACATGGGAGATAACTATACGTGACGGCGTAAAGTTTTCAAATGGTAAAGAGCTGACGGCTGAAGCTTGTAAAAAAGCTCTTGAGTATACGTTTGGAGCTAATTCAGCGCTTGCTATAGCAAACGTCAGCTCATTTGAAGCAAACGGTCAGACCCTTACTATAAAGACAGACGGCATATCTGCGATTCTTCCGAGAATTCTGACATCATCTGATTGTATTATATTTGACACAGAAGCATCCTCAGATTATTCAAAAGGTCTTATAGGAACAGGTCCCTACATCCTTCAGAATATGGATGCAGAGGGTAACTGCGATATGGTCAGAAACGATGATTACTGGCAGGGTACTCCCGGGGTTGCAGCCATTCACGCTAAGACAGGAATAGAGACTGCTCAGATAGCAAGTGCTCTTCAGTCCGGTGAGATAGACTGGGGAGGTGTTGCTGATTCCGATCTTCAGCTTTTTGAAAACAATCCTGATTATACGGTAGAAACGAGAAATGCCAGTCGTGTATACTATCTGTATATAAATCCTAACTATACATTTACAGAAGATAATGCTGTGCGTGAAGCATTGCAGCATGCATTTGACAGAGAGGCTATTCTTGAAGGAGTTTACCAAGGGCACGGATCTGTAACAGACTCTATCTTTGTTCCTGATTCAAAATTTAGAGCCGAGCAGACTAAGGATACATCTTATAACGTAGATGAAGCAAAGAAGATTCTTTCGGATGCAGGATACACCGATTCTAACGGTGACGGAATAGTAGAGAAAGATGGTCAGGCTGTTAAGCTCAATATAACCACATATAAAGCAAATAACTTCCCTAATCTTTGTGAGGCTCTTCAGAATATGCTTAAGGAAATAGGTATTGATTCCGAGATAGTGGTATCTGAGCAGATTATGGACGAGCTTGGCAAGGGTGAGTTTAATATAGCGACTTACGGATATAATACAGAAACTTATGGTGACTGCCTGAATTATCTTGAGCCTGTTTACGGCGAAGGCGGAAACTCGAACTTTAACAAATTTAACGTGCCGGAAGTTAACGATCTTCTTGCTAAGTTGAAAGAAGAAACTGACGAGTCTAAGAGAGCCGAGTATGCAAAAGAAATTCAGAAATACATCTATGACGCCAATGATCATATCTATCTGATGCATGTTATCAACAGTACTGTATTCAGAAAAGGTATTAACAACGTTACGTTTGGTCTCGGCGGAATGGATATGTCACAGCTTTGGAAGATAACTAAGGATTGATGTTTTAAATGGATAACCTTCTGGAAATTAAAAATCTGAGTGTAAATTACGGCTTGGTTCCTATATTACAAAATATCTCCGTTTCCGTAGGAAAAGGTGAGATAATCGGAGTAGTCGGAGAAAGCGGATGCGGCAAGAGTACCATGATTTATGCCGTAATGGGCATCCTTGGTAAAACAGGGTATGTTGATGGCGGGGAAATCCTTTTTGAGGGAGATAATCTTTTAGACTACTCGAAGGAGCAGATGAGACAAGTACGCGGTGAAAAAATATCACTTATTGCCCAGAACCCTATCGAATCGCTTCATCCGACCCGCAGGATAAAGGATCAGCTCTCGGAAATGGTAAAAATGCATAACATGGATGTGAAAGAAGCAAGAGAAGAGATGCTTCGGATAATGGATATATTTCGGTTGAAAAATCCCGAAAGAATCCTTAACAGTTATGCATTTGAACTCTCCGGAGGTATGTGCCAGAGGGTTTCCATAGCGATGGCTATGGTGCTTAAACCCAGACTGCTTATGGCAGACGAGCCTACAAGCGCTTTGGATGTAATAACTCAGAAAGAAGTTATTAACGAGCTTATGAAGATCAGGGACAGATCCGGAACTTCTATTCTCATTGTTTCTCATAATATGGGTGTGATCTCACATATGGCAGATAAGATGATAGTGATGTATGCGGGTCATGTATTTGAATACGGTGATAAGAAGCAGATAATTAATCATCCGCAGCATCCGTATACAGAAAATCTGATAAAAGCTGTTCCGAAGATTCACATGCCTTTGCCGGAGGGTATAGAAGCGATTCGCGTGGACAGGACTCTTCCGGGGTGTCCGTATTGCAGGTCGTGTGATTGCAAGTGCAGCGAGTGTGATTCAGAGAGACCCGAGATGATAAGGTTAGATGATAATTGCTTTGTGAGGTGTCATAAATATGCACACAGAAACACTGGAGAACAGCTTAGAGCCCATGCTTGAGGTGAACGGATTAAATAAGTCGTTTTTATTGCCGGACGGAAGTCTTTTGCACGCGGTTGATGATGTGTCCTTTAAAGTACAGAAGGGATCGTTTTTAGGATTGGTCGGAGAGAGCGGTTGTGGTAAGAGTACTATCGCAAAATTGCTTGTAGGGCTTTTGACTAAGGACTCCGGAGAAATAATTATAAACGGAGAAAAGAAAGAGAAATTTGACAAAGACTACTATAAAAAAATACAGATGATTTTCCAAATGCCTCAGGATTCTTTCAATCCCAGGCAACGTTTGAAGGATTGTCTTGTTACGGTTCAGACTAATTTCGGCATTGAGAAAGAAGTTGCAAAATCACGGGTTGAAGAGCTTTTAGCTATGGTTCGTCTGCCCGCTGAGTATGCTAACAAATATCCTGTGCGTATGAGTGGCGGTGAGTGTCAGCGTGCTGCCATATCACGAGCTTTAGCTATAGAACCGGATATCCTTATTTGTGATGAGGTTACCAGTGCTCTTGACGTCAGTGTACAGGCTCAGGTAGTTGAACTGCTCAGAAAACTGCAAAAGGAGAAGGAGCTTACAGTTGTTTTTATAACGCATGATCTGGCTTTGGCAGGCGGACTTTGTGACAGGATTTTGGTTATGGATTCCGGGAGGATAGTTGAACGAGGTAGTGCAGATACGGTATTAAAGGCGCCTAAAGAGAATTACACAAAAAGGCTGCTGGATGCGGTATTGATGTAGACTGAAGCAGATTCAAGAAAAACGTTTGACACACTAAAGAGTTTTAGACGCACATCCCCCTGTGGGGGTTCATAAAAAATACACGTTGTATATAATTGCAAAAGAGGGGAATTTGTAAGTAAGACAAATTCATATACTGCAGCATTCCTCTCGCTTTGTGATAAAAGTTTATTTCATAACGCTTTGACGAGCCGGGTGCTGTATACGCATCCGGCTTTTTGTGTCGGTTCGGGGAAGTGTGTCAGTTTGGGGACAGTCTCTTTGTGTCAAGACTGACACAAAGGG
>CACZTL010000032.1 GCA_902784165.1 uncultured Lachnospiraceae bacterium | reverse complement strand
TTCAGCCCTCGACTCTTTGCTTCCGCTTTCAGGTATTGTTTTTACAAGATACCCTGCAAGCATTTTTATATAACTTTGTGCCTGCTCCTTTCCGGCCTGCCCGGGATCCTGCGGAAGTCTCTCGATCACGCGTCCGTATTTAACCTTATCAGTCTGTGCCGTCATGCTTATAAGCGTTCTTACTTCGCTTGCGCTGAGCCTCTTATTTATCACGTCTGCAATAACATACCGCCCTGACTTGGTTTTTCCTATAAGTACCCCTGCAGTATATGCCGCATCTCCGCTCTCATCCTGTGATGTTGCAGCCAGATCCCAGCCGCGGGACCATACTGTTATATCCTGCGGAAGTGTCTCGATCATATTTACCTGGGTTCTCTTATAGAACAATCCGGCAGCTGGCTTTATTTTCCAGTTACCGTAAAGCAGGCGCTCTTTGTCTATCTGCGTAAGTGATTTAAGATTCGACATATATCCGGGATCTGCTTTCATAAGTATCTTATTATCCTCAAGACGGCTTGCGATAAATGTAAAGCTTTTGCAGTCTTCAGGGTTTACTCCATACTCTTCATGCAGCTGCTCCGGTGTGTCACCCCAGACAATAGTGTCATTTATAATAGACATATATTTGATCTGTCCGGATCGGCTTTTAATGGGATAGCCTGTATCCTGATCTATCCACCACGCTATAAGATCAGCCACCCATGAATCTGCGTCAGGGTTACAGGTGGCACGCATATACGGCTTTATTCCGCAAGTAGATCGGTTACGGGATAACATATAGATAAACTGCCGCTTCGTAAAATGCGTAAGCTCATCGAAGCCTATATATGCAATTTCCGAACCTTGCCATGCTCTGAGATTATCATCACGTTCTATATGTGCAAAACTCACCCTTGCGCCTGACGTGAACTCCCAACACGGTCGTGGTGACAGTTTTGACTGAGCTTCCGGCAATTTATCATATATCTTATGGCTTGCATCCCATAATCCGCCTTGAGCGGTTATCTGGTTTGCGTTGTGACGGAATATAACCGCACCGAAGCCGTTTACGCCCTTGTGTCTCAATGCTTCGAGAAGAAGTGCGTAGGTCTTTCCTCCTCCTGCTGCTCCTCCGTATATTATTATGTCTGCCGGCGAAGCCATGAAAGCTGTCTGCGGTCCTGCTTGAGGAGCTATATTATCATCTATGCGTTCATCTCTTCCGTTGTCCGGAATAGATACGATAGGCGAAGCCATATCAATAACATCTTCAAAATCTGTACTTACAAGTGTTCCGTCTGCCTGAAGCTCCCCGGCTAATCCTGCGATATTTAGAATATCTTTAGTGTTTCCGGTCTTTATTGCTTTCATGATCATAGAGACCACAAGAGCAACTTTATAGCTTTGGTCTTTTTCTTTAAAACCGTTACTTTTAAGTTCTTCTTTTATCTTCTTTATACTTTTGTTTTCGCTTTTGATCTTACCATCTAAGACCTTTAGGGTAATGTCCCTAAACGTGGCTTTATTCGCTCTGGAAATGCCGGAGGCGATACCGCCTTTTTTTGTTATTTCTCGGAGTTCGCTCGGAGTTCGTTGACTATTTGGTATTAAATTCTCAGCATTCGCCAAAGCTACTCCTCCCTTTAAATTTATATCAAAAAAGGACTATGTGCGTGAACACATAATCCCTTTTCCGGCTCTTGCCGGATCACTCTTTGTTCTGCTCAATAAATTCCGTAAGCAACTTTGTTACCGTCGCAGCTTGTCCTACTCCCAGCCTTTCACAGGTTGCTTTAAACTCATCAGCTAATGACTTTTTAATCTTAAAGCTCTTCGGTATAAGCCCAATTTTCTGCTGGTACTTGGTAGTGGCTCTCGTCTGGGTGTTCGGCTCTCCTTTAGGCATATATGATCACCTCATTTCCCTATGTCTTAACACAAGAGCAAATATAAGCTTAACAACGCCAATTGCTACGAAAAAGAACCCTAATTTTGCTAACATAATTCTTGTTTTAGAGTGAATGATGTGTTATTCTTAACAAAGGGAGATGAGGTTATCACCTCCCTTCGTGTTGGTTTAATCATTTTAGCTGATTGCTTTGTCAATCAGAATAAGTATTATTCCGATTGCTAAGTCTACTAAAGCGTTGACTGCTATATCTTTTGCTTTAGTAGATTTTTTTGTTTCATCATCCACTCGATTTCCTCCTTTCTTTCTTTTTTTTTGCTTTGCCTTAGGTTTCTTATCTCCCCCTCTGATATTATAATATCATAGTGTACACACTATATCAACCCTTTTTTATGTTTTTTTTGTTGTTTTTTTATAATTATTTCAAATCAAAAAGACGTACAGCCGCTAAGCCGCACGCCTTTAGCCGATTCACACCGGAATAGGAGATCTTGTTATGAAAAAAAAACAAAAATATGGATCGTAAAATCCTGCAGAATCTTACCACTACAGTATAACACATTTAAATGTCACTTTGTGTCACTTTTTGTCATTGCTTTTTATTTTAACGTTTCTCTATTAACAATATTATACGCGTTATAGTTTGTGCTATCATTTTCTGATTCTTCGTCGTTCTTCAATGTCGGAAACTTCATGCACCTTAATCCATCGATATGAGTTAATAGAGCTGGTCTTGGTGTCATGCCCATAGGGTCAAGAATAAAATCAATACCTTCTCTGCGTGCAAGCTTTGCAACCGGAACAAAATCACTATCACCTGAAATTAAAACAATCTGGTCAACTAATTTTTTGTAAGCCAATGATGCGATATCAATACCTATCTTCATATCCACGCCCTTTTGTGTGATATTTAAATATTGATCTTGCTCAGTTAGTTCATCTATAGTTATTGAACGGTTCATTAGCTTTTTATATGCTTTTTCCCGCAATAAATATTGTATTTCTTTTTCAGCCAACTCTCCAAATCGAAGGGCAAATTTTCTTTTTTGACTCAACGCCTGAAAAAACTTAGTAGCCCACTCATATTCATCGGTTTTCCCAAGATTATCATTTTGTTTTGTCATGGGATTAAATACAAAAATATTAGCCGGTTGACAATCATAATAAAATATTCTGTACAGCTCATGTCTATGTAATTGCCCATCATACTTTTCATTTAAATGCTTTTTGCAATACTGCTCTAATTCTGTGGCACATTCAGACGGCTCTGATGTTTCAGAATAATGTTTTACTCTTTTTCTATAAAAACCCCCATCAACCAAAATGGCAACTTTTTTGCCATCCCGTATAATGTTATTATCTAAATTTGTTTTATTGACCATTTATTATCTCCTGCAAGTATAATCAAAAAAAGTTATAGTTTTGGCACTCCCTTATCCCGGGACCTACTCCTATAACTCCTCTTTTGTTATTATTATACTTGATCCTTAAAAAGTCAATACCCTCCAAGGGGATATTTATTATAAAACATATAACTACAATAGATACTTTTTTTCAAACAATTGTAACGCTCTACCGTGCATATTCCGAATTGTATTGTACTCATATCCCATTATATCCGCCACTGTTTGTAAAGACATAAACTCCTCATATCTCAAATGTAACAGCCTGGAATATGCAGTTTTCTCCATCCCGTCTATCTGCTTCCCTATCTTGATGATCAAAGCCGCCTCTTCATACATCAATCGCTGCAGCTCTTCTTCCAGATCTGCCTTATCTACAATCAAACGCTCCTGCTTATCAAGCTTGATAGAAGTCTGCACTTTATCCTGCTTGATCTCACCCACAGCCGGAGACGTAAGGATGCAATCTATACGCTCCAGGCGTTCACGCTTGTTTTCTATTTTGGTGTGAAGATTTTGTATCTGTTTAAGATATTCCTTAGCGGTCATATATACCTCCTTGAAAGATATAAACAAATGTGCTATTCTTTACAAGGTGCGTATACAAACCGACCTATAAACATAAGCGGCAGAAAGACGGTTCCTGCCGCTTTTTTATTCCATTCTATTTTGATTCTATTTTCATTCCGTTTTTATTCGTTGACATTATCTCTATACACCTTAAGCATAGCCTTTACCGGTGTAACCATATTATCAGGCGGATACCTGTGCAGCACCCCCGTATTCAGATCAACCACCTGTATATCCCCGTCCGGATCCGCTTCGTTGGTCTTGATACACACGGAATCACCGCGCTCAAAGCAGTCGCCTGTCTTTATATCACTTATAGCTACTTGTATCTTGTTAATCTCTACATCCATCTTGACACCTCCTGTATTTTTCTTCTGACAGTTTCGATTTCCTCTTCAAACTCATCTGCGTACTTTGGTTCTATGTTTGCCAAACATATGCAGTATGTCGTATCAATAGCCATGGGACAAGAAGAACATCCGACTTTCCCGCCTATCCGTCTACTGAATTTCTTACATATCTTTTTTTCTTCAGGTGTTAGCTTCATAATTCTTCCTATATACAAAAAAACTGTGAGTTTTCTGTAATTTAAACCTCTAAACTCACAATTATTGTGAATATTAGCAGTAAAAACATCGACCTTATGTTATAAACACTCCCTTTGCCCATTTCAGCTCGTTGAAGTTTTCAATAATCTCTTCAGCACCCCACTCCTCTATATAGCTTTCCGTATATACCTCCTCCAGCAAACTTATATGATCGTCTGTTATATCATCAGGTTTTTCTAAATTGTCATAATCTTTTTTAAAGTGAAACCGTTGATCTGTTTCTATATATTCTAAAAGTTTAACGCTTGTTGCCCTGTCAACAATTACTTCATCGTCTACTGACACACCCATAAAAACAGGCAAATCGGGATTACTCCACAATGTAGTTATATCTTCTGCTGTCATACTACCTCCTTAACCTTAACTGTCTTGCTAATTACCTCGTTCTGCTATCTTGCATATCAGCCGACTTATAAAGATCTACGTCAACACCTTTAAGTCCGATGCAGCCGTTCAGATATGTGGTCCATAGCCTGGCGATGGTATCAAAGTTGGCTTCAGGTGTTCCGTACTGGTCTTGTCGCTCCTGCGTCACTATCTTCTTTGCTGTGTCTAAGATCTCTTCTCTTGTCATGTTATAATCCCCATTTCTTTTGCACTTTTAATAGTCTTGAAG
>CACZTL010000031.1 GCA_902784165.1 uncultured Lachnospiraceae bacterium | reverse complement strand
TGATCATTACTTTGCTGTTTCTTCTTCAAACACTCCAAGCTCTGAAGTACAATTCGGGCAACGTGTTGCTTCAAGAGCAATCTCCGTCTTACAGTAAGGGCACTCTTTTGTGGAAAGAGTCTCTGTTCTGTCGATACCGCGAGCCTTGTCCGCTGCCGCCTGGAACTTCATAAGTGCCTTTATGAGCAGGAACATCACAAGAGCTATCAGGAAGAAGTTGATAACAGCCATGATGAAGTTTCCATAGGTAAATGTTACATCGCCGACCGTTCCCTTAAGCTCTGAGAAGTTGATACCAACGATAAGTCCCAAAAGGGGAGAGATGATATCTTCTACCAAAGATGTAACAATCGCCGTGAAAGCAGTACCCATGATGATACCAACGGCCATATCCATGATATTACCCTTGGTGATAAATTCCTTAAATTCCTGGAAAAAACCTTTCATAGATGTAAAACCTCCAAACTTGTCACAAACGTAACAATTGCGTTATTGCCAATGAGAGATTTTAGCATATCGAACCGGAAAAGTCCACATTTATTTTATGAATTTTATATGATTCTTAAAAAATTATTATTACCTCAGCTTCAGCACCGCATCCAACAGCTTGTGCGCGCATTTATCCTTCGACATCAAAGGAAGCTCTTCATTACCTTTTGCCGTGATAAGCGTCAGGCGGTTTGTATCCCCCTGAAAGCCGCTGCCTTCTTCGACGGCTGAATTAGCTGCTATCAGATCGGCATTTTTTGAAATAAGCTTTTTTTCTCCGTTCTCGACCACATTTTCAGTTTCCATGGCAAAGCCCACAAGCGTCTGTCCGGGGCGTTTATTCTCTCCGAGAGCACGTAGTATGTCATCAGTTCGCTCCAGCTCTACGGAAAACTCCCCTTCCTGCTTCTTTATCTTATGTTCTGAATAATAGACCGGTGTATAGTCAGCAACTGCCGCTGCCATGATTATTATATCGGAAGTCTCCTCACGGTCTGCAATGGCATTGTACATATCATTCGCGCTGATTACAGGCACTACATCCATATATGCAGGCTTAGGAATACCGACAGGACCCGTGACAAGCGTTACGTCTGCACCACGCGCGGCAGCTGCCTTCGCCACTGCATAACCCATCTTTCCGGACGAATGATTTGTTATAAATCTTACCGGATCCAATTCCTCCCTTGTAGGTCCGGCAGACACAAGCACCTTAAGTCCTGCCATATCCTTAGGCGCCGATACCGCATGTATAAGAGCCTCAAGAAGTCTTTCGGGCTCAGGCATTCGTCCGCGGCCGGTGCTGCCGCAAGCAAGGCGTCCGCTGCCGGGTTCAAGAACTTCCCAGCCGTATGCTTTAAGCTTTTCTATATTATCTGCGGTAACCGGATTATCATACATCCTCGTATTCATAGCCGGCGCCGCTATTTTTTGACAGTCACACGCAAGAACCGTGGTCGTAAGCATGTCATCTGCGATTCCATGGGCAAATTTTGCCAGCACATTGGCAGTGGCCGGTGCAACGATCAAGGCATCTGCCTTATCCGCAAGAGACACATGCTCTGTGGAAAACTCATGATTCCTGTCAAATGTGTCTACCATCGTTCTGTGACCGGTGAGCGCTTCAAATGTAGCCGGCGCGATGAAATTCAGCGCATTTTCCGTCATTATCACCTCTACATCAGCGCGCTGCTTTATAAGCATGGAGCAAAGATACGCTGATTTATATGCGGCAATACCACCGCTCACACCCAGGATTATCGTTTTATCTTTTAACATAGCTGCCTCCGTTCTGTCCCAATCTATCTCTCTACAGCTTCAGGCATTCTTTGACCACAGCCGTATCCGACTCGTAAGGTCTGTGCCCGCCCTTGTGCTTTATAAACATCTCACTACCCTTACCGAGTATTGCGATAACGTCAGGCTTATCAGCTTCACCGCGCTCTAAGCTGTCATTTATCGCCTTCCTTATAGCATCTGAACGCTCCTCGATTATTTCATAATCGGTAAAACCGTCCTTAAAGAACCTTGCGATATCCTCACAAATCTCGCGCGTATCCTCAAAGTCAGAATCCTCTTCCGTTAAGTAAATATAATCTGCGTATTCCGAGCAGAGCCCGCCTATATCCTTGCGGCGCAGATGGTTTTTACCTGCTGCGCCTATTACTACATTTATGCGGTACCCCTCATAATCACGCGCACAGGCTTTAAGAAATTCAAGAAGGGTAAGCCTGTTATGGGCATAGTCAACAATAACGGTCGTTCTTCCCTTTTTGTAAATGTTCATCCGTCCGGGTACAAAAACATCGGAAAGTCCCATTTTTATTATCTCCGGCTCGATACCAAGCTCTCTTGCGGCAGCGGCGGCGGCAGTCGCATTTACAAGGTTGAAAGCTCCGGTCAGATTGGTTTTATAGTTGTGTACGGATCCGTCAGGCTCGCTAAGCTCAAACTCATATCCTCCTTCAGGAAGCTTCCTATACATCTTCGTCTTATATACAAATATTTCTCGCCCGACCTTTTCTCTGATAATGTCCTCCGTCAATATCTCACTCGCATACGCTTCCTTTCCGACAGCGTCTGACTCGTCAGACTCATCAGCAACATCAAATAAAACAAGCCTGCAGTCGCTTTTTTTTGCCGTTTCGCAAATCAGATCCATTTCTTTAGTCTTAGCGTATATGAGCATGATGTCCGAATTCTTTATAAATTCAAGCTTACAATCCCTGTAATGCTCATAGGACGGATGCTCCGGACCGCCTATATGATCAATGTCGATATTCATAAATATACCGACATCAAAGCGCTGGTCATATACCCTGTCTACGCTGTAGGCCTGGGACGAAACCTCCATAGTCACATAGGGAAGCCCATTTTCCTTTGCCTCTGCAAAAAAGCCCTGAAGCTTCAAGGATTCGGGAGTTGTATTCTCTGCCTCAAGACGCTCACCGCCAAGATACGTTTCATTGGTAGAAATAATGCCCGTTTCCATGCCTGCAGCAGCATTAAAAATACTGTGAAGCATATAAGTGGTGGTTGTCTTTCCTGCCGTTCCCGTGATCCCCGTCAGTGTAAATGCATCTGCCGGTCTCTCGTAAAACTCTATTGAAACGACACTCAACGCTTTTTTTACATCATTTACCTGAAAATGCGGGCAGTCTGCATCATATTCCTTTTCGGATAAATATGCAGCAATTCCTTTTTCTATCGCATTAAAAAGATATTCATCCTTAAATCCGACTCCTTTACATATAAAAAGTGTGTCGGAATCAATATCTCTAGAGTAGTATGACAGTTTAAGAATCTCCTCAGCAGGATCGTCATAGACTGCCTTTATCAAAAGATCATGCTTCCTCAAAATCTCCTCTGTTTGTCTCATCGTAATCTTGTATATCATGTCTACCTCTTTCGGCAATCGCCGATATTCGTTTTATAATGATGTGTGTCAGACGGGGACAGACTCCCCCCTCCCTTTACAGTTTCTACAACACAGCACCGACAATTTCATTTATGCTGTGAACTCCCTGCTGCTGCATATAATCCTCTATCCCCTCAATTATCTCAAGGGTCACACCCGGATTCCTGAAATTTGCGGTACCGACAGATACGGCACTTGCGCCCGCAAGAAGAAACTCTATGGCATCCTCAGCGCAGGCTATTCCGCCCATGCCTATTATCGGTATATTCACTACCTGTGCTGTTTCGTAAACCATGCGCACTGCCACCGGTTTTATCGCAGGCCCGGAAAGACCTCCTGTCTTATTTGCAAGGGTGAATGCTTTCCTGTTTATATCTATCTTCATCCCTGTAAGCGTATTTATGAGTGAAACAGCGTCAGCGCCTGCTGCCTCCACGGCCTTTGCCATCTCTGAGATGCTTGTTACATTGGGCGAGAGTTTCATGATTACCGGCTTTGAAGATACCTTTTTTACAGCCTCCGTCACCTCAGCCGCCGCTCTCGGATCCTGACCGAAGGCGATGCCTCCCTCTTTTACATTAGGGCATGAGATATTAATCTCGAGCATATCCACAGGCTGCTCTGAAAGGATCTCAACGGCGCTTACATATTCTTCTATGCTCTTACCAACCACATTTACTATCTTTACCGTATCAAACCGGTTCAAAAAAGGAATATCTCTTTTTGTAAATGTATCAAGTCCGGGATTTTGCAGTCCTATCGCATTTAGCATGCCGCTTGCTGTTTCGGTTACGCGTATTGTGTCATTTCCCTCCCACGGATATGTTGCGACTCCCTTTGTGGTGATAGCTCCGAGCTTGTTAAGGTCTACAAAATCTTCGTATTCCATACCTGAACCGAATGTGCCGGAAGCGACCGTAACGGGATTTTTCCATTTTATGCCGGCGATCTCAATATTTAAATCGGGCTTCGTTTTATTTTCAGACATATTTACTCCTTGTATATTAAGCAGGGTGTGTCACGCCAGTATCTCAGCATCAAACACCGGGCCGTCCACGCAGACTCTTGCATTCTTAACCTGCGAATGCTCATCAGTTTCTTTAGTCTTACAGACACAGGCAAGACAGGCACCTACACCGCACGCCATACGCTCCTCAAGTGAGAAGAAGGCCTTTATCCCCTTTTCTTTAGCGTAATTCCTGATAGCTCGAATCATGGGACCCGGACCGCAGGCGCAGATACAATCAGGTATCACACCGCTTTCTTCAAGCGCATCCATGACATTTCCCTTTGTACCGGTGCTTCCGTCTTCGGTGGAAATGTATACAGACGCAGATGCCGGAAAGTCCTTATCAAGGAAAAGTACATCCCTGTATCCTAAAAACACGTCGGTTTTTACATTAAGCCGTTTAGAAAGCTCTACCATGGGCGGGATTCCGACGCCGCCTCCGAAAAGAGCTACATTTGAATAAGTTTTATTTATAAGGTCAGTATCATATCCGTTTCCGACAGGTCCCGTTATATCAAGCGCCTCACCCTGCTTCATCCGGGAAAGCTGACCGGTTCCGCTGCCCACAACACGGTAAACAAGACGTATCACGCCATCATCCGCTTCACATATGCTTATGGGGCGCGGTAGCATATACGCCGAGTCATTCAGGTAGATATTTACAAACTGACCGGGCTTTGCCTCAGACGCTATCCCCGGACACTCAAGACGAAGGTCGTATATATCTTCGGTAAGCTGTGTATTGGATATTATCTTTGTATTTTTATTATATTTCATGTTATTCCTCACCAAATATAAGTACACAATACTGATAAGCATACAGCCGCTATAATATCAAATCGCGGGTTGCTTATTCACGTTGTTTTTAGTGTGTCAGACGGGGACAGTCCCTTTGTGTCAGTCCTGACACAAAGGGACTGTCCCCGTCTGACACACTTACGAATTTTCTCGCAGATCTTTTATCATATCAATCGTCGCGGCTCTTGCAGCGTCCGCAAACCCTGCGTCACCGTACTTTGCGTATTCTTCCCTTTTATACGCTGCGATGATACCTCGCGAGCTGTTCACAACAACTCCGAGACCGTCCTTATCAAAATAACTTTTCAGATCCTCGCCGCTCGCGCCTTGCGCGCCATAGCCCGGAACCAAAAACATAGTATGAGGCATAAGCTCTCTTAAGCGCTTTCCCACCTCGGGAAATGTTGCGCCGACAACTGCTCCTACATCAGAGTAACCGCATTTACCGACGGAAGCCTCACCCCACTCGGAAACCTTGCGCGCAACCTTTTCGTAAAGCTTCTCCCCCTCTGTTTCAAGATCCTGAAACTCCGCGCTTGAAGGATTTGAGGTTTTTACAAGGACAAATATCCCTCTGTCGAACTCCTTGCCTGTCTTTAAAAACTCATTTATACCGTCGCTGCCCATATACGGATTAACCGTAGCATAATCAGCTGCAAATGTTTCCTCTTTATGCACCCTTGCGCCAAAGGTGAGCTGTGCAACACCAAGATGCGCATTGGCATATGAGGCACAAGTGGAGCCTATATCCCCTCTTTTTACATCACCGATTACGATAAGCCCTGCTTCCTTTGCATACCTTACCGTATTCCGGTAGCAGATAAGTCCAGGCACACCAAGCTCTTCGTACATAGCTATCTGGGGCTTCACCGAAGGAACCAGATCCTTAACAGCATCAATTATCGCTTTATTGTATTCGTAAAAAGCCTCAGCCGCTGACTCAAGTGATAAGCCATTTTCACTAAATATCTTTTTTGAAATACACTCCGGCAGATAGCTAAGCTTCGGGTCAAGCCCCACACAAACAGGCGCTCCTGTTTTTTTTATCTGCTCTATAAACTTATCTGTCATATAACTTGCCTCTCTTTCATTATGCCTTTATATAGCACAAATCAATTGTCCTATTGTTTCTCTTAACATTACTATTTCTGATTATACACTATCCGACGCAAATTTAAAACGCAAAAAAAAGTGTGTCAAATGGGGACAGTCCCTTTGTGTCAGTCCTGACACAAAGGGACTGTCCCCATTTGACACACTACTGTGCTGCTTCCATATTCCCTGCTGTCATCTTAAAAATATTATCTGCAAATTCCGCCGCAACTTCCTCATGACTTACAACCATTACAGCCGCTCCTCCGTCGGCAAGCTCGCGAAGCAGCTTAAATACAAACACGGTATTTTCATCGTCAAGATCACCGGTGGGCTCATCCGCCAATATAAGATCCGGCCTGTTGATTATGCCTCTCGCTATCGCCATACGCCGCATTTCACCCCCGGAAAGGCTTGATGGCAGTTCATTTCGAAGATTATATATTCCGAGTCTCTTCATAAGTTCACGGGTATAGTCTCTTACCTCAGCCTCAGAGATCATATTTTGCCTGTGCATACCTGCAGGCAGCATTATATTTTCCGCAACGGTAAGATTAAAAAGCGCCGTATACCCCTGCGGTATCACGCCTATATTCTTATTTCTGAATACTGAGCGCTCCTTATCCGAAAGACTGTAAATGTCAGTATCCCCGACAAAAATCTGTCCTTGCGTCGGCGTCAGAAGACCTGCAAGCATAGATAAAAGAGTTGACTTGCCGCTCCCAGACCTCCCCATAAGAACGGCCAGACTGCCCTTTTCAAGGTTAAATGATACCGGCTCTACCGCAGTAAAATAATTAGTTTCAGAGGTCTCTCTGAAATACCGCTTACAAATATTTTGCGCATTCATAATGTCCGTCATATCAATTCCCCTCCTTTAAAACTCTTCCGGCATCTACTCTGCTGAGTCTGAATGCACTGTACGCCGCAGCTGCCGGTCCGACTGCAAATGCTATTCCCAAAGTCACCGCGATCATTATTCCTATAGCTACCGGAGAAGGTGACAGATAAGGCAGCCCCATCCGCTCTTCAATAAGTGACATCACCGGCAGCACTGTTACGGCGCCCGCTATCAGCCCTAATACTCCCCCGACTGCGCTTATGATAAACGCTTCCTTTAGCATCATGCGGCTAAGCATAGCTCTTGATGCCCCGGATACCCTGAGGATCGCGAACTCCTTTTTCCTCTCATTTATCAGCATTGTAAATGTGATGACCAATATAATCATCGCGAGTATCCACACTATGATGATAAGCGCCCTTATCACGGCAGATATCCCCGATAGGCTGTCACCTACTCCTGAGATCATATCCTTTGTGCTCTCTGCGGTTACGTGACGTACATGAATATTTATATCATTTCGCACGTCATCGGGATTTACGCCGTCCTTTACCTTTATATAGATAGCAGAGATTATCTTTTCCGGATCATTACCCGCAAGAATATTGGTACCGTTTCTTACCGAAGCATCTATAAGAGTCTTTATAGTATCCGTGTTGCAGTAAACCGCCGTATCCATACCGGTTCCGGTAGTTTCCAGCTTAGCCACAACCCTGCAGTCAACATCATAAAACCGTACCGTACTGCCTACAGAACCATTTATCTGAGAACCTACCACCACATCAAGGTGTTCAAGCGGTTTACCGTAGCTTTGTCTTATCCAAGGTGAAACCGTAAAGTCCGTACTCTCATCAATACCTATGATCTGCGCCGGCACGGAACAGCACCCGGCGCTTATGGACACGAGAAAATACTGCGGGCTTATCTTTTCTATACCGTCTATCTGCGCAACCTGATCAAGATAAGCCTTATCCATATAGAAATAGCTCTGCGTACCCTGTAAAAGCATACTTTTAAGATCAACCTTAGCCGCCGCCTCCTGCGGTATCACTATAACATCCGCCCCCATGCGCGCCTCTAAGCTCTTTAAGCCGTTTGACATACCCGTCACTGCAAATGAACCGGCAAACATGAGGAATGACATAAAAAGGACTATAAGCATAAGCGCTATGCTGCGGGCTTTGTTTCTTATTAAGTTTCTTGCTGCAAGTTTACTAAAATTCATAAATATCTTCCGTATCGCTTTATTTTTTTAATCAAAACTCCATGCATGCACGCGCAACTGATATATTTCTTACTATAGCATCAACAACCGCCACACCCGCTATCACAAAAGCGATAATAAGCACAGCAGGCTGCATAACAGATAAACAGCGCATAGTCGGCATCTTACAAAGATTTATAAAAACACCGGGTATAATAGCTGTCATTATCGAAAGCGCAGCTATACATATAGATACATATGCCTTTGATTTACCTGTCTTAGCTATGATGTGTATTATCGACATGGCAAGCAATACAATCCCTGCAGCCATAACTGCCTGACCTGCCCAGTGGCACGCCCCGAAGCTTCCGTCCTCATGTACTCCGCAGGGAGCAAAAAACGTCCCTACACCTACGAACAGAAGGATCGAAAGACCCGCCATAACAAAGCCCGTAATGAGGTTTCCTCTTTTGATATACTCCATTTTCGTTTCTCCTTTATAAAAGTTGTGTTATGCTAACGCATAACTATATTGTTATACTATGCTAACTGAATTATGTCAAGGGGATGTATCAAAATGTGTCAAACGGGGACAGTCCCTTTGTGTCAAAAAGGGCGAGCCCTTTTTGACACAAAGGGACTGTCCCCGTTTGACACACTTTGATACAAAAAACCCTCCGGGAGTCTAACCATACTCCCGAAGGGCTTTTTAATAATCGGTTTATAAAGTTACTTAGATACGTTCAGACTGCTTTCTTTATCAATCCTCACGTCTTCTTCTTGTGATAACAACACCCATAGCCGCGATAGCTGCTGCAGTTACTGCTGCCATAACTATCCACATCACCATAGAACTGTCATCACCTGTATTAGTTGCCTTTGATACACTAACACTGTTAGAACCTGCTGAAGGTGTAACTGCCACAGGAGTTACAACCGTTCTTCTGGTAGTTGTAGGTACCACAGGCTGCTTAACCTCAGGTGTCTGCTTTTCGCCTTCACCATTGGTATCAGGATTCTCCTTAATGATCTCCTTCTCAGTTACCTCAGGCTTCTCCGTATTTTCTGTCTTATCAGAACCGGGAGTTACCTTCTCGTTCTCATCGGGATTAGGAGTTACATCAGTGTTATCATTTGTTTTTTCAGGTGTATCATTTACCGGTGTTACATCAGTCTTCTCTGTAACATCAGGATTCGGTACTTCAGGCTGACCGGGTGTATCGGGAATATCTACATAATCGTGGATGATCTGTGCATCTGTTAATGCGTCAAACATAACTACGAGTCCTGCAGCGTCTGCCCATACATCACCTGTCTTAACATCAACAGTACCGTTATCATTTACTCTGAAAGTAATAGTTTCAGCAATCTCATAACCCTTAGGAGCTGTAATCTCAGTAAGAGTATAAACTCCTGTAGGAAGCGCATCCACTACATGAACTTCTTTTCCTGAAATCCATCTCTCGATTTCGTTTCCTTCCTCATCAGCTACAACAAGCGTAGCGCCTTCAAGCTCAGGGCCACCGCCTACAGCCTGTTTAGAAATATTTACATCTACACGGATACGGTCATTGTTGATCACATAGTTAGTGTCAGCCGATCCTGTTACTGTTCCGGTGTATCCTGCAACAGGCTGCTCTTCAACTGTGTAGTTGATACGCGCGCCTGCCTCATTAAGGATAGGAAGCTCTGTAAATGTTGTAAACCAGTTATCCTCTGCGGTTACTGTCTTGCTTGCGGCAACAACGCCGTCTGCAAGCAGATTTACAACGATACTTTCAGGTCTCTTACCTGCGTTATCACCTGTCCATGTCTTATATACACTTACGGTAGTGTTTCCGGGTGTATATGTATTTGTTACATTATATCCGTTGATTTCGGATGTATAGTTATCTACAGCGTCCTCTGTGATGGTATAAGTGTTTTCCTTACCGCCTTCATACTTCACAAGATCTGTAAATGTATGAGCCCATCCATTATCTTTATTAAGAACCGCAAAATTAATTTCTTTACCGTTCTTAAGAAGTCTTACGATTACAGACTCGGGAGCTGCTTCGTCAGCCTCAGAGCCTACCCATGTTTTAGCAACAGGGATATCGATGTACTCGATCTCAGGCTCATCAAACAGTACAAGTGTACCGTCTTCCTTAACTGCTACCTTACCATTTTCAACTTTCTGTGTAAGAACCTCTACATTGCCGTTTATATCAACTGTAAATTCAATAGTTGTCGTTACCTTCTTGAAGCCTGCGGGCGCTACATCCTCTACGAGTGTGTATGTACCGGGCTTAAGAATAAGATTGTGTGACTTATCTGTTGATACCCATGTTTCTGAGAAGTTGTCACCTGTTACTGTGATAGTTGCTCCGGGAACCTCTTTTCCGTCAAGGTCAGCCTTGCTGATCTGTACGTTGTGAGGCATGTAGTCGTCTGTTATAACGAGAACTCCGTTCTCATCTACGAGTGCATAATTTGCCTCTACTGTCTCGACTGTTACTACACTATTCTCATCGACTGAGAATACTACATCTGTTACAGCTGTATATCCGTGAGGAGCTGCCTCTTCATGGAATACGTATGTTCCGGGCTTAAGTGTAAGCTCATGAACCTCAGTTGTTGAAGTCCAGCTCTCTACTACTTCACCATTTGTGTCTCTGATCTCGATCTGAGCACCTTCGATCTCATTGCCTGCAATATCAACCTTGCTTACCTTAACAGGTACAGTTCCTTCTTCAGGCTTAACTGTTACTGTGTTGGACTCCTCATCGTACTTGGTCGCTGCTTCGTCTTCCTTAACAACGTTTCCATTTTCGTCAAATGTAGGATGTCCGTTTTCATCAAGTACAAGACTCTTTACTCCGATCTCATATGATGCCTTGTTAGGCACACCTTCGTGCTTCTCATCTGTGATCACGGGATCGTTCTTGTCTATAGTTACCTGTGCAAGATCTTCGATAGTCTTACCATCTGCGATCTTAGCGTCAAATGTTACCTTTACCCAGTGACCGCGGAGTGCCTTTGCATCTGCGATCTGTACTGTAAGATTGTTTCCGTCTACTGTAGCCTTTGCTCCTGTTACAGCTGCGCCTTCCTTAGCCACACTTCCGTTGGGCTTATGATCAGGCTCC
>CACZTL010000030.1 GCA_902784165.1 uncultured Lachnospiraceae bacterium | reverse complement strand
GCGTAGAATAGAGCAAAAGCATATCGGTGCTTAATAGCAGCCATATTAAAAACCTGCGTAAGAAAACTATATTTACGACGCCAAGGGTTAGCGTGGAGGAAATATAGTTTTCTTACGCAGGATTAAAGTTGAAAAAATAAGTTCATATATCCATATCCTGTAGGTATCGAAATCAACCATCAGGATGTACGGGGGTTTTTCATTTAATATGACTGTGCCCGTTTTGACACACTTTTATTCGTCGCCTTTGATGTCGTCTGCAACATCTTCGGCTTTATCTTTTACGAACTCTCCTGTTTTAACAGCACCGTCCTTAACAGCGCCGCCAGCTTTAGCAGCACCGTCAACAACAGTTTCGCCTGCCTTAACGGCACCGTCTTTAACAGCTCCGCCTGCTTTAGCGGCGCCGTCAACAACAGTTTCGCCAGCCTTAACAGCACCGTCCTTAACAGCGCCGCCTGCTTTAGCAGCGCCGTCAACAACTGTTTCGCCTGCTTTAGCCGCACCATCTTTAACGGCTCCGCCGACCTTAGCGGCCCCGTCAGCTACTGTGCTGCCTGCTTTGGCTGCGCCGTCTTTAACAGCTCCGCCTACGGCAGCTGCGCCTCCGGCAACCGTGCCGCCAACCTTGCCGGCGCCATCCTTTATCTTGCCGCCGAGCCCGCCGAGTTTGCCGCCGATACCGCCGCCTTCCTTCTTTGCGTCGGCCGCAGCGTCTTTGGCGGAAGCTTTTGCAGCGTCATCGGCATCATCGATGTCATCTTTAATATTATCAATGTCATCCTTTACATCGTCGATGCCATCCTTAAAGTTATCCTTTGCATTGGCAAAGCTGTCTTTTGCGTCTCCGAAAAGATCCTTATGGTCGTCTTTCATGTCATTAAGAAGATCTTTGGTGCTTGCGTTGAAGGATCCGATGTTTCCGTCCTTATAACGCGCCCATGTACCGATAGTCTTAGTGATAACCATAATAAGAGCTATGATGGAGTATACGGCAGCTGCAAGAGAGATGATAAGCATGATCACAACTCCTGCGGCTACTGCTGATGCACTTCCGCTGGCAGCAGTTGCTGCTGTAACGATAAACATGATTACAGCTGCTGCAGTGAGGATTATCTTTGCGATAAGATAGTTTCTCCATGCATTTACACACTTGTGAGCATAGATCTTGTCGCTGTTAGCCTCAGCAACATCAGCACAGCCGTACATAAGTGTCTTTACCTTTAAAAGGTCAATGATAAAGAGTGCGATAGTGCCGATTATGCCTATGACAGCTACCAAAATGAGATTGCCCGCTACCGCACCTGCAGTTGATATGATAGCAACAGCTACAGAGATGCAGATATCAATGATGTAAAACAGTCTTGATTTAGCAAAGTCTCTGTTTACTTTGGCAAGTCCGGACAAACCGATGATAGCCAAAACAATAGCACCTACGCCTATCCAGGCAACGGCATTTCCGAAGCCCGGGGTTACGGATTTGAAATTTTCGCAGAAAGCGGTGAATATCTCGATCAGTAGAGCTATAAAGACCAAAACAAGACCGCCGATGGATTTTGATTGATTCGTAGCCATGATGATACCTCCTTTGTCTTTTATTTTTATTATTTCATAATTGTATTTTAATATTATTTTTATAAATTTGCAAGTAGTTTTTTTCACAAACAAGATGATTTCATAACCCCCTTGAATTTTTCAGCATTTGGTATATACTGTTTGAAGTGTAAAAAGGGCGGGGGAAGGATCTGAAGTAACAGGTACGGTTATATATAATGAACATATTCAAAGCAATACGGGACAGACTGGCAAAAATCGATGAGGTTGTTCCGGTTTTGGTCTTTTTTGAAATAATATATCTTGCGATAGGTCAGCTTATCATATGGGCGTTTTTGCCGGTGGATAAGCCTTATGTGGCGCTTGGGTTTGCTATAGGCGTGGGCTTTGCGATGATCAGCTCTATACAGAATTCCATGATACTTGGGAGGGCACTTTCTAAAGGAAAGAAAAGAGCTGCATCGGCAGGCATGGTTATTTTTATGCTGATCAGGATAGCAGCTATCAGCGTGATTGTTGTGCTGGCACTGCTTTATAAGTTTTGCAGTCCGGTAGCGGTGCTGATTGGTGTTCTTGCTATACAGGCAGGTGTTTATTTTGAACCGATGGTGAGAAAGCGCAGAGAGAAGAAGGCGGCGCAGGAGCGCGTCAACACAATCAGTACACAGGAAGGCTTGGAAAAGAACAGTCAAGTCCTTGGCGTGCATAAATGGTCAGATAAGAAGTACTACGACACGGATATAGCACAGGACGCATCGGTGAAGAGTTACGAAAACTCCGGGACACAGGACGCATCAGATGAGGACGGTTCGCCCGGAGTACCGGAAAACTCCTTTGATGAAACCGGTGAGCAGGAAGGTACACAGGAGTATTCCGACAAATCCGGCGTATCGGGGCAGACAGATAATAGCTTTACCGGGTTTGAGGATATAACCGAGGATGATGACACATTAGCGGACACAGATGTGCGGCAGGGGAACGATCTTACAGATGAGGAAGAGTTACAAAAAAACGTACAAGAAGATGCGCAGGGTTCAGAAGGGGATAGAAACAGGTAAAAAGGGCTTCCCTAAGGCAACCCTTATTTTTATATTGTGCGCAGTATGCGCAGGTATTGTGGCAGCAGGAGTAATCGGGAACTACGTGGTAAACAGTCAGCGTGTAAAGAACGAGGTAAAAACTGATTCGTCGGTATCGATGGCGGGTGAGACCGGCCTTCCGTATATAGAGATGCTTTTTGATGACGGTTCTGTTTATAACAGACTTACCGGATATCAGTCAGATACATTTTCAAAAGAAGCAAAGGGATACAGTCTTGCGATACTTCCCGGCGATCTGAGACAGCGTATTCTTATCTCAGAGCCGTTTGCGCAGGTAGAGGCACTGTCATACCAGGTGCGTGATTTAAGCACCGGAGATCTGACAGAGGAAACTGTTGTCGGGGAAATATACGAAACGGGTGGTCTGACAGAGGCGTTTTTAAATATAAAGAATCTTATAAATACCAGACATGAGTATAATCTTCAGATAAAGTTAGACCGTAAGGACGCACCGTCGCTCATTTACAATACGAGAATTGAAAGTATAGAGGAGCCGGACCGGGTAAGGTCTGCCATAGCATTTGCCGACAGCTTTATAAAACACAGCATAGAGGATGAGGATACGGAATATATAGAAGGATTTGTAGATGCGCAGAGCACGACAGAGTCCTTTAATTATGCGCTTACTGACAGCACGTGCCCGGCATCGCTTATTATGTGGAAGGGACTCTCGCCTAAAAATGAGGAGAGGGCTATTTCTTCTTTGTTAAGCATAACGGGTGAGGAGGCGCTTATCACGGCAAGCTACGCAATCAATGTTTCAGGCGCAAACTCAAACGGAGAGCGCATCATTGTAAATGATCTTTTTAAGGTGAGTTTAAAGGATGAGGATGAGCTAAAAACCGGCAATCCGCTTATAGACTTTAAGAGAAAGGCTTACGAAACGGTATCGGGGGAGAATCTTAAAGTAAGTGAGACGACGGTGCCCTTCGGTTTTCAGGCTGACGAAGATATGCAGCGGGTAAGCTCGGAAAACGGTCAGTTCGTATGCTTTGTAAATGGGGGGAATCTCTGGAGGATCTGCAGCGGAACCGGAGTGGATAAAACCGGCTTTATACGGCTCTTTTCATTTGAAGGGGGTGGTGAGGGACAGATCCGCACAGACCTTACCCCTGTTATTAAGACAGATGCAGATGGAAATATTGCTACGTGCGAGAGCGGGTTCGGGATAAATATCATATCGGTTAAGGACACAGGGGATGTTACATTTGCAGTATACGGAGCGTTTCCCGGAGGGGTACATACCGGGGAGAGTGGGATCGGCGTTTATGAGTATAAATCGGCAGATGGCGTTCTTTCGGAGGTATTGTTTGTGCGCACATCCAAGGACGTTGAAGCAATGCGGGAATTTGCGGCCGAGAGCTATCTGAATGACTACGGCGAGATGTATGTGACCGTGGACGGAGCCGATGAGAGGATAAATGTAAGTGATTACAGCCGGGAAACCGTTACCGGAAAATCTGCGGACGACAGGATATTTTACTCTGAGGATGCTTCTGTTATGGCTTATTCCGCAAAGAATGCGGTCGTGCCCGGGATGTCTGACCGTCTGGAGTTTTTCGACAGGGACGAGGGGATATTAAGCGGCATTTCCGCCGCGGAAGGGACGGATCTTATGCTTATCGGATTTATCGGGGACGACGTTGTATACGGCGTAGCCGGTGAGTCTGATTATGAGAGTGCTGTCAGCGGTGTGAGGAGCTTTTTTAATAAGCTTGTGATTGCTGATAAGGCAGGAAATGAGATCAAGTCGCGTGAGGCAGAGGGAGAGCTTTATACGGACGTGGAGATTTCCGGCGGGAGCCTGAAGTTTACGACGGCAAAAAGGGAAGGCGACGGTTTTGTGACAGGGGAGCGTTCCGGGATCGTTGCCAATAATATATATGAGGATCAGCCGTTCGTGTTGCATTTTGAGTCGAGCGATGAGAGACGCAAGGAGCTGTTCGGAAGCTTTACGAGGGGAGCTAATGACGGAAGAGATGTGGCGGTTGTAAAGGAGTATGAGTATAACAGTGGGAATACTGTTGTGTTGGAATAGTGACAAAGTGACGCTGTCTGCATACTAAAGCTCCTCGGAACTGTATTTTCGACCGTGGAGAACATGATTTGTTTTAGGCGGATTAGGGCGAAAATGAGGTTCCTGCGGGCTTTGTATGCAGACTGCTGTGCGTCAACTGAAGAGGTATGCATGAAAAAAGGTAAGTTCGACAAATACATAAAGATCCGCGGGGCGGCAGAGCACAATCTTAAAAATATAGACGTAGATATCCCGCGCGATAAGCTGGTGGTGCTTACGGGCTTGTCGGGGTCGGGAAAGAGCTCCCTGGCATTTGATACGATATATGCGGAAGGGCAGAGGCGATACATGGAGTCGCTTTCTTCGTATGCGAGGCAGTTCCTCGGACAGATGGAAAAGCCGAAGGTGGAGTCCATAGAAGGACTTTCGCCGGCTATATCGATAGACCAGAAATCGACGAACAGAAATCCAAGATCTACCGTAGGTACCGTTACGGAAATTTATGACTACATGCGTCTGTTATATGCACGGGTGGGCATACCTCACTGTCCGAAGTGCGGCAGGGAGGTCGCGAAGCAGACGGTTGATCAGATGGTGGACAAGATAACAGAACTGCCCGAAAAGACGAAGCTTCAGGTACTTGCGCCTGTCGTAAGAGGTAAGAAGGGTCAGCACGAAAAGGTTTTTGAGAGCGCCAAAAAAAGCGGCTTTGTCCGTGTAAATGTAGACGGCATTGTTTATGAATTAGATGATACACCCTCTCTGGAGAAAAATAAAAAGCATGACATAGACATCGTTGTAGACAGGCTTGTGGTTAAGGAAGGAATCAAAAAGCGCCTTACGGATTCCGTGGAGACAGCGCTCAGGCTTGGTGACGGACTTATGGAGGTAAATACGGGAGATGCGGAAACGCTTAAATTTTCCCAGAGCTTTTCGTGTCCTGACTGCGGTATAAGTATAGAAGAAATAGAACCCAGAAGCTTTTCATTTAATAATCCCTTCGGGGCATGCCCGGCGTGCTTCGGACTTGGCTTTAAGATGGAGTTTGATCCGGAGCTGATGATACCGGATGATTCTTTGTCGATAAGTGAGGGAGCTATCGCAGCCTACGGCTGGCAGTCGTGCAGTGATACGAAATCATTTTCAGGAGCTCTGCTTAAGGCGGTAGCCTACGAGTACGGTTTTTCCCTTTCAACGCCCTTTAAGGATTATCCCCAAAAAGTTAAGGACATACTGCTTTACGGAACGGGCGGAAAAAGAGTAAGCGTGCATTATGAAAGCCAGCGCGGAAGAGGAGTGTATCCGATTGCTTTTACGGGACTTATCGCAACAACAGAGCAGCGGTATAAGGAAACGGCATCCGACGTGATGAAGGAGCAGTACGAGCTTTTTATGAGGATTACACCTTGTAAGGAATGTAAGGGGCAGAGACTTAAATCCTCGTCGCTTGCCGTGACAGTGGCTGATAAGAATATTTATGAAATGACGCAGCTTAGTATAGACAGGCTGGCTGATTTCATTGCAAATGTTACATTTACAAAAAGGGAGCTTGATATCGCGGGGCTTATTTTAAAGGAGATACGCGAGCGACTCAAATTCCTGCTTGATGTGGGGCTTGATTATTTGAGCCTGTCCAGGGCAACCGGAACCCTTTCGGGCGGAGAGGCACAGCGCATAAGGCTTGCGACCCAGATAGGATCGGGACTAACGGGAGTCGCTTACATACTTGACGAGCCAAGCATCGGACTTCACCAGCGGGACAATGACAAGCTGCTTGCGACCTTGGAGCATTTGCGTGATCTTGGGAATTCCGTGATTGTCGTGGAGCATGACGAGGACACCATGCGCGCGGCGGACTGGATAGTAGATATCGGTCCGGGGGCAGGCGAGCACGGCGGTGAGGTGGTTGCAGAGGGAACTGCAGAGGATATAAGCAAGGATAAGGCTTCGGTTACGGGGGCATATCTTTCGGGCAGGGAGGCGATTCCCGTGCCTGTTATCAGGAATGTGCCGTCCGGGTGGCTTAAGATAAAGGGCGCGTGTGAGAATAATCTTAAAAATATAGATGTTGATATACCTCTCGGCGTATTTACATGCGTTACGGGCGTTTCGGGTTCGGGAAAGAGCTCGCTCATAAATGAGATACTTTATAAGACTCTTGCGAAAAATGTAAACAGGGCAGTTTGCGTGCCGGGTAAAAATGACGGAATAGACGGGATAGAGGAAGTCGATAAGGTGATAGATATAGATCAGGCGCCTATCGGCAGGACGCCCAGATCTAATCCGGCAACGTATACGGGGGTTTTTGATATCATCAGAGACCTGTTTGCGGCAACTGAAGATGCAAAGGAGCGTGGCTACAAAAAGGGGCGTTTCAGCTTCAATGTTAAGGGCGGGCGCTGCGAGGCCTGCACCGGTGACGGCATAATAAAGATAGAGATGCATTTCCTGCCCGACGTATATGTACCTTGCGAGGTGTGCGGCGGCAAGCGTTACAACAGAGAGACCCTGGAGGTTAAGTACAAGGGAAAGACGATATACGATGTGTTAAATATGACTGTTGATGAGGCAGTTGATTTCTTTGAAAATGTGCCTTCACTCAAGCGGCGCATTGATACGATACAGGAGGTGGGTCTCGGTTATGTGAGACTCGGACAGCCATCAACCGAGCTTTCCGGCGGAGAGGCGCAGCGAATGAAAATCGCTTCAGAGCTTTCAAAGCGCGGAACCGGGCGTACTGTATATATACTTGACGAACCGACTACAGGGTTACATTTTGCAGATGTGCACAGGCTGACCGAGATACTTAAGCGGCTGACGGAGGGCGGTAATACGGTCGTGGTCATCGAGCACAATCTTGATGTGATAAAGACCGCCGACTATATTATCGACATGGGACCTGAGGGAGGTGACGGCGGCGGAATCGTGGTCGCAAGCGGAACACCCGAGGAGATAGTTAAGGTTAAAAAGTCGTATACGGGGAAGTATTTGAAGAAATATTTGAAATAAATATGATATGGGTGTATACTAAACCCAAATTCGCTTTGCAAGTGTGTCAGATGGGGACAGTCCCTTTGTGTCAAAAGGCGTGCCTTTTTGACACAAAGGGACTGTCCCCATCTGACACACTTAATCCGAATTGTTATATCGTGGGTAAAAAAACAAATATTATATCAGGTGAAATATGAAACAGACAGGTAGCGGGCGCCGTCACAGGGCGCTCATGAAAAAAATAAAAGCAGGCATATGGGGTGTTATCGGCGTAACTGCCGGCATATGCATTATTGTAAATGTTGCCGGAATGGGAAAGGGCTCTGATACGGCAGTGGCTGATACGGTACAGTCCGAGGAGCAGACGGCAGCAGAAACAGAGACGGCTGTTCGTGAAACAACTACAGCGGAGAAGAAAAAGGTAGACATGAAGGAGATGACCGAGGGAAGAGTGGTCATCAAAGAGAATATCCTGAAGGATTCTCCCAATTACGGATACACCGGAGAATTGGATGTGAAAGGGCTTATGCTTCATTCTATCGGTGTGGCTATAACCTCAGCACAGCAGCAGGCAGATGTGTTCGGAGCGCCTGACTTTTGGGATGCGGGAATACACGGGTTCATTGACTCGGAGACCGGAGTGGTTCTTCATACGCTTCCGTGGACCCAGGTAGCATGGCACTGCGGTTATGAAACTGGAAACGGATCGTATATCGGTGTTGAGATGTGCGAGTCGGATGCCGGGTATTATACCGATACCTTTAAGTTTGTGGTAGAGGATGAGGAAAAGGCTAAGGAGCACTGCCGCACGGCATATTACAGCGCGGTGAAGCTGTTTGCGGAACTTTGTACAAGGTTTAACTTAGACCCCCTTGAGGATGGCGTGGTTATTTCGCACAGCGAAGGCTGCGAAATAGGCGTGGCGACTAATCACGGCGACCCCGAAAGCTACTGGGATGCTGTGGATTCCGGATATACGATGGACGGCTTCAGGAAGGATGTCAGCGATTATATGAAGCTCATTAAAGAAGAGGGCTGGGAGTTAAATGAGAATGTGCGGAAGTAAGTAAGATGTGTTAAAGTGTGTCAGATGGGGACAGAGCAAGTGTGTCAGATAGGGACACACTTGGTCTGTCCCCATCTGACACACTTGACAACCGTGCCGAAATTTTGTATCATACACAAATGCGCCGCTCGAGAAGGGTATTTAAGAAGAGCGAAAGCTGCTCTCCCCGGTTTCGGCGTGACTTTCATTTAAGGAGGATAAAACTATGTATGCTATCATAGCAACAGGCGGAAAGCAGTACACAGTCGCTGAGGGCGATGAGATATTTGTTGAGAAGTTAGGACTTGAGGAAGGTGCTTCCGTTACATTTGATCAGGTTCTTTTGGTAAATGACGGTAAGACAAGAGTCGGTGATCCCACAGTATCCGGTGCCACTGTTACAGGAACTGTTATCAAAGAGGGTCGTGCAAGAAAGATTATTGTTTACAAGTACAAGCCCAAGAAGGGATCACACAAGAAGAACGGTCACAGACAGCCTTATACAAAAGTAAAGATCGAAAAGATCAACGGCTGATCGGAATATATGTAAAGGAGGATATGAGCTATGTTATTTTTTAACCTTCAGTTATTCGCCCACAAGAAGGGTGTAGGTTCTACGAAGAACGGAAGAGATTCCGAGTCAAAGAGACTCGGCGCCAAGAGGGCGGACGGTCAGTTCGTTCTTGCAGGTAATATATTATACAGACAGCGCGGAACAAGGATCCTTCCCGGAGTTAACGTAGGAAGAGGTCGTGATGATACTCTTTTCGCACTCGTTGACGGAACGGTTAAGTTTGAGCGTAAGGGAAGAGATAAGAAGCAGGTTTCCGTATATCCCAGGGAAGCTGTTGAAGCATAAGAAAGGAAAGAGCCGAAGGGCTCTTTTTTTATTCCTTTGACACGCTTTGACGCAAAGAGGGGGGTATTAAAATCAAAAGCATATGCAATAAAAAGCTGATCACGTGCGTTAATAAAACGTGTACACAAAGCAAAAAAAAAAATAAAACCCTTTAAGGCTGTTTTAAGGTTGGGGATTTACAATTCAGCCATAACAGGAAAGGAGAAAAAACAAATGGCTATTCAAAATGTATTTAACAGAATTGAGCTTAAGTATCTTCTGAATGCGGAAGAGAAGGAGAAGCTGCTTGAGCTTATGGAGGATAAAATGGTACCGGACGAGCACGGAGAGGCTACGATCCGAAACATTTACTACGATACTGACACATTTCTTCTTATAAGACGCTCTATAGAAAAGCCCAAATATAAGGAAAAGCTAAGGGTAAGGAGCTATACAAAGACAAAGGATGAGGACAAGATCTTTGTAGAACTGAAGAAGAAGTGTAAAAATGTGGTATTTAAGCGAAGGATATTTATCCCGCAGCGTGATGCCATAAGCTTTCTGGCGGGAAACGACCTTCCGGCGGATGAGTTTGACAGGGCGGATGCGAAGCCCGCGGATAAGCAGATAGCAAGGGAGATTACATACTTCAGGGATATGTATGAGACACTTAAGCCGGTGGTTTATCTCTCATATGACAGGGAGGCATTTTTCGGAAAAGATGACAAGGGCTTTCGAATTACATTTGACAGGAACATAATGTACAGAACGGATCGACTTTCGCTTTCAGAGGATCCGGGCGGACTAAAGCTTATAGGAGAGGACCAGTCTCTTATGGAAGTTAAGCTTGGCGGCGGGATGCCTTTGTGGCTTGCGGGGTTTTTGTCGGATAAGCATATATTCAAGGCATCATTTTCAAAATACGGAGCGGCATATAAGGATATGGTGAAAAGAGGTGAGGTAAATGTCAGCGATATTTAACAGTTTATTTGATGGGTTGGCGGCGATATCGATAACAAATTTTCTGGCGTGTGTGGGGACCGCGCTTGCGACAGGGCTTTTTATAGCCTTTATGTATTCGATACATACGAGATCATCAAGAAGCTTTACGGCAACGATCTCTCTTTTGCCCGCGGTGGTGTGCGTTGTTATCCTTTTGGTAAACGGAAATATCGCAGCCGGCGTGGCTGTAACCGGAGCGTTTAGCCTTGTCCGCTTCAGATCGGCACAGGGAAGCGCAAAAGAGATTGCGGCAATATTTTTGTCGATGGCTACGGGACTTATAGTAGGAATGGGGTACCTGCTGTTCGGTGCGATATTTGCGGTAGTTATAAGTCTGGCGTTTATCGCATTTGCAAAGATAAGATTTGGAAGGAGCGGGGGAGACACAAGAAAGACCCTTGTGGTTACTATCCCGGAGAATCTTGATTATACACATGTTTTTGATGATATATTTGCTAAGCACACAAAGCATCATGAGCTTTCAGGAGTGAAGACAACCAATATGGGAAGCTTGTTTAAGCTCAGCTATGATCTTGAACTTAAGGATGTCAGTCAGGAGAAGCCTATGATCGATGAGATCAGGGAGAGAAACGGAAATCTGGAGATATCGGTGAACAGGTTTGAGATGGCGAAGGGTGAACTGTAAATGCAAAAATGGGACGGTTATGTGACACATAACCGTCCCATTTTTTTCAGCCGCCGTATCCGATCCTGTCAGCAAGCTCTTTTTCTATGATCACAGTTGCATCTCTGTGGAGACGCATAAAGGTAGCGGGGCAGCGGGGGTCGATCTTATCTTCAATAAGAAGCCTTCTTGCTGCTTCCTCTTTATTTCCGCCGATTATCATAAGGAGGGACTGCGCGCGCATGATATTTCCCATGCCCATGGTAACTGCGCGGGTGGGAACCTCATCCTTTGATGCAAAGAAGCGCTTATTGGCTTCAATCGTCGAATCATCCAGAGTTTCCTCGTGGGCGCCGTCGTAAAGGGTATCGCCGGGCTCGTTAAAGCCGAGATGTCCGTCGGGACCTACGCCGAGTACCTGGATGCGGATATCTGTTTTATCCAGGATATCATTAAATTCCTTAAGATTTTCTTGTATGTCACCGGTTCCCTTTGCCACATAGGTGTTGGTCTTATCTATATTTATATGGTCAAAGAGATTATCGTTCATGAAAAAACGGTAGCTCTGTTCGTGAGTACCATCTAAACCGACGTATTCGTCAAGGTTAACGGAATGAACCTTCGAAAAATCAAGTCCTTCATCCTTGCATCGCCTTGCAAGCTCTTTATACATGCCTACAGGCGATGAACCTGTGGCAAGTCCGAGGGTGCATTCGGGATATTCCCGCACGGCAGCTTCAATTATATCGGCCGCCATGCGGGCTGCATCATCTGAGTCTCTTGCTATAATTACCTTCATTTTGTGATCTCCTTTCCGGGAATGCCGGTGACTGTGAATGTGTTAAGTTTTTACAGTTCTGATAGTAAACCCGTAAGAGTGCTGTTGTCAAGACAGGAAGTGAGTTAGATGGGGACAGACTTGTTCTGCATATATAAGGGGGGATAATTATATAAAAAATCTATATTTACGGTCGGGGAGTTTTAAGGTATCATAAGAATATGACAGAAATAGAAAAGAAAACGATTCGTGAGATGCGGTTCCGCGGATTCGGATATAAAAAAATCGCAAAAGACCTGGGGTTAAAGCGCGATACTATAAGGGACTACTGCAGATGTCACAAGCTTGTAGGAAAAAGGGAGGATTTTCTTGCTGTGATGGTGAAAGAGGCAGAGGCGGGTCTTGTGTGTCGTAATTGCGGTTTTAAGATCGAGCAGCCTGCACGCGGGAAGAGGATATTTTGCTCGCCAAGATGTATGTACAGATATAAGAAGTTCCTGGAGGAGAGGGAGATATAAAAGAGAATAGGGGAAAAATATGAATCTTTTTATGCGATCTATAGGTTTTAAAGGGTATGGCTCAAAGGATGAGGATACCCTTATACGTCGTGCAATAAGCGCGGGGATAAAGTCAGACAAGCTTTTAAGAAATGATATGCACGACAGGGCTATGATAGTTTACGGGGTAAGTCCGTCGGCAGGAATCGCGGTGTTCGGTCATACGGACGGAGATAAATTTGTCTACGACACACATTTTCCGTATCTTTTTACGAACCGATCGGTAAAGGAAAAAGAAATAATCGTGTTTAAAAATCTGACGGGAGAGAGCTTTTGCGGGGTTACTGAAGGGGGCAAGGATGAAATGCCCCGTATGTTTTATATTTCAAATCCGGTAGATCTTCTTTTTGAGATCGATCACAGGAGCAGCGGTCCGGATCAGGACTACGACGCGGAGGGTGACGGGGCGTTCAAGCAGATACTGCTCAGTGATGTAAGCGTGTCATATTCCGGTCTTGCCATCGCAGCCAGCATACTGCTTCCGGCGTATGATAAAGAGAAATTTTTCAAGACGAAGGAGCAGCCTGAAGATGCCGGGGGAAAAGACAACAAGACTGAGAAGCCGCCCTTAAAAGAGGAGAGTGGATTTAAGGTGTCTCCGGCGATGAGTACGGTGAAGAGAGCAGAAACGGAGGATATACTCTCTATAGTTGATACACACATATACCCCGGAGGTCAGGTAGGCGAGGGTTATGTGGTGCTCGGAAATATAACAGCCATACGTGAAGAGGAAAATGTAATCTCCGGACAGAGGTTTTATATAATGACCCTGCAGATAAATGATGAAACGATAGATGTGGCGGTGAATACCGCGGATGTTATAGGCGAGCCCCGGGTTGGGAGGAGATTTAATGCGAGGATGTGGCTGCATGGGTATGTGATGTAGTTTCATACCCTTTGACACGGCGACGCGTTTATGATACACTAACTCTCGTTGCCGGGCGCAGCAGCGCTTTGCAACAG
>CACZTL010000029.1 GCA_902784165.1 uncultured Lachnospiraceae bacterium | reverse complement strand
TAACAATTAATCATGATCTAACGGTGAGACTTAAGTTTTACCGTTTTTTTAAATAAATTTCGGAGTGACTGACCCTTATGAGATTTATAGATAAAATGGAACAAAAACTGGGTAGATTTGCAATACCCAGACTTATGATATTTATCACAGTAGCTTATCTGGTCGGCTATATCATGTACTATGTAGGAGCGACAAATATACTCGCTGCGCTTTCATTAAATGCAGAAAAGATCCTTCAGGGACAGGTATGGCGCATAGTATCTTTTGTTGTTCAGCCTCCTACCAATGCGATGCCGCTTTTTCTGATAATCACTTTGTATTTTTACTTTATGATTGGCAGTATACTGGAGAAGCAGTGGGGTGCTTTTAAGTTTAACGTATACTTTTTTACCGGGATGCTTATGCATGTTGTCGCTGCAATAGTTATATACCTTATATTTGGTATTAACCTCATGATGTCGGTATATTATCTGAATATGTCATTGTTTATGGCATATGCGATAGAAGCTCCTAACAATACGATACTATTGTTTTTCATAATACCTTTTAAGACAAGATGGCTTGCAATTATTGATGCCGTCTACATTGGTACTACTATATTTCTTGGTTATCTGTCGCTTGGAGTTACATTTCCGTATGAGTTTCAAAATGTTCTGGCTAATATGGGCATAAGACCGAGTCCTACCAATGCGACGGCTGCTGCCATTGCTATGCTGAATTTTGTTATTTATTATCTGCTTTACAGACCAAAGAAGCGGGAGTATACAAACACACAGAAAAACTTTTGGTCACAGACCGGACAGGGAAAAACGAAAAAGGCTAAAGATAACCACGGAGCCTCTGCCGGAAATAATGCCGGAGATTTTGTGAAGGCTGCAAGACACAGATGCTCCGTATGCGGGATAACAGATGTTGATGCACCGAATGAGGAATTCAGATTTTGTACATCATGTGAAGGTGCTTTTGAGTATTGCAGCAAGCATTTACACACTCACAAGCATGTATACAGGAATTCCGAAGGAAAGCTTGTGAGGTAAAGTAACAAAAAAAGTGTGTCAGATGGGGACAGACTTTCAAACAGAAAGCTTTAATAAAGGATTTTTAGAAATAAACGGGAGAAAAAATGAATACATACGAAGAATTACAGGAGCGGGGACTTATCGCCCAGGTCACTGATGAGGAGCTTATCAGGGAGCTTATCAACACAGGAAAGGCATGTTTTTACATAGGTATTGATCCTACAGCAGACAGTCTGCATATAGGTCATTTTATGACGCTTTGCCTTATGAAACGACTGCAGATGGCCGGCAATAAACCCGTCTGCCTTGTCGGAGGCGGTACGGCTATGATCGGAGATCCGTCAGGCAAGACAGACATGCGTAAGATGATGACAAAAGAGACTATCGAGCATAATGTAGAGTGTATCAAGAAGCAGGTTTCAAGATTTATTGATTTTTCAGACGATAAGGCATTGCTGGTTAATAATGCCGACTGGCTTATGGATCTGAATTATATAGAGATGCTTCGTGAAATAGGTCCGCATTTTAATGTAAATATTATGCTAAGGGCAGAGTGTTATAAGCAAAGGCTTGAAAAGGGCTTAAGCTTTCTCGAGTTTAATTATATGATCATGCAGGCATACGATTTTTATATCCTGTATCAAAAGTACGGGTGTAACCTTGAGTTCGGCGGAGATGACCAGTGGAGCAATATGCTTGCAGGTACTGAACTTATCAGGAAAAAGCTCGGAAAGGATGCAAGTGCCATGACGATACCTCTTCTCACCAATTCAGAAGGAGTGAAGATGGGTAAGACGGTATCAGGTGCTCTTTGGCTGGATGAAGAAAAAACTCCCGTTTATGATTTCTTCCAGTATTGGAGAAATGTAGATGATGCAGATGTGATCAAGTGCCTCAAGATGATGACATTTATTCCCGTGGAAGAGATCAAGGCTATGGAATCATGGGAGGGAGCTGAGTTAAATAAAGCAAAAGAAATCCTTGCATTTGAGGTTACTAAGCTGGTTCATGGTGAAGAGAAAGCTTCAAAGGCGCTTGAAGCTGCAAAAAATATATTTTCAGGCGGAGCTTCTGAAAATATGCCTGAGGTAACTCTTAAAGATGATGATTTTAAAGACGGAGTGATAGAGTTTATTTCCGTTGCTGTTGCAACGGGTCTTTATAAGTCGGGATCTGATGCAAGACGTACTATCACACAGGGAGGCGCTTCCGTAAATAAAGAAAAAGTCACCGATATACATAAGACGTATACCCGTGACGATTTTAAAGATGAATTTATATATCAAAGCGGAAAAAAGAAATTTGTTCGTATAAAAATATAAAGCAGCAGTGTGTCAAACGGGGACAGTCCCTTTGTGTCAGACCTGACACAAAGGGACTGTCCCCGTTTGACACACTCCTACTTTATCTGCCGCAGATTTCTTATATCGGTATCGGCAATCATTGAATAATTGGTATAATATACTACAAAGCCCGGTTTTGCGCCTGCGGGCTTTTTTATTTCTTTTTTTTGTATATAATCTACTTCAACTTTGTCTGTGTCTGAACCCTTAGAATATTTTGCGGCAAGTGAAGCAGCCTCTTCAAAAGCCCGATCCGGAATTTCTTCTGTTTTAAGCCCCTTTGCTTTTAATAATACGTGAGAGCCGGGGATATCCTTTGCGTGAAACCACCAGTCATCAGGATCGGACATCTTAAATGTAATCTCATCATTTTGATAATTGTTTTTGCCTACAAGGATCTCAAATCCGTCAGATGATAAAAACTTTAAAGGCGGAGAAGGAGTGTTGTTTTTATGTTCGTTTTTTCCGGAATGCAGATATCCTGCGCTGATAAGCTCTTGCCTGATTTCAGTAAGATCGGTCTCGTTTTCGGCAAGCTCAAGAGCAAGACTAATATTTTCCAATTGAGTTATTTCAGTCTTTGTTTCTGATAATTGTTCACTTGCAGCTTCGAATGTTCTTTTCAGCTTATTATATTTTTTAAAATAATTGTTTGCATTTTCCTGAGGAGAAAGCTCTGTCTTTAAAGGTATTTCTATTATGTTATCATTATCATAATAATCAGGAACCTTTACAGAAGTCTGTCCTTGTTTTATGCTGTATCCGTATGCTTGAAGAAGTTCACCGAATTTTTTATACTTATCACGATCCTTTGTTTTTTGAATGTCCTGTTCTTGAATGCTTCTTTTTTTATAGGCACGCTCCAAAAAGACAGATGAAAGCTTTCGCAGATCAGCAGAACGCTGACGTATACGATTGTTTTTTTCTTTGTCGGCATAATAATAAATGAGCATTTCGGAAGGGCTCTCAAATCTTTCAGAGCAAATATGTTTCTTTAAGATTACTGACGAAAATGCCGGCTTCTCAAAATCCCTGTAAATACCGCAAAAAAATTCCTCTTTTTTTATTGAATTAATCATATCACAAAAGCAGTGATATATACGTGTGCGTTCATCAAGAGTCAAGGAATTTGCAGGCCTTTCGGGATCCATATCCGAGCGCTCACAAAGTTCAAGGGAAGTAAGCGGACTAAATCCGGTAAAACAGGTGTAAACAGCTTTTCTTAGGGGCGTAGGTATGCTAAAAAGTTTTCGGTAAAATTCAACCTCGTCTGTATAAAGAGGATCTGTTTTATCTGCGGAATTAGGAATAAAGTATTCACGACCGGGTAAAACCTCTCTGACCGAACTGACAGAGGCAGGGATACGTTTTATGGCGTCGGTTATTATTTTGTTTTCATCATAAAGTATGATATTAGAATGTTTTCCCATAAATTCTGCGCTAAGTGTATGTGAGCGCATGTCTCCCATCTCATCCATATGTTCAATTATTATTTCTATTGTACGCTCTAGTCCGGGTTGTTTTATATCGACAATACGCCCGTTTTGCAAATGCTTTCTTAAGAGCATACAAAAAGAAGGTGCTGTTTGCGGAGAAGGGCGGTTCTTATCGGTCAAATAAATTAAAGGAAAAGAAGCGTTTGCTGATATAAGAAGACGTAATGTGTCTGAATTTGTTTTTACAGTAATCAAAAGCGTATCGGGCTCCGGCTGTGCGACCTTATATATACGACCGCCCGTTATCTTTTTTTTAAGTTCAGCAGTTAATGCTGCTACAGTAAATCCGTCAAAAGCCATGTTTCACTCCTGTTTAAATAAATTTATCTTTTTTAGACATCCTTCCTACTAAGATAAAGGATATAACAAATAATGCGCCGACAAAAATCACAAAAAACCAACCGCTTCCGGGAACATTTACAGAAGCGATATAATCATATGCACCGTGAAGAGCAGCCGGTATAATAACTGATAAAACCCTAAACAATACAGAGCGACTGTGATTCCCTTCATTTTCATATCGCCTTGCAATACCGTAAAAAATACCCATAAATACGCCAAAACAGGCATGACCGGGGATAGCTGTAACAGCTCTTATCAGAGCAGCCGAAAAACCAAACATCATTACATAGCTTATATTTTCCCACAATGCAAATCCTAATGAAACGAAAACAGCATAAACAACTCCGTCATATTGACAGTTAAATTCAGGGTTTTTCCATGTGCGAAGTCTCATGAAAAGATATTTAGAGCTTTCTTCCGCACCTGCAACTATTATAAAATACAGAATAATATTATAGGCAACCGATGATTGAGGGACAGTATTGTCCAATATAGTTGAAGCTATTCGTTCTTCAAGCAAAGCTAATAGAGAAGAAAGTACACCAAGCGCTACAAGACGTAAAAGAAGTCCGGGGCTTTCTTTTTCCAGTCTGTCAGACCGGTATACTCTTATCATAAGTATAACAGCCGGAATTATGGCGGCTATTATGAGGATTCCGTTATAAGCCAGCGCGGGTGCAAGTAAAAAATAAAACATCTGATTCTCCCTAAGAGACTGAAAGCTAATAGTTATGGGTATTATTTTACTATTATCCGTAAGATGCGTCAAAAACTTTAAGCCGAGGGGAAAGATTTCGGTTACACAATTTTGATATTGTTACTAAAAACATAATTTACCTCACATTTGTTAATCGCAAAGAAGGAGTTAAATTATTTAATAATAAAATGATATATAGCTAATTAAATAAAAAATAATATAGAAATAAATAATTTATAAATCAAAAACCGCACGAAAAACTAATTATCTTTATCGATTTAACCTTGAATATCGATCAGAAAATGTTATAATACAACCAAACTTAATACAAAATATTTTATGAATTTAGGGGATAATAAAATGCCCCTCGGAACGGAGAAAACGTGCATGATTTCCGTTACCGTATTTAATGTACTGCCGGTGAAAAATCGAGAGAACACCGGCTTTTTTGTTGTTTTAGTGCATAAGTTTATCAAAAATCTTTCTTATAGGAATGTAAAGTGTAATGCATAATGCAAAGTTAGCTATACCGTGAATAAGGTCAAACGGAAGTCCTGCAAGCCACCAGCCAAGCGCTCCGTGGGGACCTGTTAGAAATAAATTTGTTATGGCACACAGACCTCCAAAAGCAAGACCGAAAACTCCGCTTATTGTAGAAAAAATAAAAATATTTTTTCTTTTACTGAAAGGCATAACAACCAGTACAAGAATCATCCATACATACAGATAAGATATACTCCATATACCGAAACCCCAGATAAAAAATTCTATAAAGACAAATGCGTATACCGCAGGTACAACCTTCCATCCGTAATAAATAGTAAAAATTATAATAAAAAAAGAAACAAGCTCTACATTTGGGATTGCCGCAAGAGCCTGCTTGACAGCCTCGAGTACGGCTATCATCATACCTGTGTAAGCTATGTCCTTTATATTATAACCGGCATCAATTTGCTTTTTCATATCTGAGTGCAAATGTATCACCGTCTGTTACAGGCTGCTGATCAGCGCCGAAGTTGGCATATTCATCATTTACATAAATTGACCAGTATGCACCGTCGAGAGTATAGTCGGCACGTTCACCGTTAACTGTATCTATCATTATTCCGAACTCCGATTCTGTTCCCAAATATGTAAAATCAGAATCTTTACTTATCTCATCCAGTACGCCGCAGAGATACTCTTCATCTGTCTTTTCGTCATACTCTGAAACTTTTCCGTCTTTATCAACAACCTGCAGTTTAACGGACTTTTCCGCAACGGTTTCAGTCGTTGAATTAGAGCTTGTGCTTTCGGAAGCAGCAGAGGAGCTGGCTGAAACAGTGGTAGTTGCAGCGGTGTCAGTATTTTGAGCGCCGCCGCATCCTGCAAATATTGCTGCCGAGCCTAAAAACAAAGTGCAGACAGCAGATAACCCAACCTTATTTATTGAATGTTTTTTCTTTTTCATAAATGATTACCTCGCTTTTATATTTAACTTTTTAGATTATACAAGGTATTGTGCGTTTTGTGAAGAGATAATTGTATAGTGCTAACTTTATATGCCGGCTATACTGCTCAAGATGATTTTAAGATTATTTTTATCTCATGCATGATCTCACCCTTATTTGTAAGAAGCATCTTCCCGGTCCGATAAATAAGGAAAAACGGAATCAGATATTTATTTTTATATAAATACGGATGAGCCTCTTTATAGTAATTTTTATCAGGAATTAAGCGGGAAAGAATGTATTTTTTCTTAGAACCGCTTCGTTTTAAGCGACTTTTTATGAAGTCTTCTTTTGTACAATAGGAGCCTGTAAAAGAGATATATGACAAAAATTCCCGTTCTTTATCCCCTAATTTTGCCAGTCTTGGAAAAACTTTATCCGGATCCCTGAAAATCCCGGACACACGTCTTGAAATCTGTTCAAACTCATTAATGCCAAGTTTCATACATTCTTTACGAATATATTTGCGGTCAAGACATTTGCCCTTTACTAAATTATAAATATACGTATCAGTCAGCGAGCGTATTCCGGTACCGCCTTCATTATAATGCTTGTAAGCATGTGCAATCATATAAATGTAAAAATCATCATCACTTAATCGACGTTCAGATTTCTTTTTATCATTTTTAATCAGCTTTTTGAAGATTGAATCATAATAATCTGTAAAACGCGTGCTAAAGGTATGCATAAAAAGTCGGGTATGAAATTCAAAGTTATAAACCGGTTCTTTTGTATACATATCGTGATTGGTAACGCCGTGATCTTCTATGGTATATCCTTCTTTTAACATAATCTTTTTAAGAAGACGGCGTTTTGACTGATCAAAAAGTATGTCATTATCTGACATCTCGCGCATTTCATACAGAGGATATAAATCCTGCAAAATAATACCCTTAAGCGGGCAATACCAAATGTCATTATTCTCCAAAAGCTTCATGAGTTTTTCTCTTTCCATATCAAAAAGAACACGGCGCTTCAGCGCTGCCGCGCGGATGCTGTTCGCTTTTCGGAGTTGTGACTCGGTAAGATATTTATTTTCTTTGTTTGCTTTTTCGGAAGCTATGGAGAAAATTGCACCTATGGTATGGCGGTGTGCAAGAGCTGCCAGGTCATCGAAGGAGTCGTTTTTAAATTTATTATAAACTGCAGTCTTATTATTTAACGCACAGGCGGTCAGATATATAAGAGCCTTTGTGCCTTTTTTAAGTTTGTATTTATTCATTTTCATATTTATCTGCCTGGGAAACAGTGTGTCAATGGGGACGGTTCTACCGACACACTTATTGCAATAGCTGTTGACGTATCATTGTAAAAAACATATGATAGAGAATAACACATTTAAGGAGAAAACAGAAGATGAAATTAAAAAAAGGTTTTTGCACACAGACTATTTCAGACGGGCAGGTTATGGTACCTACAGCAGAAGCTGAAACTGACTTTCGCGGAATAGTGCGCAGTAACGAGACAGCAGCATTTGTTGTTGACATGCTTAAAAATGAAACTACGAAGGATGAAATCCTGAATGCTCTTAAGCAGGAGTATGAGGGTGATGAGCGTAAAATGGAGCAGGATCTTTTGAGTGTTCTTGATAAGCTTAAGAGCATCGATGCGATTGAGGAGTAAGTTGTATGCAGATGATCGAACCGGCTGACAAGGTTATACTGCAGCTTTTGGGAAAACCAAAAAGAAATAGCGAAGCCAATATCAGGTATTTAAAGTATACAGCTAAGCTTTCAACCGGTGAAGGAATTATCCTTCATAATTTCCTTACGGGTGAAAGTCTTTTTTTTAATGATGATGAAGATATTAAACGTGATATCGAATATCTTTTTGAACATTATTTTTTTGTAAATAATGATTTTAATGATCTTAAAACCGTTGAAGAATTAAGAAAAGCTTTTCTACTGATAAATCAAAAAAAGGAGATAACTTCTTTTAAGATTCTTACAACAACCGATTGCAATGCAAGATGTGCATATTGCTATGAGCTTGGTATGGACCGTGTAAAAATGAGTCCGGATACAGCCGGAGAGGTCATCAGATATATAAAACATAATTGCGGGAATAAGCAAGTTACACTTTCCTGGTTCGGAGGAGAACCTTTATTAAATTCAGATGTAATTGATGATATATGCAATGGTCTTGCACGGTATGGTATAGAGTATTCATCGGTTATGACGAGTAACGGATACCTTTTTACTCCTGAGCTTACTAAAAAGGCAGTCAAGCTTTGGAATTTAAAAAACATACAGATAACGCTTGACGGAACGAAAGATAATTATAACAGGATAAAGGCTTATATTCATAGTTCGGATGATCCCTATAAGCGTGTTATAAATAATATCAAGCTGCTTACAGAAAAAGGTATACGGGTTAACATACGTTTAAATGTAAGCCTTGATAACTATCGCGATATGCACAAGCTTGTACAGGAACTTTCATTGTATTATCGGAGCAAAGAAAATATAAGCGTATATGCAAGCGGGCTTTTTCAGGAAACAGCTAAAAACAGCGATCCTGAAGGAAAAAAAAGATTGTATGATCATCTGAGGGGTCTTACAAAAGAATTGTACCGCTTAGGACTTGCTAAACGAAGCAGACGTTCTTTAAAGCTGCGGACATCAGGCTGTATGGCGGATAATGATTCGCACAGAGGTATCAGCCCTTCAGGGATGCTAATGAAATGCGAGCATCATATATTTACAAAACTTACGGGAAATATCAAAGAGAAGAGTGAGGATGTACAGCTATTAGATGAATGGAAGGAAAAGCTGGATTATGAAGAAATATGTAATGATTGCGTTGTACTGCCGGTTTGCTACCGGTTAAAAAACTGCCCGGTATCTCATATCTGTACACAGGAGGAAAAGGAACAATACATCGAAGATCTTTTTTCAGCGCTGCGGGCATATCGTGTCTAAAAAAAAAATAATTTGACATATCACCGTAATTGATATATAATCACATCGTAATAATTTGTAACATATTTGTAATAAATAAGTTTTTTGCAAAACACAAGCTATAAATTTACGAAAGGAAAGGGATTATCAGTCATTATGAAGTCAAAGTTTTTCGGTAAAAGTAAATTGTTCGCAGGTCTTACACTTGCGGCAGGTATCACATTCGGTACTGTTCTTGCAGGAGCAGCTGTTACGCAGGAGACAGAGGCAGCTACGGTAAAAAATACATGGGTTTATGATAAAGCGGGCAAGTCATATAAGTATTACGGATCAGACGGAAAGCCTTATACAGGCTGGCATATGATGTCTGCCAAGGAAGGTGAGAAAAAGAGTCACTGGTCATACTTTGGTAATGACGGGTTACTCAGAACCGGCTGGGTGCAGATGGGAAAAGGAACGTCAAATCCCGACGGAAATTCAACAAAGCACTGGTCATACTTCGGCAACAACGGGTGGCTTAGAACCGGTTGGGTACAGTTAGGAAAGGGAACTTCTGAGCCTGACGGAAACTCGGCAAAGCACTGGTCATATTTCGGCAGCAATGGGTGGCTTAGAACCGGCTGGGTACAGCTCGGAAAAGGAACGTCCAATCCTGACGGAAATTCAGCAAAGCATTGGTCATATTTCGGTGATAACGGATGGATGAGAATCGGCTGGCAACAGCTCGGAAAGGGAACATCCAATCCTGACGGAAATTCAGCAAAACACACCTCTTACTTTGGAGGAAACGGATGGTTAATGACCGGAACTCAAAAAATTGACGGAAAGACATATGAGTTTGGTTCAAACGGCTGGCTTATCAAAGAGGTGACCGCAACAACTACTTCAGAGTCTACAGCCGGATGGGCAAGCGGAAAGGCATCAGCGTATGGCGGATATACGGATCCCGGCTGCGGTACTATTACAGCTAACGGTTCCAGAGTTACGGAAAGCTCTATGGGTGTTGCTATCCCTCTTGCATGGGGAAGAAGAGACCTTTTAGGTCATAAAGTAATGATCAATTACGGCGGTAAAACAGTAACGGCAACGATTAACGATCTGGGCGGCATGGGAGGCGGATCACGTCATCTTGATCTCCAGCCCGGCGTGTGGCGTGCGTTTGGATTTTCCAGCTGTAACGGATGGGGTGTACGTACCGTGAAATATAAAATTCTTTAATACATGACTTTTATTTTTAAAATCACCTGAGAATTATTTAATTTTGATATGATTCTCATGTGATTTTTTCTTTGCAAATTTAAATTTTTATTGTATAGTAGGAAAGATATTTACAGTTTCTTGCGAAGAGAACTGACAAGGATTGGTTTTGTATTATGAAAAAGCTTTTATTGGTTGACGGACACAGTATATTAAACAGGGCTTATTACGGACTGCCGCCTCTTACTTCACCGGAAGGCACTCCCATAGGTGCGGTATACGGTTTTTTAAATATCTTGATGCGCTTTGTCAAAGAAGAGGAGCCTGACTATCTTGCTGTAGCCTTTGATCTTAATAAGCCTACCTTTCGGCATAAGATGTATGCAGATTATAAAGGTACCAGGAAATCAATGGATGACGATCTGAGGGTACAGGTACCGATCATCAAGGATGTATTACAGTCTATGGACATCCGTATAGTAACCAAAGAGGGCTATGAAGCAGACGACGTTATCGGTACTATCGCAAAGGAAAATGCTTCAGAGGATTTAGATGTAACAATACTTTCAGGAGACAAGGATCTCCTCCAGCTTGCCGACGCCCATATAAGCATGAAAACCCCAAAAACCAGCAGGGGCGTTACAACGGTTACGCATTACACCCCCGAAAAAATAGAAGAGGAGTTCGGGGTAACTCCTGAGGAGTTTGTATTGCTTAAAGCAATAATGGGCGATACATCGGATAATATACCGGGTGTAAAAGGCGTAGGTCCGAAAACAGCCGCACCGATCGTAAGCAAATACCACACGCTTGATGCTGTTATAGAAAATATCGACAATCTCGGTTCTGAAGCTTTAAAAAAGAAAATGAAGGAAGGCATAGATTCTATGAAGCTAAGCTACGAGCTTGCCGAAATAGATACCCATGCTCCTCTTGATTTTTCCCTGGATGAAGCTTCCGTAAAGAATTTTTACAATCCTTCATCATATGAGTTGTTTAAAAAATATAATTTTAAGAATATGCTCATGGCATTCACAGATGAAGATAAGTATGAGCAGGTAAAACCGCCTGCAGTAAAAGAAGCGGTAAATTTAAAAGAAGCAGTTGACATAAAAAATAATATTTTGAGACATATTAAAGAAGGCGGCTCTGTCGGTATAAGCATTAAAAACACAGAAAAGAATGACGACATCATTTCATTCTTAAACGGATCGTATCCTGAAGCCGTAGCGCTTGCTGTAAATGAAAATGAAGTGTTTTACATAACATGTATCGGTGATATATCCGGAAAAGATATAAAAGATATATTTTATGATATTATCACGGAAGCCGGTAAAAGCAAGGATAAAGCTCATCTATACTTAAATGATGTAAAAAAAGCCTCCAAAGCATTTGATGAAGATAAAGATTTTCCGTTTGAAAACTTAAAGGATGTATCTGTAGCCGCATACCTGAAAAATCCGCTTCCGGGCAGTTATATTTACAACGAAATAGCAGCAGATGTGTCGGGCTTTAATATTCCCGGTCCTAAGGAGCTTAAAGATAATCCTGAAAGAATAAAGCTTATGTGTTCCTACGATGCTTTTGTGTCTCTCGTAAGCGGAAGGACGTTGTTTGAAGCTATGCAAGGTGATACGGACGGTGATATATATATAAAAATAGAAGAGCCGATCATCAGGATACTTGCAGATATGGAACGGGCAGGTGTGCGGGTTGACCGCGACGCTCTTAAAGAATACGGCAGAAATCTTGAAGACGGAATAAAAAGAACACAGGAGTTGATATACGAAGAAGCCGGCGAAGAGTTTAACATACTTTCTCCTAAAGTACTGGGCAGTATACTTTTTGAAAAACTAAATCTTCCTCACGGGAAAAAAACAAAAACAGGTTATTCTACGGCAGCAGAGGTTTTAGAAGGTCTTGCCGGAAAGTACAGGATTGCTTCCGATGTTCTGGAATACAGGACATTAACAAAACTGAAATCGACTTATGCAGACGGCTTAGCTGCATTTATTGAGGATGATGGCCGTATACACGGAAGCTTCAACCAGACTGTAACTGCAACGGGACGACTTTCAAGCACTAACCCTAATCTTCAAAATATCCCTATACGGATGGAGCTTGGCAAAAAGATTAGAAAGGTATTCATTCCTGATGACGGATTTGTATTTCTTGATGCAGATTATTCCCAGATAGAGCTGCGCGTGCTTGCACATATGTCCGGCGATGAAAAGCTTATAGAAGCCTATAATCAGGCAAAGGATATACATACCATGACAGCGTCACAGGTGTTTCATGTACCATTTGAAGATGTCACGCCTGAGCAGCGCAGAAATGCCAAGGCGGTTAATTTCGGCATAATATACGGTATCAGTTCATTCGGTCTGGGAAAGGATCTGAGTATATCCGTAAGTGAGGCAAAGGAATATATCAGCAGCTATTTTGAAACGTATCCGGGAATAAAAGCTTTTCTGGATGAGCTTGTGCATAAAGCAAAAAAGAAGGGATATTCCGAAACATTTTTCGGAAGGCGGCGTCCTATCCCTGAGATTAAAGCAAAAAATGTGATGACCAGACAATTCGGAGAGCGTGTTGCAATGAATGCGCCTATTCAGGGAACAGCCGCTGATATCATGAAGCTTGCTATGATAAAGGTTTATGACAGGCTGCATAAGGAAAACTTAAGATCACGGCTTATACTTCAAGTGCATGACGAGATATTGGTTGAGACTTATGAACCTGAAAAAGATAAGGTAACAGATATTATCAAGGAATCTATGATGAAAGCAGTCGATTTCAGGGTACCGCTTGAAATCGATATAAACGAAGGCAAAAACTGGTTTGAAGCACATTAGGAAATTTTTATGAAGGTAATAGGAATAACCGGAGGCGTTGGTTCCGGAAAATCAACGCTTTTATCAATACTTGAAGATGTTCCCGGAAGCATATGTGTACAGGCAGATAAAATAGCTGCGGCACAGATGCGAAGGGGAGAGATCGCATATGAAAAGATTGTTTTTTTATTCGGCGAGGATATACTTGCGGGTGATAAAGAAATTGACCGCGGCAAGCTCGGAGATATTGTCTTTAAAGAAGATAACAAGAGGCTTGTATTAAATTCCATTGTCCATCCTTCTGTTAAAAATTACTTTCTTGAAGATATCGAGAAAAAGAAAGAAGAAGGATACTCATATTATTTTATAGAGGCGGCGCTTCTTCTTGATGATCATTATGATAAATTTTGTGATGAAATCTGGTATGTATACGCCGGTGAAGAATTAAGAAGGGAAAGGCTGCGCGCATCAAGGGGATATTCCGATGAAAAAATAGACGGTATATTTGCCTCACAGATGAGCGATGAATATATCCGCAGGAAATATATAACTCCTGAGGATGAGAGACCGTTTTCCGATGCCAAGCTTTTTACAAACCGTTTTGTATCACGCTATGATACGAGACCGCCGTGGATAGTATTTGATAATTCGGAGGGCTTATTTCTTACGCTGGAGTTTTGTGATATTCTTGAAAGATTATTGGAGAGGTGAGGTTTTTTAGCATGCGTATGATGAGCATCGCAAGCGGAAGCAGCGGAAATTGTATATATATAGGGTCTGATAACACGCATATACTTATCGACGCCGGTGTCAGCAGAAAACGTATATGCGAGGGGCTTAGGGGAGCGGGATTATCCATAGCCGATATAGATGCGGTATTTCTTACCCATGAGCATACGGATCATGTGAAGGCAGCGGGAATAATAATGCGAAATGATGATATCCCGTTTTACTCTACCTCTGCTACGCTTGACAGGGTGGTAAGAGATTCAAAAACAGGATATATAGAAGCAGACCTGTTAAATGTAATAAAAAAGAATGAGGATATTACTATCGGAGATCTTTGTATAAGAGCCTTTGGGGTTTCTCATGATGCCGCTGATCCGGTTGCCTATACAGTAAAAAACAACGATTGCAAGATGGGTGTGGTTACAGATCTTGGTTGCTTTGATGATACAGTAATAAACGCTATGTCCGGTTGCAGAGCCTTTCTTGCGGAGGCTAATCATGATATAAGGATGCTTCAGGCGGGACCGTATCCTTATAACCTGAAAAGCCGTATTCTCGGCAAAAAAGGACATCTGTCAAACGAAACCTCGGGTGATATGATTAGCAAGTTGTTAAATGATTCCGTAGAAGCTGTTTTTCTCGGCCATCTGAGCAAGGAGAATAATTATGATCTCTTGGCGCTGGAAACGGTGGCGCAGACTATCGACGGTTCTGAAACAAAGTACAGGGGAAAAGATTTCAAGATAGAAGTGGCGCGTCATGACGAGCCATCGTCGGTTATAGAAGTTTAAAGTGTGTCAGATGGGGACAGTCCCTTTGTGTCAACGGGGATAATACTTTTTTATAAAGCCTTAAATTTTGACACAAAGGGACTGTCCCCGTTTGACACACTATTGGCGGGGCGTTAAATATTAACTTTTAAATAACAAAGGAGTTCAATATGAAAAAATGTGTTATTACGGTAATAGGAAAAGATACCGTAGGAATAATAGCGAAGGTATGTACATTCCTTGCGGAAGCGGGTATAAATATACTTGATATTTCCCAGACTGTTACGGGCGGCATTTTTAATATGATGATGATTGTCGATATTTCTAATTCATCAGAGGAATTTAACGTCCTCAGTGAACACCTTGAAAATCTGGGAAAGGATATAGGTGTTACGGTAAAATGCCAGAGAGAAGAAATATTTGATATGATGCACAGGCTGTAGTGCAGTGTGTCAGTTTGGGGACAGTCCCTTTGTGTCAGGACTGACACAAAGGGACTGTCCCCAAACTGACACACTTTAAAGCATATCGCAAATCAGCAATTATACACAAAAACGGAGAAAAAATGATCAATATACGTGAAGTAACAGAAACAAACAAGATGATAGAGCAGGAGAATCTCGATGTCCGCACCATAACAATGGGACTGAGCCTACTTGATTGTATATCAGATAATACTGAAAAAGTCTGCGAAAACATTTACAAAAAAATCACATCATATGCCGGAAAGCTCGTTGAAACGGGTGAGCAGCTTGAAAAGGAATTCGGGATTCCGATCGTAAACAAAAGGGTATCGGTAACGCCTATTGCGTCTGTGGGCGGAGCATGCGCAAAAAATACGAATGATTTTGTAAAGATTGCAAAATCCATGGATAAGGCTGCCTCGGATATAGGTGTTAATTTTATCGGAGGATTTTCTGCAATAGTATCAAAGGGAAGTACTAAAGCAGAGGACATTTTTATGCGATCCATACCTGAGGCGCTCTCGGAGACTGAATTTATATGCTCATCAGTAAATGTCGGTTCGACAAAAACCGGTATTAATATGGATTCGGTGAGGCTCATGGGAGAAATCATAAAAGAAACGGCTGAGCGCACAAAGGAAAATGATTCGATAGGCTGTGCAAAGCTTGTTGTTTTATGTAATGCGCCTGATGATAATCCATTTATGGCAGGCGCTTTTCATGGCATTTCGGAGCCGGAGGCCGTTATTCATGTCGGCGTAAGCGGACCGGGCGTTGTGAAATATGCGCTGGAAAACAAACGTGAATCTGATTTTAAAGAGCTTTGTGATACTATCAAAAAAACTGCCTTTAAGATCACAAGAGTAGGGCAGCTTGTTTCGCAGGAAGCAGCAAAAAGGCTGGGCGCTGTGCCCGGAATACTTGATCTTTCGCTTGCGCCGACTCCTGCTGTAGGTGACAGTGTTGCCGACATACTTAAGGCTATAGGTCTTGAACAGCCCGGCGCTCCGGGAACGACAGCGGCGCTTGCGTTGCTGAATGACCAGGTCAAGAAAGGCGGGGTAATGGCTTCTTCCTATGTTGGAGGCTTAAGCGGAGCCTTTATTCCGGTGAGCGAGGATCAGGGCATGATAGATGCAGTAAATGCCGGAGCGCTTACGATAGAAAAGCTCGAAGCAATGACCTGTGTATGCTCGGTAGGTCTTGATATGATAGCGATACCGGGAGATACGCCTGCTGCAAGCATATCAGGTATAATAGCAGACGAAGCGGCTATAGGTATGGTAAATCAAAAAACTACGGCTGTACGCATCATTCCAGTGGCAGGAAAAACGATAGGTGACACCGTAGAGTTCGGAGGACTATTAGGCTATGCTCCGGTTATGCCGGTTAATACATTTGACTGTTCCGCGTTCATAAAAAGAGAGGGCCGTATACCGGCCCCCATCCACAGTTTTAAAAACTGATACATCCTATATCTGTTTTCAATCCGATGCTTCGCTGCCCGTAAAGCCGCGCCCCTTTATATATATTCCCTTTTGGAATTCATTTTGCATATTCTCCCCGTAGATATCCCAAAGGATAAGATTGTAAAGGTCGGCAGCATATACATCGGCTGCGATCAGTTCTTCAGAACCTGCTGTTTTCGTGATAAGCGGAACAGGGCAGGTTTTTTTGATCTGATTCAGATATTCCTTACCCTTATCATCCATGGCGAGTATGCGAAGGTAATTAATCTGTTCCTCATCAGAAATCAAAAATGAAGGGTTCAGATCCGGATCAAAGACCTTAGCACCGTCTATTTCCTGTATAACGATATCATCGTCAGCTTTATTTGTTTTTATATCAAGAATGATCCTGAATATAGCTCTGGAAATAGCTTTATAAGTATTTGATTTATCTTTTACAGCTTCTATATAATCTCCGATATCATAATTTCTGTCATATTTGTTGATCATGCGGTTGGCAAGATCAGGGTTTATCCCCTCATACCGGCAAAGAAGCGCAACTGCCTCTTTTTTGTTATAAGAAGCTTCTTTGATCAACCCGCGCATCTTTATATTAAAGATTTCATTAAAATCATCCTTAAACACAGGCATTTTTTTGTCTAATGCCTCTTTAAATATATCGACCGCAGCCTCAGGTATGAATTTGAGGATATTGTCAAGGATCTCGTCGGTTTTAGCAAGCATTTCTTCGTAAGACACCTCTTCTTCGGATTCGGAAAACGTATCAATAGTATGATAATATCTTCTCAGTTCCTTTCTAATGGCTTCGGAAGATGCCAGCAGGGTAGTGCCGTCATCAGCGTAAATATCATCGCCTGCGTCTATTGTCGAATAATCAAGATACCCTCCCTGATTATCCTCTTCAGCATCGGGTTCATCAGGATACTCAAAAACCGCATTATAAGCCATTCCTTCTCTTTTGTAAGTGTAAGGCGTAATAGTGCAGGCGTTTCTTTTTATAGCCTTGATATATTCAATAGCAAGTATGTTGTTCGGTGATGAAAGAATTTCATGCAGCTCCGATTCATCCATGATATGAAGACCGGCAATGGCATTTTCCCTGGCCACCGGGAAAGAAACGCCTTTCTTTAATTCTTTTTTCAAAGCGAGCTGATACTTGTCAGGTTCGCTGGCGAGCACATCGGCTATTTCGGAAAGTCTGCGTATATGTCCGCACTCGGAGCCAAAGCAGACGGAAGTCACGCCCAGAGCCTGCAGTGCGAGTATGCCGCCGGTAGCAAACTTTTCGGCAGACCCCATAGCAAATTCAATAGGAAGCTCTATTACAAGATTTACTCCCGAATCGACCGCCATGCGCGCTCTTGTATATTTGTCCGTAACAGCCGGCTCGCCGCGCTGCACGAAATTACCGCTCATTACAGCCACGGATACGTCTGCTCCTGCCATCTCCAATGACTTTTGCAAATGTAACATATGACCGTTGTGAAGAGGATTGTATTCTGTGATAAGACCTACTGCTTTCATATATGCCTCCGTTGTAGTGTGTCAAATGGGGACAGTCCCTTTGTGTCAGGACTGACACAAAGGGACTGTCCCCATTTGACACACTTATGTTATCGATGATTAGTAACAAAGACATAATACCACAAAATTTCGACTTGTTAAATATCGTAATTTCAAGTATAATCAAAAATAACTATATTTTTTTAAAAGGAGCTGTATATGGGTTTTATAGATAATATTAAAGAACAGGCGATGAAGGATAAAAAGACCATAGTTTTGCCGGAATCCATGGATAAAAGAACTTATGAGGCAGCTGAGGAGATTTTAAAAGAGGGGATAGCGGATATCGTTATTATCGGAACTCCTGAGGAGATTGATAAATACGGTGCCGGATATGATATAAGCAAGGCAACTGTCGTTAATCCGCTTACAGATGAGAGAAGACAGAAGTATATAGATAAGTTTGTAGAGCTTCGAGGCCATAAAGGTGTTACGCCTGAGGCTGCTGCAGATTTTATCTCAAAGGACTATATGTATTTTGCAGCGCTTATGTGTAAGTGCGGTGATGCAGACGGAGCTGTTTCCGGAGCCTGTCATTCTACGGCAGATACACTTCGTCCCTGTCTTCAGATAATTAAGACTAAGCCCGGAACAAAGCTTGTATCAGCATTCTTCCTTATGGAGGTGCCTGATTGCACTTATGGTGATAACGGACTTATGCTTTTTGCGGATTGCGCATTAAACTTCAATCCGAATGCTGATGAGCTTGCATCTATTGCCTGCAGCTCTGCGGAGTCATATAAGGCATTTACCGGAAATAATCCAAAGGTAGCATTGCTTTCTTATTCTACACACGGGTCAGCAAGTCATGATGATGTAACAAAAGTGCAGGAGGCCGTTCGTATGGCAAAAGAAGAGCATCCTGAATTTGATATAGACGGGGAGCTTCAGCTTGATGCAGCCATAGACCCGGTAGTTGCAGCCATAAAGGTAAAGAATTCTCCTGTAGCCGGTGGGGCCAATGTACTTGTCTTTCCTAATCTTGATTCAGGAAATATCGGTTATAAGCTCGTTCAGAGACTTGCGAAAGCAAAAGCATATGGTCCCGTACTGCAGGGAATAGCGATGCCGGTAAATGATCTTTCAAGAGGATGTTCAGCAGATGACATCGTCGGGGTGGTAGCACTTACAGCTGTACAGGCTCAGAGTATTTGAACAACAGGAGAATAAATAATTATGAACATACTTGTAATAAACTGCGGAAGCTCATCTCTTAAATACCAGCTTATCAGGATGGAAGATGAGTTCGTTCTTGCCAAGGGCAGCGTGACAAGAATCGGAATCATGGGCTCCGAGCTTGTTCACAAGCCTTCTAACAAAGAGGTGTATGATATAAAGACACCCATAAAGACTCACGGCGTTGCTATACGCCTTGTGCTTCAGGCATTATTTGACAAAGACCACGGAGTTATCGAAAGCGAGAAGGATATAGCTTGTGTAGGTCACAGGGTACTTCATGGCGGAACAAAATACAGAGCTGCCGCATTCGTAAATGAAGATGTAAAAAATATCATTAAAAGCCATATAGAGCTCGGACCTCTTCATAATCCCGCCAATCTTATCGGAATAGATGCCTGTGAGCATAATCTTTCGGGCGTGCCTAATGCGGCGGTATTTGATACCGGCTACGGTACTACTATGGAACCAAAGGCTTACCTTTATGCTATCCCGAGAGAGTATTATGATAAATATCATGTAAGAAGATTCGGATTCCACGGCACAAGTCACAGCTACGTTTCAAAGCGCACTATGGAGCTTGTGGGCTTAAACAGGGATAATTGTAAGATTATAGTATGTCATCTCGGAAACGGATCGTCTATTTCAGCTACTCAGGATGGAAACTGCGTGGATACATCCATGGGACTTACTCCTCTCGAAGGCCTTCCCATGGGTACCCGAAGCGGCGATCTTGATCCTGCAATTCTTGAATACATTTGCCGAAGAGAGAAGAAGTCCATACAGGATATGCTTTATATCTTAAATCATAAATCAGGTGTATTCGGTCTTAGTAACGGTCTTTCAAGCGACTTCAGGGACTTAAGAGCCGCAGCTGAAAGAGGTGACAGGGTAGCGGCGGAAACACTTGATGTATTTGCATACAGGATTATCAAGTATATCGGCGCATACGCAGCTGCCATGAACGGAGTAGATGCGATAACCCTTACAGGCGGTATAGGCGAGAACGCTACATGGCTTCGACCTATGATCTTTGATAACTTAAGATACCTCGGAGTAAAGATGGACCTTGAAAAGATGGAAAATACCGTCGGAAAGGAGATGATCATCTCAGCTCCTGATTCTAAGGTTACCGTAAGTGTTATTCCTACCAATGAAGAGCTTGCTATAGCAAGAGAGTGTAAAAGGCTTCTTGAAGAGACGAAGTAAAAAAATATATTGACAAATCTTTTTTTGCGTTATAAAATAACAAAATGTGTGCATGATTTTTTGTGCGGATACTATATCTTGAAGGAGGTGTTAAGATGTCTATTTGTCCGAAGAATAAATCTTCAAAGTCAAGAAGAGATAAGAGGAGAGCGAACTGGAAGATGACTGCTCCTACGCTTGTCAGATGCAGCAGATGCGGTGCGCTTATGGCACCTCACAGAGTTTGTCTTACATGTGGTACATATAATAAGCGTGAGATCATAGCAGTAGAGGCTGAGTAATATATCTTGCATTATTTTTTAAAACCGGGATTACCCGGTTTTTTATTTTGGTTTTAATAAAAAAAATTATATGAGTCCTGATTTGAAGTAGATAATAAATAAATGGGAAGTTTTGATATAAATATGGTATAATATCCTCATTATGGAAATTAAAGATTTTTTCCCGATGTGGGATAATTTAGAAGAAAAAGAAAAAAATATTTTAGAGAGAAAGTCTGTTTTAAAGGCTGCCAAAAGCGGTGATATTCTTTACGACAGTGACGATAGCTGCAGCGGTCTTATACTGGTAGCTTCCGGTCAGCTTCGGGCTTTTTATATGTCGGAAGGCGGCAGAGAAATAACTCTCTACCGCCTTCTTGAAGGAGATATATGCATTTTAAAAGCTAACTGCATCATAAACAGTCTGCAGTTTGATATAAACATCAGTGCCGAAAAAGACACGGTCTTTTACGTTTTGCCCCCTGAAAGCTATAAGCAGCTTATGGAAAGCTCCCTTGAAATATCCCGCTATACAAACGAGATTATGGCAGGGCGTATGTCTGATATCGTCTGGCTGATGGATCAGATAATGTGGCAGTCCTTCGATAAAAGACTTGCAGGCTTCCTTTTGGAGGAGAGTGCGCTGGACGACTCAGATACACTGCATATAACTCATGAGACTGTCGCAAACCATATGGGCACCGCAAGAGAAGTAGTTACAAGGATGCTGAAGTATTTCAGGTCAGAGGGCCTGATAGAGTTATCAAGGGGTAGTATAAAGATAGTAAACTTTGATGCTTTAAGAAGGCTTAGTGCATAGTATGTCAATAGGGGACAGTCCATTTGTATCAGTGCTGACACAAAGGGACTGTCCCCATTTGACACATTTGACACTTGATTACTTAACGACTTCACCTGTCCACGTATTTATACCACCAAATTCATACACAGCGGTATATCCCAGGTTTGCCAGTTTTTGAGACGCCTGTTTGCTGCGGTTGCCGCTTCTGCAGTATATAAGCAGGGTTTGTTCTTTGTCAGGAAGCTTAGTTGTTACATTTTCATCTATGCTCTCGTTTGGTATACAAATAGCTCCGGGGATATGTCCTTCTGCATATTCAGCCTCGGTCCTAACGTCTACTATTATGTGATCAGCTTCAGCAGTCATCATTTGAACAGCTTCTGATTGTGATATCTGTTTATAGGATGCTTCCGAAGAACCGGTTGCGGCAGAGCAGCCGGCAAGTGTCATACTAATTATGGCTGTCGCGGTTATTATTAGTTTTTTCATTATTAATCCTCTCTTTGATGATAATTGTTAGTTTCCTCAAGCCCACATGAAGCAGCATTTTTTGCCGCAGCTTCTTCGGTTTTAAGTACATTTACAAGTCTGTACCCGCCTGAGAAATTTATTGCGTCATATCCGTGACCGGCAAGTGTTCTGCAGGCGATATAGCTGCGCAGTCCGCTCTGGCACATCACATAAACTATATTGTTTTTATCTATTTCATCTATACGTTCACGCAGCTCATCTACAGGTATGTTGATAAATCCATCTATATGTCCTCGCTCAAACTCACCGGGCGTTCTGGCATCAATTAAAGTTACATTTTCCATAGCCGTAACGCTTTCAAGATCCTCATAGAAAAATTGCTTTAGGATGCCTTTATTTATATTTTCGATCATAAATCCCGCCATATTAACGGGATCCTTTGCAGAGGAGTAGGGAGGCGCATAAGCAAGATCAAGTTCCTTGAGCTGAGAAGCCTTTATTCCGGCATACATAGCGGTCGCAAGGACATCGATTCTTTTGTCTACTCCGCCGTAACCGGCTATCTGTGCGCCGAGAAGCTTATCTGTGCTTTTCTCAAATATAACCTTCATGGTCATCACACTTCCACCCGGATAGTAGCCTGCATGCTCAGCGGGAGAGAGTATGACTTTATCGTAATTGATTCCGGACGCTTTTGCGGTCTTTTCATTTAATCCCGTCGAGGCAAATGTCATATCAAAGAGCTTTATGACAGAGGTTCCCTGCGATCCCGGATATGCGCTTTGAATGCCGCATATATTGTTTGCGGCAATGCGTCCCTGTCTGTTAGCGGGACCGGCAAGAGATATAAGTGTATCTTCACCGCTGATAAAGCTTTTTACCTGTACTGCGTCGCCGACAGCATATATATCCGGATCAGAAGTGAGCATATACTCATCGGTAACTATGCTTCCTTTCACACCAAGCTTAAGGCCGGCTTTTGCGGCAAGTCCGCTTTCAGGTTCTACTCCTATTGCAAGTAAGAACATATCGGCTGATAAAACACGCCCGCTCTTTAAGCTTATTTCAAGCGACTTTTCGTGTTCTCGGATTTCTTCTACGGTCTCATTAAGAAGGAGATTTATTTTTTCGCTCCTGAGCTTATTATGTATAAATGCAGCCAAATCGGGATCAAACTGCTTCATAAGCTGATTGCTTCGCTGAAGAACACTAACTGTCATGCCAAGCTCTTTAAAGTTTTCAGCAAGCTCAAGACCGATAAATCCGCCGCCTGATATTACAACTGATTTAGGTTTTTTTTCATTTACAAAGTCTTTTATCCTAAATGTATCCTCAACCGTTCTCAGTGTGAATACATTTTTACTGTCTGCTCCCGGAATTTGCGGAATCACCGGTTTTGCGCCGGGAGAGAGTATAAGCTTATCGTAGCTTTCTTCATATTCTTTTCCTGTCTTGAGATCCTTGACCTTTACCATGTGCTTTTCCGGGTAAATGTCACAAACCTCGTTATTTATACGCACATCTATATTAAAACGGCGCTTGAAGCTTTCAGGCGTTTGAAGTGTAAGCTTCTCCTTATCTGTTATGACATCTCCTATAAAATAAGGCAGACCGCAATTCGCATATGAAACGTATCCGCTTTTTTCAAATACGATAATTTCCGCATGTTCATCGAGACGTCTGAGCCTTGCGGCAGCGCTGGCACCGCCGGCAACGCCGCCAACTATAACTATCTTGCTCATCTTTCAACAGCTCCTTTATATGAATTGATGCCCCCGATATTATTTACTGCAGTAAATCCGAGCGACTTAAGCTTACTGGCAGCCTGAGAGCTTCTTCCGCCGGAAAGACAGTATACAAATACAGGCGTGTTTTTATCTTTAACGAAATTACCAACTATATGAATTTTTGAGAGCGGCACATTTTTACTTCCCGGCACATGACCCTGTGAATATTCACCCGGTTCACGCACATCGATCAGGTACGCTCCGGGAGTTTCATTGTACTGCTTGACTCCGGCATTTATATCTGCCCCCTTAAAAAAACTTAAAAAACCCATGATGTGATCCTCCTTAGATATGTTATATTTATTTTAATTGTATTTTATTATTTTGCAAATTATAATTCTGTGATTATGTCACAAAGTGTGTCAAATGGGGACAGTCCCTTTGTGTCAGTATTGACACAAAGGGACTGTCCCCATTTGACACACTTGACATAAGCTTTCTATTGCGTTATACGTAGAAATAAATAAGATACCGGGAGGAAACTTTGCTTATGAAAAAAATAAAACTTTAGCTGCACTTTTTATTTCAGCTTCCCTTATGCTGCCCGCGGCTTCGATCGTGTCACCGGTGTTTGCCGAGGAAACTCCG
>CACZTL010000028.1 GCA_902784165.1 uncultured Lachnospiraceae bacterium | reverse complement strand
CTGGCGCGGGGAGTGTTTGTGTGAGGAAAGTGTGTCAGATGGGGACAGTCCCTTTGTGTCAAAAGGGGCTTGCTCCTTTTGACACAAAGGGACTGTCCCCATCTGACACACTTTCCTCCGGCTATCAAATAATGAGGAGATACATATGGAAGCGGCAAAAGACAGCAGAGGGCGTTTCGGCGTGCACGGCGGGCAGTATATGCCCGAGACACTAATGAACGCTGTAATCGAATTAGAGGAAGGATACCTTAAGCTTAAAGATGATCCGGATTTTAAAAGAGAATTAAAGAGTTTATTTGATGAATATGCAGGGAGGCCGAGCCTCCTTTATTTTGCCGAAAAGATGACAAGAGACCTCGGTGGAGCTAAGATTTACTTAAAAAGAGAGGATCTTAACCACACCGGATCCCATAAGATAAATAATGTCCTCGGACAGGCGCTTCTTGCCAAAAAGATGGGAAAGACAAGGCTCATAGCAGAGACGGGCGCCGGTCAGCACGGGGTGGCTACGGCTACGGCGGCGGCTCTTATGGGGATGAGCTGCACGGTGTTCATGGGCAAGGAGGATACCAAAAGGCAGGCGTTAAATGTATACCGTATGAAGCTGCTCGGAGCGGAGGTTATCCCTGTGGAGAGCGGAACGGCGACTCTTAAGGATGCCGTGTCCGAGGCTATGCGCGAGTGGACGAACCGTATAAGCGATACCCATTACTGTCTCGGATCGGTTATGGGACCGCATCCGTTTCCGACGATAGTTAGAGATTTTCAATCTGTCATTTCGGCGGAGACAAAGTATCAGATGCTCGCAAAAGAGGGCAGACTTCCGGATATGGTGGTTGCCTGTGTAGGAGGCGGGTCCAATGCCATCGGTTCATTTTACAATTTTCTTGATGACAAAGAGGTGCGCCTGATCGGATGTGAGGCGGCGGGACGCGGTATCGATACTAAGGATACGGCGGCGACCATAGCTACGGGAAGACTCGGCATATTCCACGGGATGAAGTCATATTTCTGTCAGGACGAGTACGGTCAGATAGCGCCGGTATATTCTATATCGGCAGGGCTTGATTATCCGGGGATAGGTCCGGAGCACGCAAATCTCTACGATACGGGGAGAGCCGAGTACGTTGCGATAACTGATGAAGAGGCGGTTGAGGCATTTGAATACCTTTCCCGTACCGAGGGTATAATACCCGCCATAGAGTCAGCTCATGCCGTAGCATTTGCAATGAAGGAAGCGCCGAAAACGGATAAGGATAAGATAATGGTCATCACGATTTCCGGAAGAGGCGATAAGGACTGTGCGGCTATCGCACGCTACAGGGGGGTGGATATACATGAGTAGGATAAGTAAGGCTTTTGAAAACGGGAAGGCGTTTATTACGTTTATAACCTGCGGCGACCCGGATCTTGAAACAACAAAAAGGGTGGTACTCTCTGCGATAGATAATGGCGCGGATATGGTGGAGCTTGGGATACCCTTTTCGGATCCGACGGCTGAAGGTCCCGTGATCCAGGCGGCAAATGCGCGCGCTCTTGCAGGCGGCGTGACGACTGACAAGATATTTGATATGGTGCGGGAGCTCAGAAAGGAGACGGATGCTCCCCTTCTTTTCATGACCTATGCCAATGTAGTATACTCATATAACCGTACAGAGTCGGACGGTGCAAATGCTGAGTCGGGGGCTTTCGAGCATGAACAAACAGGTCGGGCAGGAACAAATGACGTAACCGGTACCTGTCGGCAGGAAGGCACAGCTCCGGGAGAAGTCGCAAGCGGCACGACCGGCTTTATGAGGCGCTGTGCAGAGGTCGGCATCGACGGGATAATACTTCCGGATGTTCCGTTTGAAGAAAAGGAAGAGTTTGACACGGTTTGCAGGGAATACGGAGTTGATCTGATCTCGCTTATAGCGCCGACCTCCGAGACTCGTATTGCCGATATCGCTGCTTCGGCAAGAGGCTTTATCTATGTGGTTTCCTCTTTGGGAGTTACCGGTGTCAGAAGTGAGATCTCTACGGACATAGACCACATGGTAAGTCTGGTGCGGAAGGAGACGTATGTTCCGTGTGCCGTGGGATTCGGCATATCTTCACCTGACCAGGCGGCCGAAATGGCGGCAAAATCAGACGGGGCAATCGTGGGGAGCGCAATCATGAAGATAGTTGCAAAGTACGGTAAGGATGCGCCGGAAAAGGTCGGGGAGTATGTTAAGGAGATGGCGGCTGCGGTACATCGCTGCTGAGGGAGAGTATTAATGTCATACGTAAGCTTATACAGAAAATGGCGTCCGAGGACATTTGACGAGGTTCGCGGTCAGGAGGCTGTCGTGACGACGCTTAAAAACCAGGTAAAAAACGACAGAACGGGGCATGCCTACATTTTCATAGGAACTAGAGGAACAGGTAAGACGAGTGTGGCCAAGATTATGGCAGCGGCGCTTAACTGTGAGGACTTAAAAGACGGAAATCCGTGCTGTGAGTGTCCGTCCTGCAGGCGAATCATATCAGCTGAGGCTATGAACGTGCGTGAGATAGATGCGGCCTCAAATACCGGCGTTGAAAATGTCAGGGAGCTTAAGGAGGATGTTTTATATCCCCCTGCCGACGGCAGAAAAAAGGTTTATATAATCGACGAGGTACATATGCTCTCTACCGGTGCTTTCAACGCACTTTTAAAGACGCTTGAGGAGCCGCCGGAGTATGTTACATTTATCCTGGCGACGACCGAAACGGCAAAAATCCCCCTTACTATATTTTCAAGATGTCAAAGATATGATTTCCGCAGAATCAGCATCGAAGATATCAAAGGACAGATAATGCGTCTTGCAGGGGAAGAGAAGCTTGATATAGAGGAGAGGGCGTGCGATTATATCGCAAGAAAGGCCGACGGCGCCATGCGTGATGCCTTATCACTCCTTGACAGGTGCGCATCGTACTCGATGGGTGAAAGGATTACTTATGATACTGTGCTAAAGGCCATAGGCGCCGTAGATACAGATATTTTCTCGAGGCTTTTCAGATGCCTTGCGGAAACGGATACGGTCGGGGCTGTCAAATGTCTTGACGAGGTGATTGCGGGGGGCGGCGTGATAAGTACATTTATTACGGATTTTATCGGGTATCTAAGAAACCTTCTCTTGCTGTCTGCGTCTGTTGAACAGGATATCTCGGATATCTTAGAGAGCACCGAGGAAAATGTGGCGCGAATGAAGGAGGAAACGGAGCTTACTGACTCTAAGACTCTTATTATGTATATAAGAGCGCTTTCAAAGCTGCTTTCGGAGCTAAGAAATACAAATCAGCAGCGAACCGTGACGGAGGTGGCGCTTATCAAGCTGACGAGACCGGCTGTTACGCAGGAAGATCCGGAAGCGGCGGCGGCAAAGAGGATACAGGCGCTGGAGAAGAGTATTAAGGAACTGCAGGAGCAGGTTAAAAGCGGGGTGTCAGCAGGGGGACAGTGTGTCAGTCGGGGACAGTCCCTTTGTGTCAGTTCTGACACAAAGGGACTGTCCCCGTCAGACACACCTTCCACTGCCGTTCCTCCCGGCTACACCCCCTACGAGCAACTAACCGACATGATGAAGCGCCTCGCGGGGCTGTGGGATGTGATCGTCAGTGAATTTCAGACAAAAACACTGGTGCCGTGGGCGCTTGCTAAGTCAAAGCTTGCGGTCAAAGATGGACATACTCTGGAAATTATGATAGAATCACAAACGTGTTACGATAATATCATGAAAGATTCCGGGAACGGCAAGACTAATCTTGAGATGCTTGAAGCATTTGTCAGTGAAATGACAGGAGGAGAAAAGGTTTCCGTAGAAGCAACGAAGATAGAAAAGGGCGAGTTTGGAGATATGCCGGGTATAAATGAGCTTGTGCATATGGAGATAGAGCCCGATGAAAGAAAGGATGATGTGTAATGGCTAAAGGAAGAGGAGGCTTCGGCGGAGGAATGCCGGGCAATATGAACCAGATTATGAAGCAGGCGCAGCGTATGCAGGCTCAGATGGAGGAGCAGCAGGCTCAGATACAGACCATGGAGTTTGAAGCAAGTTCAGGTGGCGGTGCTGTTTCCGTAACGGTAAACGGAAACAAAGAGGTCACCAAGGTAGTTATAGACCCCGAGGCGGCTGACCCTGAGGATGTAGAGATGCTCCAGGATCTCATAATGGCTGCCTGCAACGAAGCCCTTAAAAAGTGCGATCAGGAAACAAGAGACAGGATGTCACAGATTACCGGAGGACTCGGCGGAGGCTTATTCTGATGGAGATATTTACAGACCATATAAAGCGTCTGACACAGGAGCTATCCGGCTTGCCGGGCGTGGGTGCAAAAAGTGCCCGCCGCCTGGCTTTTTATATTGTAAATATGCCGCCTGAAAAGGTCAGATCGCTTTCGGAAGCGATTACCGAAGCTAAAGAGAAGTCACGGTATTGCAAAAAATGCTTCTGCCTGACGGATACCGAGCTTTGCCCTGTATGCTCAGATCCGAAGCGCGATCAGAGCACGATCATGGTAGTGGAAGAAACAGGAGACATGGCAGCCTACGAGCGGACCGGAAAGTATGAAGGCCTGTATCACGTGCTCCACGGCGCCATAAGCCCCATGACAGGCGTAGGCCCCGATGATATAAAGCTTAAGGAGCTTATGAGCCGCCTCTCTGAGGAGGATATAAAGGAGGTTATAGTTGCAACCAACTCCGGTCTGGAGGGTGAGACCACGGCTATGTATATAAGCCGCCTCCTTAAGCCTGTCGGGGTAAATGTAACGCGTATCGCAAGCGGCGTGCCTGTGGGGGGTGATCTGGAGCTTGTTGATGAGGTGACGCTTCTGCGAGCCCTTGAGGGGAGGGTGACCTTGTAAAGTGTGCCCTAGCTAAAAATCAAAAAAAATACACTTATTAAAGACGTTTTGCGATTGCAAGGCGTTTTTTCATATGATAAAATTGAACGGAGTAGCTTTAATACTTTTGTAAAACATTTGTAAAAATTTACATGAGACAAGGCACCGTCGGCGTTTAGCAAGCGGTAGCTTTAAGTGACTGATATATACATTTGTAAAGGGGCGTTAGCTGTGAGTAAACACGATAATTATTCAAAGATAGAAGAGATCAGAAGATATTATTCCGATGAGGATTACATGGCGGCGGTGGAGCTTGCCGATAGTGTTGACTGGCCGGGGGTAAAGAGCTGGGATGCGCTTGCTATGATGACGGATGCCTACGAGAATCTGGGAGAGTTCGAGAATGCAAGGGATATGGCTATCCTTGCCTATAACAGAAATCTCGGCGGGAAAAAGCTTGTATACAGGCTTACCGAGCTTCTCATAAAGACAGGCGACCTTGAAGAGGCAGAGGAGACATTTAACGAATACTGTCAGATGTCAAGGAATGCGCCGGACAGCTACATCCTCGAGTATCATCTGCTGCGTGAAAAAAAAGCGCCGGACAGTGAGCTTATCAGGGTTCTTGAGGAGTTTAAGGAAGCAGGACCTGATGAAAGATATATGTACAGGCTTGCAGAGCTCTACGCCAAGAACGGTGAAGCGGATAAATGCGCCGCCGTGTGCGACAATATCGCGCTCTGGTTTAAGGACGGCGATTTTGCGGAAGGTGCGGTAAAGCTTAAGAAGAAGGTCGGTGCAGAGCTTTCACCAGAGCAGGAAAAGCTTTATAACGCTGCAAAGGTAAAGGATGAGGATCTTGCGAAAACCTCTAAGGTGGATTTCAAGGGTCAGATAGATACCGGGGTAAATGACGCGCAGAACGGAGAAAAGATCGGCGCAGGAGCAGCCGCTACGGCAGCCGCAGGAGGTGCTGCGGCTGGAGGAGCAGCCGGCAAGCTTAAGTCCTTTGTTAAGAATGTTTTTAATGACGAGGATTTTGACGAGGATGAGTTTGACAGAAACGAAGCAGCGGCTTCGGCAGCGGCAGCAGCTGCAGCGGGCGCAGCAGCAGGCGCGGTTGCGGGCGCTGCAAGTGATAAAGCAGCTGAAAAGACCGTAGCTGCCGGCGTGACCGGAGATGCCGATAAAGGGGATGCCTTGGCGGATACCGCAAAAGAGTCCGTAAAGCACGAAATAGATCCGGAGATAAAGAAGAATCTCTCCGCAGAGGTGTCCGAGGAGCTTGATAATGAAAGCGCGCTTCGCGGCGACGGAGTGATCTCCGGAGAAAAGCAGATAGACGGCCAGTTAAATATGAATGACTGGATGACCGATGTGCGCGAGAAAAAATACGGCGGACAGAGCACCAAAGAGTATTCTAAGACCGAGCTTGAGCGTATGCTTGAGGAAAAGAACGAGAAGAGTGAAGCTTACGACCGTCTTATGGCCGAGCAGAAAAAGCTTGCCGAGGAGAAGGGCACACCCTTTAATGAGGCTTCCGCTAAGCTTAAGGTTGAGCAGCAGCTTGCCATAGACGCAGCGCGCCGCGATCTTGATATACGAACCGGTAAAGGCACTGCAAGACAGGAGTCTGCTACGGAAGCGATCGCGGCTCAGTCATTTGAAGAAAGACCTCAGGAGGAGACTCTTCTCGGCGCAGTTTTGGAGGCTGCAGGAACCGAGGCGGTAAGGGAATCTGCAGGTACAGTTGCAGATCCGTCTGAAAGGATGCTTCGTATAGAGAGCGCAGTTCTTTCTATGCTCGGAGCCAATCTTTCCGAAAGAATTGCCGTAAGAGGAGATAGTGCACCTAAAGAGGTGGTAAATGCTGCGGCGATTCTTGTGAAGTATATTTCGGGAGAGTACGAAGAACTAAATAAAGCGGCAGGTGTACAGGCGGCGGGCAGTGCTGCTACCGTCAAGCCGGATACAAATGAGGATAACATTGTCCCCGAGGAGATAAAGAAAGCAGCAGGGGTTGCAGCCCACACTGAGGTGCAGGAAGAAACAGAAACTGCACAATCCGGCAAATCAAAGATGGAATCAGGTTTTGAGAGCCCTGCCGGGATTAAGAAAGATACAGGGACAGCGGTAAAGAAAGACAACGGAAAGGCAATTGCGGACGACAGTCCGGAAGCACTTGATAAAGCTGCCGAAGCAAAAGCTGTTTCTGAAAAACAGAATGCTGACAGTAAAGAAAGAATAGCTCCCTCCATCACCGGCGCGGCAGTCGCAGCAGGCGCAGCAGCTGCAGCGGCGGGTACTGCGGGCGTTCTTCATGAGAAGGCGAAAAGAGCAAAAGAAATATTTTCCGGGGAAGCAGCAGGGGTTGCGGCGGCCGGATCAGACAGCGGCAAAGAAAAGCAGGCGCAAAAAAAGGCAGAGCCTAAAGTATCGGAGCAGGCCAAAGCCGAGGCTGAAGCTATAAAAGAGATACAGAAAACAAATGCTCTTAAGCCCGGAAGTATGCAGGAAGAGACTCTCACGGAAGAACCCGCCGCAAAAGTTCCGGAAGAAAAAGAGCCTGAAAGAATTTCCAAAAAGGACAGAAATACGGGCAAAACTCCGGATCTCAGAAAAATGCGCCTGAATAAAGTCACGGCGGAGGACGTAGAAGCAAACCTCACCGAAGATGAGGCGGCTCTCGCGCAGAGGATTACATCCGATGATCATGCCGTTGATATCATAACAGCCCGCATAACCGGACAGCTTAACACGGCGGAAGTGGAAAGGGCGCTTGCCGAGTCTGAAAAAGACGATATAAAGATAGAAGACGGCGATACATTTACAGATACGACGCATATAGATAAGAAGATGCTCAGGGAGATCATCGAGACCTCCGAGGGTGATGAAGAGTCGGAGGGCAAGAACACCCGCCGGTTCGACACGACCGCAAAGCAGGATACCGCGCAGCTTGACAATGTACTTCGCGAGGATCTCCCCAAGGGCAAGCGTGAGAAGATCAAGAGCATGTTTGATGAGTATTATGATATGCCCGAGATCGACGCGCAGATAGAGGAGTACATCGCCTCGCTTCCTGTTGAGATAACAAGAGAGGATTCAAGAAACGGAAACATCATCATAGCCGGCGCCGAGTCGGTGGATAAGACAGGGCTTGCAAAGACTATAGCCAAGGCGGTAAATATCAGTTATCCCAAGAAAAAGAAGAAGGTTATCAGGACGACGGGCGACAGCCTGAATGAATACGGATTTGCAAGGTCCGCAGATAAGCTTAGGGGTACGTTTTTGGTTATCGAGAAGGTCGGACTTCTTCGTCCCGATATCATATCGGAGATAGTAGATGTCATGCGCAAGGATACCGACAGGATGATCGTCATTGCAGAGGATACAGATGCGGGTATTGAGTCATTCTTAAACACTAATCCTGCTCTTCCCAAGCTTTTCAATCACAGAATAAATATGCGTCCCTTTACGACGGAGGAGCTTGTTGAGATAGCTAAGGATCTTGCATCCCAGAAGGGCTTCACGGTTAGTGATGAGGGCGCGCTGGCGCTTTATCTTGAGATAGATGAGCTGAGGGCGTCTGAACCGAAGGTTACTATAGATGATATGGATGCGCTGACGGACGATGCGATTTCGCATGCTAAGAGGCGTATTAAGAAGGAAACGGGCGTCAGTGTAAAGAAGATGGATTCAGAGTTTTGTGTGCTTACCAACGAGGACTTTAGATATTGATAAGTCAAAGTGTGTCAGACGGGGACAGTGTGTCAGTGGGGGACAGTCCCTTTGTGTCAGTATTGACACAAAGG
>CACZTL010000027.1 GCA_902784165.1 uncultured Lachnospiraceae bacterium | reverse complement strand
ATATGGGGCCTATAGGGCTCGAACCTATGACCCTCTGCTTGTAAGGCAGATGCTCTCCCAGCTGAGCTAAGACCCCATATGTGCGTCGAAATACGAACGCTTTGCCTATTATATACATACGAAACAAGTTTGTCAACATGTTTTTCAGATTATTTCATTTGTCTCGTTTCCGTCATCCGACTCTTCAACATCGGATATCTCCTCAAGTATATTTCGTATATTACCGTCACCTGTAAGATCATACGCAATATTCAAAAAATACTCTGCAACATCATTTCTTCCGTCGTCCTTTGCCTTATGACCGTAGAATGCGGCAAGTCCTACTATCTCTTCATTTGCCTCTGTTGAGAAACCGTTTTCTTCAGCTATTTTCTTGATCTCATCCATCGAAGGTATTCCTGTTTTTCCATCGGTTTTACTCTGGATATAATCAATCTCTTTAGCGGCATCCTCTGATCTGCTGTCGAAATGAAGACTAAGCACATAAGCTGCCATGGCTTCGTTCCATTTACCCTTCTCAATAAAGTAATATCCTATATTTCTGTAAATATGTCCGAGATATTCCTTGGTGTAAGCAGTCGTAAGCGCATCAAGAGAGGTTTCAAAAAATTCGTCCAAGTCGCCCTGAGCCCTGAATACGTCAGCATACTCCAGTTTGAGATTAGGGTTTACCGGATTCCAGCGTATGGCATTTTCCAAAGCAGCTTTAGCGCCTTCAAAATCCTTCATACCCATAAGCAGATTACCGTAAGTAAGATAAAGCGTCGCAAACGGTTCCGGCGCGGCAGCATATTCTCTTTGCTTATCACAGTCCTTCAAAAATATAATCTGTTCTATCGGACCTGCAAATGTATGGTATTGAATCTTAGGATCATTATAAACTTGAGATGCCTCAAGCCTTTCTATAGTGTCTTCAAGTATTTTTTTTGCTTCTGCATAATCACTTACCGCAGCCTTTTTTTGCGCAGCCAGAAGGGCAACCTGTACACCTATTACTTCGCCTTCTTTTTGAGTTTCTTCGATATTGTTATTTTGTGTTTCTTTTTCCATGATCGTTCTCCATTTGTCATTTTAACTTAATTTTTATGTGTCAATGGGGACGGTTCTGCTGACACACTCACTTACTCTGAAATCTTATCTATCTTGTTTATTGTTCTTACAAGATTTATACCGCAACACAGTAATAAATGCTACGCTCAATGCTCCTACTGCTACAATAATCCATATCTTATTATGATCACCCGCGCCGGTTACAGCAGCTTTAGCCTCTGTGGTTTTTCCTGTTGCGGAAGGCTTAGTTAATGCTTCTGTGAGAGCTGAAGTCGGTACAGTTTTACCCGGGACAACCGTTGCCTTCTGATCATTACGGTTAACATCGTTTTTATCATCTTCCCCTGTTCCGTAAATGCCGGAGTCTTTGCTTTCATCCCGTTTAAAATCCGAAAACAAAACCTCTGTCCACGCCATGCTCCGTCCGTCTTCATCCTCCCATACCACAACAACACGGTCTGACTGAGGGAGACAACCTGCTCCTCCGGGCAGGCTCATACTTCCGATTATTTCCATCTCATCAGTCAGGAATAACACCTTGGAAATAGCGCTGTCTGTCTTGCCCAAATACCTGTAATACAAGACATAACCCCAGCCTGCCGGCATAAGCTTAGTTCCCGTCAGATACATTTCATCCAGCTTTTCTCCGTCAACATATTTTTGTAATACCGTACCTGATTGCAGATCATGCTTTGTAAGAAAAAAACGCTCTTCATTCGTTACGTCATCAAAGACTATCTCAACAGATGTAACGGTTTCTTTGTCAGAACAAAACGACAGCGGCAGATCCTTTGAAAATTCAATCCTCTTTACAAAGGCGTCGTTTTTATCATAAACATCCGCATAATAATTTTCGCTTGCTATATCAAATCCTGCAATACAATATTTAGAATCCGTCACTGCAAAAAATCCGCCTGCAATGTAAGCATTATACCGGTACAAGACTTTAGATGGTTCACCGTTTAAGTCAAATGTCCATACAGCTCCCGTAAACTCACCCGTGCTGCCGCGCAAATCTTTACCAACAGCTGTATCGGTGTCTGTAGATATACCCTTTAATATATCACCAAGTTCGATCACATCAACAAGTTCAGGTATGTGCACAAGCTTTGACATGCTCTCTCCCTTTGCGGAAACTTTTTTTACATAAGTATCGTCAAATGTTTTCACACATATAATATAATCGCCGTCAAAAGAAACAAAAGCATCAATATCCGATATATTGTCGGCAGGCTCGGGTATTTCTATAAAGAACTCACCGGAGCCGTTTAAAGCACCTGAATTAAAGCTTACAAATCTAAAGCCGGTACCCTCTTCATTATTTGTTCCTGTCATCACTATATATGCGGCGCTGCTTCCATAGGGAACCGGATCGGATCTTAATAAAAAGCTGTCTTTAACATCCATACTTTCTATTTTTTCAAGCTTTGTAAAGCTGCCTGTCGTGATATTCATTCTGATTTCACGGGACTCATTGCCGTCATCATCGATAAAAGCACCGGACGGCAAAATAAGAGTATAGTCCGTTTCCGGCAAAAGAGGTGTTTTCAGCTGCCTGTATTCAAGATAAAACTTGGTAGCGTTATACTCGTCACCCTTAATAACCAAAGGATAAAGCACACCTTCTCTTTCAAGCCTTGCATTAGTGGTTTTTCCTGTTTTATCCGAAAGCTTTAAAGGACGGTCGGCATTTAATGTCAGCTCAAGCATATTTGTTACGGACTCATCACTCTGTTCAAAGACTACAGGTGTATTTTTTTTCTCATCATCCGTAAAGCTGACTTTAAAATGCGGGGAATCACCCGTAACAAAATCAGTAATCTTTATACCTGTAAAAACAGACGGACTCCCATCACATATAAAAGAAGTAGAAGGCACTGTATATGGTGTTATTTCATCACCCTCCTCAAAAACTCCGAAATCAGCGCCTGTAGTATGGTCCTTTGTGAGAGCATTTGCAAAAAAACGCCCCTTTGTCTCATCATAAAAAACATGTATGATCCTAAAGCCTTCCGGATAATCACGCCGTCCATCAAACAAAGACATATTTCCGTTGCCACTTATATATTCAGCCAAAAAAAACTCACCGTACGCACCTGTTATCTCGGGCGCTATAAGCGCAATCCGTGCTTTTCCGGGTTTTTGGGAATCTATCGGCGCAAGACATACATCAACTTCATTTTTCCCGGCGCTTTCTTTGTTAACAAATGTTATTTCATCTTCTCCGATCCATCCGGCAAGAAGCTTTGAGAGTCCGTTATGATCTCCTTGATTATCATTCATCATATCAGGAACGTTAAAGTCATATGTATAATAATCCTCATATGAATAATAATCAGGTATACCGAAAAAATGCGCTGTTTCATGAATCAGGACATTGGATGTCTCTTTACAAGATAAAACATAATCTCCCAGCTTAAGCCCGGCCTTCGTGAAAGTATCATCACCCTCGTTGTGACAGTGCGGCCACCATACGGAACCCTTTTCATCCTTTTTACCGTTACAAAAAAAATACACGAAATCAGCCGCTCCGTCCCCGTCATTATCATAAAGCGGCAGCTTCTCCTTTATCTTGGATCTGTCAACTATTTCTTTTATCAAACGATATTCATCCTCTGAGCCGCTTTTGCAATCATACGAGTCACGGGTGCCCGGCAGCTGTACATCAATTATTTCTCCGAGATGTATATTAAACCTGCCATATGAAGATCTTTTGTAATATGCAGATATACTCTCATAAGGGAATTTGCCGGTATCACTGACTTCAAAATACTCTCGTATGTCACTTGTTGAAAAAGCCGCCTCCGATGAAATCTCACCCAAAGGCTCATCAGAAAAGCCTACCCGTATTGCTAAAGCTTTTACGGTAACGGATTCATCGGTATTGGCTTTAGCAGCTAAAGACACATTGTCTGTTATCGCTTCAGCTGCCTTTGCATCAGCAGATGAAGCATCCGCAAAAACAAAACCTAAGGGGATACAAAAGCATACCAATAAAGAAAAGATGATCATACTTAAAGAATGTTTAATGACTTTCATTATTGTTATATCCTTAATTCCCTGCGAACCGTCCTTAAAGCGGATGGCGCCTTACGCAGACCGAATATCACCGCTTTTGCCATTATCCTTTTTATATCGAGCTTCTCGCTTATCATATGAGCGTATTCGATATAATCTACCATCCTCTGCCAGTTAGCTTCATTGCCGAGTGTATCAAACACACCCCTTATGATCACAGAGTTATTTGTATATCTTCGTAAGTGTCCGGTAAGACGTTTTTTAATTCTGTGTATTTCACTCATTTGGTTATCTCCTTGAACATTTCACCCTGAATTCCGCAATCCGGTAGCAATTCCGTTTATAGTTATGTGTATAAGCTTTTCATCATCCTCATCAAGCCTTTCGTCCCTCTGTCTTTTGATAAGCTCTATCTGAGCGTAATTAAGAACATTAAAATACGGGAGGCGGTGATCTAAGCTGTATTTAAGCTCCGGCTGATCCTCAAGCAAATCATCATGCTCTTCTATCTGAAGAACTATATCCTTTGTAAGCTTGCGCTCAGCCTTTATTATATCAAATATCTTTCGCTCTTCATCATCGCTGCACATCTGCGTATATTTTGCAGCTATGTGCATATTTGACTTTGAAAGAACCATGTCCACATTAGACAAAAGCGAATTAAAGAACGGCCATTTTTTATACATCTCTCTCAGCTTCCCAAGATTTTCGGGAGCCTTGTCTATATACCTCTTAAACGCGCTTCCTACCGCATACCAGCCTGGAAACATAACTCTGTTTTGCGACCATGAGAACACCCAGGGTATTGCTCTTAGTCCGTTAATATCAGTAATAGTCTTTCTTGCAGCGGGTCTGGAACCGATATTTAAGCTCGATACCTCACGTATAGGACTTGCCGAAAAGAAGAAATCATAAAACTTGGGATTTTCAAAAACAAGTTCTCTGTAAATATTATAGCTGTCCTGAACTATTTCTTCCATTATCCCGGTATAGACGCCAAGCTCATTTTTGTCCGGAAGCTTGTTTGTTACCATACGGTTTAGTGTAGCAGAAACCAGCATTTCGAGATTATAGTATGCTGCATCGGGATTTCCGTACTTGTAGCCTATAACCTCACCCTGCTCCGTAATCCTTATGCGGTCTCTTACGGTTCCGAAGGGCTGTGAGGTTATCGCGTTGTATGACGGACCGCCGCCGCGACCTACCGTGCCTCCTCTTCCGTGGAAAAATGTAACATTTACTTCTTTTTCATCACCTGCCGCCGTAAGCGCCTTCTGTGCTTTGTAAAGCGTCCAGACGGAAGCAAGATATCCGCCGTCCTTATTGGAATCGGAATATCCGAGCATTATCTCCTGATAGCCGTTGTTTGCGTTAATCCATTTTTTTACGATGCCGATATCAAAATAGCGTTTCATGATCTCAGGGGCATTTTCGAGGTCAGTGATAGTCTCAAAAAGGGGAACTATATGTATACGAGCCTTTGCTTCATCTAAAAGACCGACCTCCTTTAGCATAACGGCAAGCTCGAGCATATCCGAAACATCCTCGGTGTGAGAGATAATATGCTGCTTAATAACGTCTTCACCTATTTTTGATTTCAGCTGAGCCGCAGTTTTAAATATGGCAAGCTCTGTATCTAACACTTCTGACTTCGGTGCAAATGTTGCCGATAAGGGGCGTTTATCTTCTTCTAATTCTTTGATCAATAATGCGCATTTATCTGATTCGCTAAGCGACTCATAATCATTCTCTATACCGGCGTTCTTTAACAGCTCGGCAATACACTCCTCTATCACTCCCGAATCCTGCCTCATATCTATACTGGCAAGATAAAAGCCGAAAATGTCTACAGCTTCGTAAAGCTCTTCAAAGTCGCCTCCGATAAGTATCTCATCATTATACTCAAGGATAGATGCCTTTATTTTATCAAGATCAAGCTCAAATTCGGAAGCTGAAGCATAGCGTCCGGAACTGTCTTTGCCTTCTGTCAGAAATTCCTTTGTTTTTATAAGTCGGTTCTTGATATATAAAAACGCCTGTCTGTATAATTCCTTTTCTCTGAATTCAGAGGTATCTCCGGAGAGAGCTGCCATATCCCTTACATCGCCGGAAACTTCAGTAAGAGCTGACGAAATCGAATAATCACCGTTTAGACGGGCTGCCATATCTATATAATAGTTGAGAATCACATCACATTGCGTAGTTGCCGAAAGCTCAAGTGTCTCGGCGGTAACAAAAGGATTTCCGTCTCTGTCTCCTCCTATCCACATCCCCATGCTGATAGGATGCGGAGCATTTAATTCTATCCCTTCGTTTCTTGCAAGCCTTTTGTAATTGATTACCAGTCGTGTTATAGCACTTATCAGAGATGTTTTATAATAACCCGTTACATTGGTTATCTCATTTTTGACCTTAATCTTTTTTTCACGGATCATATCCGTCTGCATGATCAGCTCTATGTTTCTGTGCAGATCATCATACCACCGCTCTTTATCAAGCTGTCCCAAACGCACATCACGGTATTTACGCAGCAACACATGTATACGATCGGTGAGATCAAGTATCGTTTTTCTCTGAACCTGTGTCGGATGTGCTGTAAGTACGGGAACAACATTTACATTTTCCAGTATTTCCTTTGCATTTTTGTTTCCGGAAACAGCCTTTATTGCGCCGGAAAGCTTGCCCATGTAGTCCTCACAAGTGTTATTTTTAACATTTACCCCAAATGCAAGATCTACGTCTTCAATTATATTTATAAGGAGCGGCATTATTGAAAAAACCCTGGAAACTATGTCCATATCTTCCGTGGAAAGGGCTGATATCTCATCTTCAAGCTTAGAATACTCTCCGTTTTTACTAAGTGCAAGAAGCTTTGCCGTCTTTTCGTAAGCAGCCGCTCCTGCTATCTTTTTCGTGCTTTTCTCAAGCAGCTCCGTAAGTATCCTGACCTCGTCGTTTATCAATTCTTCATCGTTTTTATTCTCAGGACTTATACAATTTTTCATTCATTCCTCCGTATATCATATAAAAAAACAAAATCCCACAGAATGTGCTGCGGAATTTTAATTAAGGACGGCATTAATCACTGTAATTTTGAAAACATATCAAGAACTTCCCCCGTCTTATCCTCGTCAAATGACGAAGCTGTCACGCAACCGCTGTATGAACCCCTGAAAACATACACCATGGTTTCATAGATCTCTTTTTCTTCAGTGTTCTCAGAGCCGTCTGCTGCTTTAACATCATACTTTGCTTTTATCTTTATTGCCTTTGCAGGTTTAGAGCAAAACGTAATATCCGTCTTCGTAACCTCAAGATCTCTAAAGCCCTGAGCCGGAAGGCTTGCGGAAAGCGACTCCACTGACTTATCGATAAATGCATCCATATCCGCATCCTGTGTGTTATTCACATCGTGCTTTTCTACCATCAGACTTAAGTTCTGCTTTGCATCTTCGGAAACCGCATACATGATAATAGATGTTTTCCCGCTTTCGATTGCCGCCTTAGCAGATTCATTGGTCAAAACATCCTCAATGCTGCTGCTTATAGTCGCAAGCTGTTCTTCATTTAACAGACGCCATCCGGCATTTCCTGTATATTTCAAGTTGAAAAAATCATTTACATAATCGGTGTCTTGTATTTCACCTATATTAAACAACGCATCCGTTTCTTCTCCCGAGAGTGTCGACTCGGTTGAAACGGTATTGGTCTGATCGGTGTTTTCATTGTTGTTGCTGCATCCGGCAAGCCCCAGCGGAAAAGAGCATGCAGCCACACACGCTGCTATAGCTATTATTTTCTTTTTCATCTTTTTTATCTCCAAAATAATCAAAGACCGGTAACTGCCTTAAAACCTTCTCCAAGTAAAGCGCTGAGTTTTTCCTTTTGCTCTGAAGTCAGTTCATCACTTGCATTTTCATGACCGGAAACCGTACCGGGATGCTCATCTACTACTACTCCGTCTTTTACAAAAAATATATGCGGAACATAAAGATGCTTTTTCCCATCGCTGTCAGTATCAAGGTAATCACCGAAATAGCTGACAAATACGTCATAATCAGCCAGATCCGTATTAGACGACCATGAAGGGTCTTTTCTTGTATTTATATAAGCTATATCCGTTCCGTATTCGATTGCAGAATCGTTAAGTATAGATATAATCTTGTTGCACCACGGGCAATCCCGGTATCCGCAGTAAAGAACAAATGACTGTCCTGCCTTCATGGCTTTATCAACATCTTTGACTGTGACATCCTTGAACTTTAATTCTCTTGTATAGTTTTCAAGACCTTCGTAACCCGTCATATCCGCATTCGGAAAAGAGCTGAAAGCAGACTCGCCTCCGACCGACTCTACTACTCCGGATGAATTACAAGCAGCCAGAGCCGGAACGGAAAATACAAAGGCGGCTGCAAGTGACCCGGCTAAAATTATCTTTTTCATTACGTTTATATATCCTCTGAAATTATTATTAATACAGTTGTTAAACATACTAACATATATTAATAAAATAAGCAAAGTGAATTTATGTATTAGACCCGGTATATCAAACAAAGAAAAGAAAAAATAACGTTTTACCTGAATAAGTCTTTTTGCTATAATAGAGTGCATAACACACTCTTGAAATTATATTTTAAGAGTAAGGAGATATTATGAATTATTGTGAACTTAAGTTAAATGATGTAGCAAACGGTCCGGGGGTCAGGGTCTCTTTATTTGTCAGCGGCTGCACACACAGATGCAAGGGTTGCTTTAATGAGGAGTCGTGGGATTTTAATGCCGGAAAGGAATTTACACGGGAGACTATTAAAACCATCTTAGAAGCATTGGCTCCTCCTTACGTCACCGGACTCACGCTACTAGGCGGGGAACCGTTTGAAAGAGTTAATCAACTGGGATTACTTCCCCTGCTTCGTGAAATGAAAAAGGTCTGCCCAAACAAGGATGTATGGTGCTTTACCGGTTATCTTTTTGATGAGGATATACTCGGGCGGATGTGTAAGGAGTGGGAAGAAACGGAGGAAATGCTTGGCATGATAGATGTGCTGGTAGACGGCGAGTTTGTACAGGAGAAACGCAACCTTATGCTTAAGTTTAAGGGATCGGAAAACCAGAGAACTATAGATGTTAAAAGGTCATTGCAGGAAGGCAAGGTTGTGCTTCTTTTTTAATATGTTTTGAGGGGGGCGTGTCAACAGGGACAGTTCTGCTGACACTAAGCTGCCATCAAAATTCTAAAATAAGGAGAAGAAATGAATAACATAAAAGTAAATTACATAAAACTGACACCGGAGGCTAAAGAGCCTGTATACGGCACAGAGTTTGCCGCAGGCGCCGACCTTTTCAGCGCAGATAACGATACGGTTATATCTCCGGGAGAAACGGCGTTTATTCATACAGGACTGGCTTTAGAGATCCCCGAGGGTCTTGCCGGACTTATATATGCGCGAAGCGGGCTGGCGTGCAAAAAGGGTCTTGCACCCGCAAATAAGGTCGGAGTAATTGATTCTGATTACAGAGGTGAAATAATCGTGGCTCTTCACAATCACTCTGATGAACCGGTACAGATTATGAAGCACGACCGCATAGCGCAGATAATATTTACGCCTTATTATTTTGCCGATTTTACGCAGCAGAATGTTCTGGAGGATACAAAAAGAGGCGCCGGCGGATTTGGGTCTACGGGAAGCAACTAAAAGACTGTGTGTCAACGGGGACGGATCTACTGACACACCTACGGATGTGTCAGTAGATCCGTCTCCGTTGACACATATAGCATAAGCTTTTTTGGGTAAGAAAGGAAATATTATGACAAATCAGGAATTAAGAGAAGAAATAGTTTATTATTTTAAAAAGCAATACGATCTGGGCATGTTAAATACATTTGAGGGAAATCTGTCTGCGCGAACCGGAGATAACACGATTCTTATAACTCCTACCAGACAGGATAAGGAACGCATCACGCCGAATATGATACTTGAAGTAGACATGGACGGAAGGCTTCTGGATGACACTACACTTTCTCCTTCTACAGAGCTTGGCATGCACCTTGAAATATATAAACTGCGCCCGGATCTGCAAAGTGTTTTGCATAACCATTCGGCATATGCTACTGCATTTGCACTGGTCGGACGACCTCTCGCCAATGATATGGCGGAAAGCTTTATGTTCTACGGCGGCGATATTCCGGTATGTCCGTACGGGCGTCCCGGTACCGATGATGTGTTCAGGGATTTTAAAAAATATTTTGTTGACAGGGATAAAGATGTTTTGCTTCTTGCAAACCACGGACTCGTAACTTCGGGAAAAAGCATAGGCGAAGCTTTTGATAAGGCTGAGGCTGTTGAAAAGCTTGCAAAGATAACTATCCTGTCCGAAACACTGGGACCCGATAACCCGCTCTCGGCTGTCGAAAAGGCAAAGCTTATAGAGATATACAACAACAGAAGAAACAATTAGGAGCTGCTATGAAAAATTATGATAAATATTTTCTCATGGAAACAAAGGATGTTTCGGGCTATATCAGTTACAAATTGCCTGATTTTTTCGGTACAGGAGCTGCCTTGAGCTGTAATGAGATCGGTGACGGTAATCTTAACTATGTATTCAGGGTGTCTGATGAAAACTCGGATAAAACGCTGATAGTTAAACAGGCAGCCGAAGAGCTTCGGATTTCCAAAGAGATGAAGGTGTCTACCGACAGGGGGCGCATAGAGGCTGATATACTTAAGCTTCAGGCAAAGCTTGCACCCGGTCTGGTTCCTGAGGTTTACTTTTATGATGAAGTAATGTGCGTTATCTGCATGGAGGATATGACCGGTCATGAAATGATGCGCACTGCCTTGACTGAGCATAAAATATTTCCGAAATTTGCCGGGCAGATATCAGAATTCCTTGTAAACACATTATTAAAAACCTCTGACATCGTGATGCCGCATAAAGAAAAAGAGCTTCTTGTAAAAAAATTTGTTAATCCGGATCTTTGTGAAATCACCCATGATCTTGTATATACAGAGCCGTATAATGACTGCAGAAAACGAAATATTTTTATGCCGGCCAATGCAGAGTTTATCAAACAAGAGCTTTATTACGATACTGAGCTTCATCTTGAGGTTGCTAAGCTTAAAAGCTCCTTTTTAACCAATGCGCAGTCTCTCATTCACGGTGATCTTCATACAGGTTCTGTTTTTATAAATAAAGATCATATATTTGTTTTTGATCCGGAATTTGCTTTTTACGGTCCTGCGGGATACGATATCGGAAACATAATCGCAAACCTGTTTTTTGCGTGGCTGCATTCGGAAGCTACTCAGACCGATGAGAAAAATTCTAATGAATTCCGGCAATTTATTCTTGATACAATAAAAGATACTATAGACAGATTTAAAGAAAAGTTCAGAATCGCTTACCGGCAAAATGTAAATGATATCATGTTTAAATCTGACGAGTATATGGAACTCTTCCTATCGCAGATTCTCTCAGATACTGCCGGTGTCGCCGGACTTGAAACTATAAGAAGGACTGTCGGAATGGCAGGTGTTAAGGATATCAGAGGTATCAGCGATGATATGAAACGGGCCCGTGCGGAAAGGATACTTATAACACTTGGGAAAGACTATATACTCAGACGTAATGAATTTAAAAGCGGCAATGATTATACGGATGCGATATTGTCGGTTGTTTCGCATTTTAAATGAAAGTGTGTCAGGATATTATATAGTAAATTATTAACGGAGGTCTTTATATGACTAAGAATATAGCACAAACAGATACCGTAAGACTAAGCGATGACGGTAACTCTATAGAAATAATAGATCAGACTAAGCTCCCCGGACGTATTCATGTAAAGTCACTTTCACGTCAGGAAGATATATGGCATGCAATTAATATCCTGGAAGTAAGGGGGGCTCCTGCCATAGGCGTTACCGCTGCCCTTTCTATGTATCTTGCCGCAAAAAATATCTCGGCTGACCAGAAAACGAACGGAAATCCCGATCATATGAAGAAAGAGCGTTTCTTTACAAGGCTTGAAGCCGCAAAAAACTATCTGAATTCCTCGCGCCCTACAGCTGTTAATCTTTCATGGGCAACTAATCGTATGGAGAAATTTGCGATAAGATTTTTTGAACAAAATTTTGAAACCGATAATCTCACAACCATTTTAAAAACCGTAGATGCCATGAAGGGGGAAGCGCTGACTGTATGGCAGGAAGATATTGATACCTGCCGAGCTATAGGCGAGCATTCACTCAGTCTTGTAAAAGAAGGTGCCGGTCTTTTGACTCATTGCAATGCCGGTAAGCTTGCTACGGTCAGATACGGGACTGCCACAAGCGTGATGTATCTGGGGCAAGAGAAGGGCTATGATTTCAAGATATATTGTGACGAAACACGACCGCTTTTGCAAGGAGCACGACTTACAGCATTCGAGCTTGCAAGCGCAGGACTTGATGTAACCCTTTTGTGTGACAATATGTCTGCATCTCTGATGAAGACCGGAAAAATCGATGCTGTATTTGTGGGTTGTGACCGCGTCGCCGCTAACGGTGATACGGCTAATAAAATAGGAACTTCTCTTCTTGCTCTGTCCGCTAAAAGATACGGCGTACCGTTTTATGTATGCGCGCCTACATCTACAATTGATCTTAACTGCAAGACAGGCAGCGACATTGTTATAGAGGAGCGTTCCGGCGATGAAGTAACCAATATGTGGTTTGAGAGACGCATAGCTCCGGAAAATATAAAGGTTTATAATCCGTCTTTTGATGTTACAGACAGCGACCTTATTACTGCTATAATTACTGAAAAAGGCATTATAAACAATCCGTCAATAAACGGGGTTAATATCTGATAATAAAAAAACATCCCGCATAGTGTGTCAAACGGGGACTGTCCCTTTGTGACACACTATGCGGGATGTTTTACTTTATATTTATCTCGATATCTACATCTTCACCTATATCCTGAAAATCACTGTCAGCAGGCGCATCTACATGAAACATGACGCTTTTTATATCAGCAGCCTTTTTACCCTTTATCACATATACATTAGAGCCCGACTTTGAAACACCGGGTGCAAAATTACCGTCTGTATACTCTCCGTAAAACGACTTGGGCGAAGCTTCTTCTCCGTCTTCAATCTCTATATTTGCCTGACTTATATAAAAATTAGAAGAAATCTCCCATCTGTTTCTGCAGGTAAAACCGATCGTGATCATTGCCGCCTCTGTATTTTTCTCAAGATCTAACATACCGGCAGCTGTATCGGTTGTAGTAATTACATCTGCAATCTGAACACTGTCTATCGAATAAACCATAGCACCTGTTTCGCCTTCTATTCCCGGAGAATCATTAGTATGCACTATGGTTTTCCTGATACCATCCTTCTCGACAACATCTCCCTCATTCTCGGCGCCGGTTGTTTCACTCCCGGCAGCAGTTGTACTATCATCACCGCCGCTGCCCGAACCGAACATAGAACAACCGCCAAGAAGTAACCCGGCAGCTGACAATGAAATTACAAAAGGTATTATTTTCTTTTTCATGCTTTTTCTCCTTGTTCATCATCATAATCTTTTTATTCTTTTTTCTTAACAAACGGCGCAAATACGCTTGTAAGAAGATCTTTTTTGGGACGTGGTGTAAAAACAGATACCAGCGGCACTATGCCGAGTCCGACGATCATACAGAAAGCGCCGGCATTTATAGGTGACTGCAAAAGCACAGGGAAATAGCTCTTGGCAAATATGTTAGCCAGCATAAAGACAACCGAGAATATGAAGTTCACCCAGCAGGCAGCAGCCGTAGTTCTCTTCCAGAACAACCCGTAAAGAAAAGGTGCAAGAAAGGCTCCGGCCAAAGCTCCCCATGAAACTCCCATAAGCTGTGCTATAAATGTTACATTTGTCTTATACTGAATTATGGCAATTACTACACTTATAGCTATAAACACAACGATAAGTATACGCATCAGCAAAACCTGGGACTTTTCCTTCATCTTCTTCTTGCCGCCGTTTACAAGATCAAGCGTGATAGTTGAACTTGATGTAAGCACCAAAGAAGAAAGCGTCGACATAGATGCCGAAAGCACTAATATAACCACAAGACCTATAAGTATATCAGGAAGACCTGAGAGCATAGTCGGTATTACCGAATCAAAGCCGCTAGCGGCTATGTCGATCTGATCAGAAAAAAGTCTTCCGAAGCCGCCGAGGAAGTAACATCCTCCTGCTACAACAAGAGCAAATATCGTCGAAATCACAGTTCCCGGACGTATAGATCTCTCGCTTTTTATGGCGTAAAACTTCTGCACCATCTGCGGCAGCCCCCAGGTTCCGAGCGACGTAAGTATCACCACGCCCAAAAGATTTATCGGATCAGGTCCGAAGAAAGAATTAAATGCTCCCGGCATATTTGACACAGTCGGATCCGTTACATTGGACAGACCGGTGAGCGCAGACATAAATCCGCCCTTTCCCTGCAAAACCGCTACTATTACGGCAGTTATACCGAAAAGCATGACTATACCCTGAATAAAATCATTTACCGCCGTTGCCATGTAGCCGCCGGCAATAACATATATACCTGTCAGCACCGCCATTGCAATAACGCATATCGTATAGTCTATATTAAACGCCATACCGAAGAGACGCGACAAGCCATTATAAAGGGATGCGGTATAAGGTATCAAAAATACAAATGTTATTACAGAGGCAGCTACCTTAAGCGATCTCGAGCCAAAACGCTTTTCAAAAAAATCCGGCATCGTTTTTGAATCAAGATGCTGTGTCATAACACGGGTACGGCGTCCGAGCACTACCCATGCAAGAAGTGATCCGAGTATCGCATTTCCTATACCGGCCCAAGTGGTGGCAATACCGTATTTCCACCCGAACTGTCCTGCATATCCTACAAACACAACCGCGCTGAAATATGAAGTTCCGTAAGCAAAAGCAGTCAGCCAGGGACCTACTCCCCTTCCGCCGAGCACAAATCCTTCTACATCCTTAGCCTGTCTTCTGTGGATGAAACCAACCATGATCATTATCCCGAAGAAAACAGCCATCATTACTATTTTTATAGCCATAGCTCATCCTCTGTTTTTATATTTAGAAAAACTTTTACAATTATAAACTTTTTATAAAATATTGGCAAGCAAAAAAATATTATAACATCGGTATCTGTTATAAAGCACTTATTATTCTACACTTTTGAGGCTGTCTATCATATTTATCTTTTTAAGATTGAAATGGGTTATAAAATTTACCAAAACGGTAAATGCCGACGACATGGCAGCGGCAAATACATAGCTTAGGGGCTTAATATGGTTTATAAAGCTTGCCTTCTCTATCTCTACCGTACCCACTACCACTTTAGTCAGAAAAATTCCTATAAATAGGCCTGCCGCTATACCTATTACGGTTACGATTATATTTTCCTTATTGATATAATCGTCTACTTCTTTATCATAAAACCCAAGTACCTTTAGTGTGGCTATTTCTCTGTGCCTTTCATTTATGTTGATATTGGACAGATTATAAAGCACCACTAATGACAGAGCTGCCGATAAAAGAATGAGTATCACGACTACCTTATCAAGTGAAGTGAGCATATTCTTTGCGTTATCGCTCAGCTTCTCTTTATATGTAACATTTAACACCTGTGGCGCGGAAAGAAGCCTTTTTGTGAGATCTTCCTGCTCTTCCTTTGTCATTTCAACAGTTTTCAGATAAAACAGGTTAGGTTTATACTCTGTATATTTTTCAAGAGCATCCTTATCTATGATTATATAGTGCTCAAAATAGTTCTCAGCTATTGCTGAAACAGTATATTTCTGTTCTTTATGATCAAGATCCGTAAGCACTATCTCGTCACCTTCCTTTAAGCCGGTCAGCCTCGAAAGCTTACTCGTTATGACGGCCTTTCCCGATTCCGGAATTATAGACTCACCCGTTTTACTGTCTGAAAGAGTTAAAACTTTGCGAATATCATCCGATTTTTCAAATGCTAGTATACTGGCTTCGTAACCCTCACATATGCAATTCAATCTTAAAGATTCCGTATATCCGGTGATTTCTTCTTCATTAAAAATCCTGTCTAGCTTCTCTGAATCATGTCTGCTGTTATCCATACCGGTCAAATATACCATGGCGTCAAGATCAAACACCCTTTTAAACTGGGCATCAGGTATATCAACGATCGCATCCTTAAGACCGAAGCCGCACAAAATAAGAGAGGTACATCCTGTTATTCCGAAAACAGTTACAAACAGACGCCTTTTATATCTGAACAGATTTCTGATAGTAATCTTGTCGGAAAATCTCAGCTTTCTCCACAAAGGCTCTATACGCTCCAGAAGTATGCGTTTCCCCGGCTTCGGTGCTTTGGGACGGAGAAGATCAGAGGGTTTTTCCCTCATTACCTGTACCGCCTTTAACATACCTGCTCCGACAACTAAAACCATCACAGTTGAAAAGCCTAAGATCGTTATCAGCCAGTTCGGACCGAGATACAGCTTCGGAATGTCAAATAATATCCCGTAGATATTAAAAATAATAGCAGGCATTATTGTAAGTCCGAGCACTGCTCCTATAACACTTCCTGCTAATGTCGCAAGGACGGAGAAGAAGGCATATTTGGTAATAACCTTTTCTCTGGTATAGCCCATAGATTTAAGTGTTCCTATCTCCATCCTGTCCATCTCTACCATGCGGCTCATAGATATGAGACTGACAAGTACGGCAACCATAAAAAATACTATAGGGAAAACCCTGGAAAGGTTCCTGATACTTTCCGCATCATCAAAATAATCAGCATATGTCTGATAACCGGTTCTGTCATAAATATACCATGTAGGCATATTTACAGCGTCTTTCTGCTCTCTGGCTTTTTTTATTTCTTCATCAAAATTTGCCCGACCCGATTCATACTCGGCAAGACCTCTTCTGTACTGCGATGCTCCCGATTCATACTCTGCCTTACCTGCTTCAAGCTCTTCTTTTCCGGCATTATAGACTGCAAGCCCGTCAAGATATTCCTTTTCACCTGCCGCAAGCTGCGCCTTGGCACTCTCAATAAGTTCCTGACCTGATAAAAGCTCATCAACACCGTTTAAATACTCCTGCTTGCCGCTCTCTAAAAGAACCTTGCCCTCTTCATAAACGGCAGCATTCTTATCATATTCATCAAACCCGCTGTTTAAAAGAGCCTCCCCCTCATCAAGAGTCTTTTTTGCAGCCTCATACTCTTCATATGCGGCCTTCAGCAAGGCAAGTCCTGCCTCCAGCTCTTTCTTTTTATTATTTAATTCCTGCCTGCCCTCCTGAAGCTTTTTCTCACCGTCAGCTATCTGCTTTAAGCCTTCTTCATATTTCTTTTGTCCTTCTTCAAGAGCCTTCTTGCCTTCTTCAAGCTGAGCCTCGCCATTTTCAAGCTCCTCAAGTCCTTTTTTGTATGTCTCTTCACCTTCTGCAATAACCGGCTTAAGATATTCCATAGCAACACGGAAAAGTACGAGCTTTTCTAAAACAGTAGGCTCTCTTTTATACGCGGCTATTGCCTCACGTATTATTTCTCTTGCTCTTTCCGGGGTCAGCGTTCCTGCTCTGAATTCGGAAACCAGTTTTTCAAAAACACCTCTGAGAGCCTCTATGTCGGTTCTCATTCGCTCCATCTCTGAGTTAATAATATCCTCGGTAATATGCTCTGAACTAACTATACTGTCATATTCTTTTTGCACATTATCAAGAGCTTTCTTCGCCTGATCAAGCTGTGCTTTGCCCTCTTCAAGCTGTTTCCTCCCGTTTTCTATCTGAGTTTCAGCTTCCTCAATCTGTCTTTGAAGCTTATCAAGCTCTGCTTTGCCTGACGATGCCTCTTTTTTTGCTTTTTCAAGCTCTGCTGCGCCCCTTTCAAGTTCCTTTTCGCCGGCAGCTATAAGCGCAGACCCCTCATCTGCCTGCTTTTGCTTTTCATCAAGTTGCTGCTTGCCGTCGGCAAGCTTAACTTTACCGTCTTCAAGCTGTGCCTGCCTTGCATTAAGCTCTGCAAGTCCCGCATCCAGGAGTCTTTTTGCTTCATTAAGCTGCGCTTCCTTTTCACCTATCTGCCGCCCGGCGTCTTCTAAAATTTTTCTGCCGTCTTCAAGTTCATTTTCTTTATTTTCAAGCTCTGACCTTGCTGATTCAAGCTGCGCAGCGGCACTGTCTAACTGTTCTTTTATTCCGCTAAGCTGCTTTTCACCCTCGGATATGGTAAGCGCGGCGCTCTCCAGCTGCTTCTTTGCTTCCTCAAGCTGCCTCCCTGCATCCTCAAGCTTATTTTTCGCCTCGGCAGAGCCTTCTTCTATCTTTTCGTCAGCCTGTTTCATAACAGAATCATACCTTGACCTCTGCCGTTCATCCCGGATACCATCAACTTCATCCATAGCCTTCTGAATAAGCTTATTATACTCATCAGATCCCGTTTCAAGCTCTGCCGCCCCTTTTACTGTTACATAAATGGTTGATAAATAATCCGCTTTAAAATTTGATTTCGGTACGTATGCATAATAATTAATCGTACCTGAGCCGACATTTGTATAACCGCGGAAATTATCAATTTCAACGGCATTATAAAAAAGAGGGCTGTCTGCTACGCCGGTTATATATACATCGGTTTCGTAGAATCCTTCTTCATCGTCTATATGAATCTTATCACCTATCTTCGCTTTGTTGACTTTTAAAAAGTTGGCCTCGACTGCTATCTCATTTTGACTTTGCGGCATGCGACCGGAGGTTATTTTAATTAAATTAATATCCTTCGGAATGGAATTTATATTTACCAATCCTTCATCTGCATCAGTCACAACCGGAGAATCTCTGTATAATACTCCCTCAGCTTTTTCCACCAACGGCAGTGACTCTACAGCCTCCACATCTTCTTTATCAAGCCCAAGATCGGAAATTATCTTCAGATCATAATTTTTCCTTTCATCAAGGAAGCGGTCAAGACTGTTTATCATATCCGGCGCTACCGCCATAAGACCCGTAAATGCAAATACTCCGAGAGCAGCCATTACAAGCAGTGACAAAAAACGCAAAAAAGACTTTTTTATATTTCTTAAATTGTTAGTGATTATCCTGTCTTTCAATTATTATCACCATTCTATACTTGCTATAGGCTTAGGTTTATCAATTTTTTGTACGTGCTCTACCTCGCCGCTCTTAAAATGTATGACCTTATCTGCCATGGGCGCGATCGCTGTATTATGCGTGATTATTATGACGGTCATTTTCTCTTTCCTGCATGTATCCTCAAGGAGCTTAAGAATCTGCTTTCCCGTTCTGTAATCAAGAGCACCTGTAGGCTCGTCGCAGAGAAGAAGCTTAGGTTTCTTTGCGATAGCTCTCGCTATCGAAACCCTCTGCTGCTCACCTCCGGAAAGCTGTGAAGGAAAATTATCCAGCCTGTCGGCAAGTCCTACCTTTCCCATGATTTCCTTGGGGTCAAGATGATCCTTGCACAACTGTACGGCTATCTCTACATTTTCCAAGGCCGTAAGGTTCTGGATAAGGTTGTAGAACTGGAAAACAAATCCTATGTCATTTCTTCTGTATTTTGTAAGCTCACGCCTGTGAAGCTTAGTTATCTCTCTTCCGTCTACAAAAACCGAGCCTTCAGATGCAGAATCCATACCTCCTACTATGTTAAGACACGTTGTCTTGCCCGAACCGGAAGGACCCAGTACACAAACAAGCTCACCCTTTTCTATGCCAAAGGAAACGTCTTTAAGCGCATTAATCTCAACCTCCCCCATTTTATAACGTTTGTAAAGATTTTTCACCTCGATAAAAGACATAGATTTCCTCCGCAAGATTTGTTATCTATTATATTTTATCATACATAAGTATATATATCTACAAAAATATCAATCAGCGACGAAGCGGAGCAATAGGGAATAGTTGTATACAAAACACCTTATCCGTTACGACAGCACTTGAAATACTGCATTTCAATAAGTATAATTAGCTTTTAATAACACACTATAATGATTTTATTATTATTTTTTTACTACATATTGTGTGTCAGATGGGGACAGGCCCTTTGTGTCAGGCCTGACACACTTTACAGTAACTAAAAAACACTAAAACGGAGATATTAATGAACACATATTCAGTAGGTATAGATATAGGATCCACTACGGTTAAGATAGCCGTATTAAATGAAAAAAATGAAATTCTCTTTTCCGAATACGAAAGACATTTTGCAAATATACAGGAAACACTTGAAGGCCTGTTAAAGCACTCTGTTGATGAATTAGGGGAATACGATGCTTATATGTTTATGACCGGATCGGGCGGTCTCGCTCTTTCAAAGGCCATGGGGGTTCCCTTCTGTCAGGAGGTGGTAGCGGTTGCGACTGCGCTTAAAGCCCATGCACCTCACTGTGATGTAGCTATAGAGCTCGGAGGCGAGGACGCAAAGATCATTTACTTTGCAGGCGGCGCCGATCAGCGAATGAACGGTATATGCGCCGGCGGTACCGGCTCTTTTATTGACCAGATGGCGTCTCTCCTTCAGACTGATGCTGCGGGACTTAATGAATACGCAAAGGATTATGAATCAATTTATCCTATCGCTGCAAGATGTGGTGTATTTGCAAAAACAGATATACAGCCGCTTATAAATGAAGGTGCCACTAAACCGGATTTAGCTGCATCTATCTTCCAGGCAGTTGTTAACCAGACTATCTCCGGCCTTGCCTGCGGAAAGCCTATCAGGGGAAATGTTGCCTTCCTGGGCGGTCCCCTTCATTTCCTGCCGGAGCTGCAGAATGCTTTTATAAGGACTCTCGGTCTTACCGAAGAAACAACTATCGCGCCTTCTAACTCTCATCTTTTTGCCGCTATGGGATCGGCCATGCAGGATGATGACAAAAAAGAAACCGTTCCTGTCAGTGACATAATAAACCGCCTTCATGAAAAGGTACAGCTTGATTTTGAGATAGAAAGACTTCAGCCGCTTTTTAAAAATGCCGATGACTACAAAGAGTTTAAGATGCGTCACCAAAAAGCCACTGTTGAAAAAGGCGACTTATCCTCATACTCGGGCAACTGCTTTCTCGGAATAGACGCAGGCTCCACTACAACAAAGCTTGCCCTTGTAGGAACTGCCGGAAAGCTTCTGTGGTCTTTTTATGATAATAACAACGGCTCGCCACTTGATACCACTATCCGTGCTATAAAAGAGCTTTACTCGAAGCTGCCGGCAGATGCGAGTATCGTTTACGGCTGCTCCACCGGCTACGGCGAGGCTCTTATTAAAGCAGCCCTTAAACTCGAGGAAGGAGAAGTTGAAACTGTAGCTCACTACCATGCAGCCGCTTTTTTTGACCCTGAGGTTGATTGTATAATAGACATCGGCGGTCAGGATATGAAATGTATCCGTATAAAAGAAAATACCGTTGACTCCGTGATGCTAAATGAAGCCTGCTCATCGGGCTGCGGCTCCTTTATAGAAACATTTGCAAAATCTCTTAATTATTCTGTGCAGGATTTTGCAAGGGAAGCTTTATTTGCGGAAAATCCTGTGGATCTGGGCACCCGTTGTACTGTATTTATGAATTCAAATGTAAAGCAAGCCCAGAAGGAAGGCGCTACCGTCGCCGATATATCCTCAGGTCTTGCTTATTCGGTAATAAAAAATGCCATTTACAAAGTTATTAAGATAACCGATCCACGTAATCTCGGAGATCATATAGTCGTACAGGGCGGTACATTTTATAATGATGCAGTTTTAAGAGGTCTGGAGCGTATTTTGGGTGAAAATGTCGTAAGACCCGACATAGCCGGAATCATGGGAGCATTCGGTGCAGCGCTTATAGCAAAAGACCGGTTTAAGCCGGGCTGCGAACAGACAATGCTCTCCATAGATGAGATCAATGCACTTACTTACGAGACAGCCAGAGGCAGATGTAACATTTGCCTTAACAAGTGCCATCTGACTATTAATAAATTCTCGGACGGCAGAAAATTTATCACGGGAAACAGATGCGAGCGTGCTCTGGGACTTGATCACAGCAACGCCAAGCTTCCTAATCTTTTTGAATATAAAATGCACAGGATATTTGACTACGAAAGTCTGCCCGAAGAAAAGGCCGAAAGAGGCGTCATCGGTATACCCCGTGTACTTAATATGTACGAGAATTTTCCGTTTTGGCATGTTTTCTTTACAAACTTAGGCTACAGGGTTTGTTTATCACCGCCCTCTTCGCGAAAGATATATGAGATGGGTATAGAATCAATCCCTTCGGAATCTGAATGCTATCCGGCCAAGCTTGTGCACGGACATATCGAATGGCTAATCAAGGAAGGAATAAAAGATATCTTTTACCCCTGCGTGCCATATGAGCATAAAGAGCAGGAAAAGTCAAACAACCACTTTAACTGCCCTATCGTTACCTCCTATGCGGAAAATATAAAAAACAACCTTGAGAATATAAGAAAAGAAAACATTAATCTCATTGCGCCGTATCTTTCTTTTGAAAATGCTGAAATACTCGAAAAGCGACTTACTGAGGTTTTTAGCGACATCCCCAAGCACGAGGTGATAGACGCGGTTGATAAGGCCTGGGCTGAAATGCTTCAGGTACGAAAAGATATACAGGCAAAGGGCGAGGAAACCGTAAAACTCCTTGACGAGACCGGAAATCACGGTATAGTTCTTGCAGGGCGCCCTTATCATGATGATCCTGAGATCAACCACGGTATACCTGAGCTTATAAACTCCTTTGGCGTTGCTGTTCTTACCGAAGACTCAGTATCACATCTGGGAACGGTAGAGCGTCCTCTGATCGTCCTGGATCAGTGGATGTATCATTCGAGGCTTTACGGCGCCGCAAGCTACGTAAAGACTAAGGATAATCTGGATCTTATCCAGCTTAATTCATTCGGCTGCGGTCTCGATGCCGTTACAAGCGACGGAGTAAATGACATTTTATCAAATGCAGGAAAAATATATACTCTTCTAAAGATAGATGAAGTAAATAACCTGGGCGCTGCCCGTATACGTATAAGATCACTTCTGGCTGCTATACGCGAGCGCCGTGAAGCGAAGTTCATTGCACACGACAGAGGCATTAAAAACAGACGTATCGAATTTATTTCGGACATGAGAAAAAATTATACTATCCTCTGTCCCCAGATGTCACCGCTTCATTTCAATATGATCCAGCCGGCAATGAGGTCTTGCGGATATGATTTCGTGGTTCTTGATAACGATAATAAAACAGCGGTTAATACAGGATTAAAATATGTTAATAATGATGCATGCTACCCTTCTATGATGGTCGTGGGGCAGATCATGTCTGCGCTTGAATCGGGTCAGTACGATATACACCGCACCGCTCTGCTTATTACGCAAACCGGCGGAGGCTGCCGTGCTTCTAATTATATAGGCTTTATCCGCCGTGCGCTTAATAAAGCAGGTTACGGACATATCCCTGTTATTTCAGTTTCAGCCCAGCTTTTTGAGCGAAACTCCGGCATGAAGTATTCATGGCAGATGGGATTTAAGGTTCTTTACGCATTCATATACGGAGATCTGTTTATGAATATGGTTTATCGCATGAGACCTTACGAAAAAGTTCCCGGCAGTGTAAATGCCATGCATAAAAAGTGGGAAGATATTTGTATAAAACAGCTTACACAGGATAAGGTAAAGTTCAAGGATTTCAAGGCAAATGTAAGACAGATGGTAAAGGAATTCGATGCCATCCCCATAACTGATGAAGTTAAGCCGCGTGTAGGAGTTGTCGGCGAGATACTTGTTAAATACCTGCCCAGCGCTAACTTAGAAATTGTAGATCTTCTTGAACGCGAAGGCGCTGAAGCTGTTGTTCCGGGATTTTTAGGCTTTTTGTATTACATTACGGAAAATGCCATCTTCAAACGCGATAACCTCGGCGCTTCAAAGATGTTTGCTTTCTTTAACGGGATAGCTAAAAAAATAGTAACCTTCTTTAATAAAACTGCTGTAAAGGCATTAGAGGAAAGTGTACATTTTGAGCCGCCCACCCCTATAGAAAAAATTGCAGAATACGCTGCTCCGTTTGTCTCACAGGGTAACCAGACAGGCGAAGGCTGGCTGCTTACAGGTGAGATGGTTGAACTTATAAAGATGGGAGCGGAGAATATCGTATGCTGCCAGCCGTTCGGATGTCTGCCGAATCACATCGTCGGGAAGGGAGTTATAAAAGAGCTTAAGAATCAGTACCCTGATTCCAATATCGTTGCGATTGATTTTGATCCGGGCGCATCTGAGGTAAACCAGGTAAACCGCATAAAGCTAATGCTCACTACAGCTAAAAATAAGATCAAAGAACGTGAAAAGAAAAAAGCAGTGACTTCCGTGTAATAAAAAAACAGGCCGACGGCCTGTTTTTTTATTCGTTTATATATACGGTAATCCTTAAAGAATTATCCGAAAGCACGCTTATTCCTTCAGGTAAAAGATCAGGCAGCCATATCTTAAAGGTCTTGGAATACGAAAGTCCTGAAACGTCAAGTGCCGTAGCCGGTACTGTTATACTTTCAATCGCAGAAAGCGCCTCATCACTGCCGCTAATCGTTGACTCAGTTTCCGAAAGTTCAATATCCGTAATCTCTGAACCGGCTTCCGGCTCACCGCCAAGCTCATAAGCAATCTTAACCGTCTTTGTGCTGTATATGTCGGCAGTATATTTTACGATCTTTCTTGACATCTCTATATCAGATCCGGTAATCTCACTGCCTTCTGAATCATACAGCTTAAGACTTAAATCTTCACTTATATGACCTGTCTTACCGGTTACGTCGCAGACTGCCTTAACTGATTCCACGCCCTCAACAGCTTCTTCTGTGCCGGCTATCCTGACAGTAACGGGACTTATCAATGAATTGGAAAGCACCTTTCCCTCCGGTATCTCACCGATGGTTTCGGCTGCAATCTTAAACTCCTTGTTGCTTCTGTTACCTATACTAAGTTTAACTGATGTTGTTTTCGGCGTAACACTAACGCCTTTCACTTCATTTCCGTCTTTTACTACACTGACCGCAATATCTGCATAATCAGAAAAAGGCGATAACTTGCTTAAGTCAACGGAAGCATCTATATCAGAGGCGGAAATCGATGTCACCTCGCTTTTAGGTCCCGAGATATCTACGCTTATCTTAGCTCCGTCAAGAACCTCGTATGTATAGCCCTTCTCACTTAAAGCGCTTTCATTTTCAAAGCGTACATTTACCCCGCCAACTGTTATGGCAGTAGTAGGATCAGCTATATTTACAAGAATAAGCCAGGCAATTATAGCAAGCACTACAGAAATGATCTTTAATATGAGATTATTAAATATCCTGTTTTTCATCTTCATCCCTTACCGGTGTCTTCTTGTTTCTGTAGTATATCGGATTAAGTCCGCCCGAATGCGTCCTTATGAACTCAAGACGTGTCATAAGCGTATTTCTGTCAAGCTGACGCTCTAACTGACCGTTTGCCGTAAGCGCAACATTTCCCGTTTCTTCAGATACGACTATGGTAACACTGTCAGATTCCTCACTGATACCAAGCGCTGCTCTGTGTCTTGTTCCGAGCTCTTTACTTACGGTATCGTTATTTGAAAGAGGCAGATAACAGGTAGCAGCGAGCACTCTGTCGCCTCTTATTATGACCGCTCCGTCGTGAAGCGGCGTATTTTTCTCAAAAATATTTATAAGCAGCTGCCCGGTAACCACCGCATCTGTTTTAATACCGGTCTTTAAAAACTCATTTAGCTCCAGATTTTGTTCAATAACAATAAGTGCACCTGTTTTAGCTCTGCTCATTGAAAAAACGGCCTCTACTATCTCATCTGCGGTTTTTTTAGAAAAGCGCTCATAACCTCTTGTGCCGCTGTTAATACCGGAAAAAAACCTTCTGGTTCCGATACGCTCGAGAGCATGACGAAGCTCCGGCTGGAAAAGCACAACTAAAGCAATGATTGCAACTCCGAGTGCGTGTCTTGATACCCACAGTATCGTCCGAAGCTGTAAGATATACGCCACTATCAGAAAAATAGCGATCACTATTATTCCTTTAAGAAGGTTCCATGCCTTTGTATTCTTTATCCATGCCATGATCTTATAAATAAGATAAGCAAGGATAATTATCTCAATAATATCATTCCATGCTATCGAGGGCAGATATAATTTTGACAGATAATTTTGTATGATTGTTGCTATCAAAATTAATACTCCTTAAGATCCGCTGTCGTCATCAACATCCACCGGTGTAAATTCCATTGTGGCTCTTTCTTTGACATCCTTTGCATTGATAGTTGTAACCTTAAGATCCGATGCCGCCACACGCCGCTTAGGTACAGCCTTTACATAATAATAATACTCGTCATCCTCAAACTGCACATGTTCTATCCGCGTAAAATCCAACGGAAAAATAACGGTATTTAATATAAATGCTATAAACGTTCCTACTATGGTACCTGCTATGATCGCTGCAAGAGATAATCCTGCAGACAACCATATATCCGTAACTACCAAAAGCACCAGTTCAGATACTACTCCGCTTATTATAGCATAAACCTTTGAGTAGCTAAATGACCCTCTCTTGATAATATTTACAAGAATAAACGTCACCGTAAAAGCTATTAAGACTGCATACAGGCTGTTATTTCTGAAAATACTCTCCGCTATATGGGATAATACCTGTACATTTACACCGGTTGACCTGGTAAGCGTCGCTTCATATGAGCCTATCGTATGAAGGATATAATAAACTATTATACCGAAATCTATCGCAAATATATATCCTATCGGGAAGAACAGGCCGAAAACAACAGGAAGTATGTACTCTATATGCAAAAAGAAACAAAAACACGTGATTAGTAAAACATAAACCGCCTTGGGACATATCCTGAAAAACAAAAGGTACATCACCGCAAATACAAGCAAAACAACAACAGCCAGTCTGAATGATACCGAAAACAGATGGATTATGACAAAAAACGATATAACAAACAACGTAACGGGCGCCGGTGTCAGTCCGCATACTACAGCCGAAGGTATAGTGATAAGCGGACTTTTCAAGAACTCAATGTACCCTATCTCATAAGTAACCAAAAACAGGGCTGTCAAGGCCATGGCAAACTTAAACAAAAACATAATGATTTTTTCATGTTTAGTAAAAAAATCGATCCATCTTGTTTTTAATTCAAGAAGAAATGTGGTCATTTAGGGCTCCTGTGTGTCCTTGCGTGTGTAAAAGTCCTCATAATTATTTTGTCTGCGGATATATTCATTTATCTCGGAAGACAATCTGGTGTACTTTTTATTATAAAAAATAAAGGCTATAATTACAAATGCTGCTGCAAAAATAATATATTCGATCCATAGTCTTGCATTTGTAAACATATATGTCCTGCCGTTTAGAAAATCAGTAAACACAATCTCAAGATTGTTTTGGTATAAAGTCCATATAACAAGCACTATAATAAAAGCTACCGTAACTGCGCAAAAGGTCCACCAGATACCCTTTGCGACAAACTTTTTCCGGCTTAGGCGCCTGATCTCATCCGGAGACCTGTATATCTTCTTTTCGAATACAGCAAGCTTTGTAAGCATTTTTACTTTATTTTCGTTGATCATTACTCTTCCCAGTTATGATATACATTCTGTACATCATCATCTTCTTCAAGCATATCGAGTATTTTGTTAATATTTTTGATGTCCTCTTCTGACGATAAAGTAACCGTTGTCTGGGGGAGCTTTGTAACCTCTGCGGTAAGCATCTTTACTCCTGCGCCTTCCAAGGCTTCGCGCACTGCATCAAAATCATCGGGAAGGGTGATTATCTCATAGCTGTCATCCTCTTCGGAAAAATCCTCCGCGCCGGCATCAAGCGCTGTCATCATAAGCTCATCTGCATCCTGACTGCACTCAGCCTTATCAATGATTATGAGTCCCTTATCATCAAACATATAAGAAACGCATCCAGGAGTACCGACACTTCCGCTGCCCTTTGTAAAGCAAAACTTTATATTTGATGCTGCCCTGTTTCTGTTGTCGGTAAGAGCTTCTACGATAATGGCAGTACCACCGGGACCATAACCCTCGTAGTAGATAGTCTCAAGATCAGCCTCTGAACCGGATGCGGCTTTTTTAATGGCACGTTCTATCGTATCACCCGGCATATTACATGACTTAGCCTTTGCAACTACCTGCTTAAGCTTTGAATTATTATTAATATCGGGACCGCCCTCTTTTACAGCCACTACTATCTCCTTGCCGAGTCTGGTAAATGTTTTACCTCTTGCGGCATCATTTTTTTCCTTCTTTGCTTTTATATTTGAATACTTAGAATGTCCTGACATTTTTTCTCCTTTTAACGAACAAACCGGAACAGGAACATTTTTCCTGCCCCGGTTTAATAGGGTTTAATAATTTACTTTCTGAGTCCGAGTCTGCCGATAAGGGTACGGTATCCTTCGATATCCTTTTTCTTAAGGTAATCAAGAAGACCTCTTCTCTTACCTACCATCTTAAGAAGACCTCTTGTTGAATGATAATCCTTCTTGTTTTTCTTAAGATGCTCTGTAAGCTCCTTAATGCGGTACGTAAGTATAGCAACCTGTACCTCGGGTGAACCTGTATCTTCAGGTGTCCTGCCGTACTCGGCAATAATCTCTTTCTTTTTTTCTGTTGTAATCATGATATCCTCCTTATGATAAAACACGTCAGATCAAGTATCGGTCGGAGATTCCTAAAACACTGAACCTGCGCTTTGTTACAAACATGTATTATAGCAATTTTTTTTTATAAAATCAAGAGTTGATTTCCTCAATATCTTTCTTGATTTGATCCGCAAGCTCTTCTTTGCTGTCAAACTTTTTCTCATCACGGATCCTTTTTAGAAAAGAAACAGTAATTATCTTATCGTAATCGTTCCCACCAAAGCTTTTAAAATCAAGAAGATGACTTTCCACGCTTACCGCCTCACCCTCACTGCTTACAGTAGGTCTCACTCCCACATTGGTAACAGCCTTATAGACTTTTCCTCCGATAAGAACTTCAGTTGCATAAACACCGTTTGGCGGAAGCATCTTTTCTTTGTCAGGATACAGATTCATAGTCGGAAAACCTAAATCCCTTCCTATCTTTTTACCTTCCGCTGTAATCCCGGTTACATTAAAGTGCCGCCCAAGCATTTCATTAACAGACCCTATATCACCTTCGGAAAGCTTCGCTCTTATTTCGGTAGAACTGACAGGCTTGCCTCCTGATTCTTCCTTTTCCAAGACATTTATGCCGTATCCGTATATCATGGCAGCCTTAACAAAAGTATTAGCCTTCCCTTCTCTTTTATGACCGAATCTGAAATCAGATCCTATAGATACAGCCTGCATATTCAGCTTATCCACAAGAACTGAATCGATAAAAGCATACGGATTCATCCGCATAAACTCTTCACTTAGCTTAAACACAACCAGGATATCGACACCTATGTCCTCAATAAGCCTCTTTTTCTCTTCAAATGTAGTCAAACGCTTTCCCGTTGTCTCCTCATCAGACGGATCATTCTCAAATGTTATAACACATGATTTTAAACCGCTTACTTTAGCACGACTGACTACATCTTCTATGAGCTTTTGATGACCTTTATGGACACCATCGAACTTTCCGATCGTGACTATGGTGCCTTCTTTTATGTAATAATCATCATTACCGTTGATAATCCTCATGGTATCCTCCTTACACGAAGCGTGTCAGCCTTCGTTATTCAGCAAAACATATGCTTCACTTTAAAGCCGTCATATTCTCGCTTATAAACAGCTGAAAACTCGCCGGCGCTGTCATAAACCCTGATCATATCTCCCATGACTTCGGATTCTGCAAAGTTATCGGGAAAAAGCTTATTTCCGTTTTTAAGATAATGCTCACTGTCACTTTTTATTTTGACCGAAGGCAGGTCGAAAAAAATCTCCTCCACAGGTCTTATAATCGCCGCAGCTGTACTCTTTAAAAAAATGTCTTCTATTTGCCCAAGAGTCAGACAATCATCAAGTATATAACCTGCCGCTTCTGTTCGTAAAAGAGACTTCATACAGGCAAAACAACCAAGTTTCTTGCCTGCATCATGAATAAGGGTTCGGATATAAGTACCTTTAGAACATCTTACACTTATATCGGCATACGGAGTTTTTGCCTTAAGGTTCATATCCTTTACGGTAATCTCATAGATATGAACGCGCCTCGGCTTTCTCTCAACATTTTTACCTTCTCTTGCAAGATCACAGAGCTTTTTACCGCCGACTTTTAAAGCAGAGTACATCGGAGGGATCTGATCATAATCACCCTTATAAGAAGCTATGGCATTGATAACCTCTTCCTCTGAGCTTTTAAAATCACTGATTTTTATTATCTTCCCGCTTATATCCTGTGTATCAGTAGCCATCCCGAAAATCATCCTCGCCTCATAAGACTTAGGATTATCTGTAAGCATGTCAACAAGCTTAGTTGCCTTTCCCACGCAAACGGGAAGAACACCCTCGGCATCCGGATCAAGAGTTCCTGTGTGCCCTATTTTTTTTATCTTAAGAATACCTCTTAATTTAGCAACAACATCAAAGGAGGTAAAGCCCTTCTCCTTGTATACCGGCAGGATCCCGCTAAGAGTTTTTTCTCCTATATTTATCTGCATAAGCACTAATCTCACTTATTATCTCATTATAGCCTTTGTATGAAGAAAAGCCTGCAGCCCTTATATGCCCCCCGCCTCCGTGAGCCTTTGCAAATGCTGCAACGTCCACTTCCTTTTTGGACCTTAAACTTATCTTCTTTTCACCCTCACCGGGATAAATAAATACCGCAAGTTCAGCGCCTCCGGTCAGTCTCAGCTGCTCAACAACGCCTCCTAAATCCTGTTTACCCGCACCCGTTTCCTGAATATCCGCAGGCGTAAGGATTGAATAAATACCATACCCGTCACAAAAATACTCTGCCTTATCAAGCGCTATGCCAAGTGCCTTTCCGGCTGCAAAGCTCCTTGCGTAAAACGAATCATCGATAATTTTCGTAAAATCAAAACCAAATTCCATAAGATCGGCTGCGATACGCATAGTTTCAGGCGAAGTTGATTCGTATTTAAAAACGCCGGTATCATGGACAAGACCGGTATAAAGACACTCGGCTATATCTTTATTTATCTTGTCCTTGTCAAGCAGTCTGTAGAGTACCTCGCAGGTGGAGCTCGCTAAAGGGTCTATCTCATTAAGATCAGCAAAATCCCCGTCTGAGCTTACATGATGATCAATACACACCTTAAGCTTTGCGCCTTCAAAAACTGAAGCAAAAGGCTTTATCCTGTCTGAAGTGGCGCAATCCAGCACAAAAAACACATCGTAATCTTTAAACGGATCGGGTTCATGTTTAATCTCATCAATTCCTCTAAGATAATAAAATGCCGGATCGGTTTCCTCCAGATATATCTCAACTTTACAATTTTTGTAATTATTTTTTATATACCGGTAAAGTGCGAGACACGACCCTGTCGCATCACCGTCAGGACGCACATGTCCGGTAATTGCTATATTTTTATTATTTTTAAGGATTTCGTCTAAATTCAATTTATCCTCCGGGTAAGTTAAGAATCATTTCCCATAGTATCATCGATCATCTTCGACATACGTACACCGTAATTTATCGAGTCATCGGCAATAAACTCTATCTCAGGAGTATGACGAAGATTAAGATCTGAAGCGAGCCTGCGTCGTATGTAACCGGCGGCGCTTTTAAGGCCCTCCACCGCAGCATTCAGATCATCTGCTTCTCCAAGCACACTGATATAGGCCTTGCAGGTTTTCAGATCCGGCGCCACATATACATCGGTGACACTGGTCATAAGACCTACTCTGGGATCCTTTATATCATTTCGTATAATGTCACTTAAAGTTTTTTGTACTTCGTTGTTTACTCTTATATTTTTTATGCTGTTTTTTTTCATTTATTACTTTCCTTGATATTGCTTTTGGGTGTAAATGCGTCAACCAGAAAGCGGACGGAAACCGTACCGTGACTAACACGCCCAAATACGACCCTCTTCATCACTTTCTTGGTATCTCAAACATCTCAGACGCTTCAACGATATCCCCTTCGGCAATCTTGTCAAAGTCCTCAAACACAAGACCGCATTCGGTACCGCCTTTTACTTCCTTAACCTCATCCTTGAAATGCTTAAGAGAAGCGATACGACCGTCATAGATCTGCTCACCGTCTCTTGTTATCTTAACCATGGCTTTAGAAGTTATCTTGCCATCCGTCACTATCGCGCCGGCAATATTTCCGATGCCTGAAGCCTTAAATATCTGCTTGATCTCGGCATGCCCTATAACTCTTTCTTCATAAACGGGCTCAAGCATACCCTTAAGAGCGTTTTCAACGTCATCTATCGCATCATATATTACACTGTACAGTCTTACATCCACCTCTTCGGCGTCCGCTGTAGCCTTTGCGCGGTTATCAGGCTTTACGTTAAATCCGAGAATGATTGCATTTGACGCGGAAGCAAGGATCACGTCTGACTCGTTTATGTTACCTACACCGCCGTGGATGATCTTAACAACCACTTCGTCGTTGGAGAGCTTTTCAAGACTTTGCTTAATGGCCTCCACCGAACCCTGTACATCAGCCTTAACAATGATCTTAAGTTCTTTAAGGTTACCGGCTTTTATCTGGTCAAAAAGATCATCTAACGACATCCTGTGTCGGCTCTCATCAACCATCTTCTTCTTTTCTTCTGAAACAAAGGTACCCGCAAAGCTTCGTGCCTCTTTATCATTTCCGAAAGCAATAAGAATCTCACCTGCATTAGGCACCTCATTAAGTCCGAGGATCTCCACAGGTGTAGAAGGTCCGGCTTCCTTAATGTGCTTAGAATGATCATTTAACATTGCTCTAATCTTACCAAAACTCGATCCGGCAGCTACGCTGTCTCCCACATGAAGGGTTCCCTTCTGTACAAGCGCTGTAGCAACAACACCACGTCCCTTATCAAGCTCAGCCTCAATAACAATACCTCTTGCCATACGCTTTTTATTTGCCTTCAGCTCAAGCACATCCGCCGTAAGCATGATCATCTCAAGAAGATCATCAATACCCTCTCCGCTGTGAGCCGAAACCGGACAAAACACGGTGGTTCCGCCCCATTCCTCAGGTATAAGCTCATGCTCCATAAGCTCCTGCTTAACCTTCTCAACATTGGCCGTAGGCTTATCTATCTTATTAACAGCAACGATTATTTCAACCCCTGCAGCCTTGGCATGATTTATAGCCTCAACAGTCTGGGGCATAACTCCGTCATCGGCAGCAACAACCAGTATAGCAATATCTGTCGACTGGGCGCCGCGCATACGCATAGATGTAAATGCTTCATGACCGGGAGTATCGAGGAAAGTGATAGTACGTCCGCTTCCTGTCTTAACCTGATAAGCTCCGATCTTCTGCGTAATTCCTCCGGACTCCTTATCGGTTACATTGGTCTTTCTGATGGCATCAAGAAGGGAGGTCTTTCCGTGGTCTACGTGACCCATTACCGCAACTACCGGCGGTCTTTCAGTCATCTTGCTCTCATCCTCTTCCTCTTCCTTAAGAATCTCGGCAATTACGTCGATTTTCTCTTCTCTCTCACAGAGGCAGTCATATTCCAGAGCGATTTCTTCTGCTGTATCAAAATCTATTTCCTGATTTATGGTAACAACCTTACCCTTTAGGAAAAGATCCTTTACAAGCTGTGCGGGAGCTTTCTTAAGCATCTCGGCAAGCTGCTTGATAGTAAGGAAATCAGGAAGGGTAAGACTGGTAACAGGCTCATCCTTTTTCTTGGGCTTTTCAACAGGCTGCTCCTGTACCGGCTGCTCTTTCGCCTTGGCCTTATCCTTCTTTTTATCATGCTTGCTCTTCTTAGGATCCTTAAAGTTTAAGTTTTCCTTTTCCTCATCCTTTCGATGCTCAAAATCCCTCTTGCCCGAACCCTTTCTGTTATCTGATTTCCTTCCGGATCCCTTATCAACAGGTGTGGCCGCAGGTGCCTGATTTACATCAACAGTCGGCTTTGAAAAACGCTTTTCTGCACGCGCCTCACTTCTGTTTCTGTGCTCGATAGGACGCGTATCCTTTTTGGGCTCCTGCACCGGAGTCTCAGGACGGGGATTCTTCTTTCTTTCCTCTTCCTCCTTAAGTCTTTGAGCCTCAAGCCTTTCACTCTGGGTAGGACGCGGTTTCATTCCGGGGGGACGCATAAACGGATCTCGAACCTCCTGCCTTTGTGAGCCTCTTGCATTTCTGTCACGTCTGTCCTTATCACGGTTCCTGTTTCTTCCTCCGGATTCATTTTTGTTTTTTGCAGAATTCTGAGGAATAAATATCTGGGTCACCTTATGTGACTTTTCCTTAGGCTTTATTTCCTTTACTTTTTCTTCAGGCTTTTTTTGCTCCTTCGTCTCCGGTTTTTCTTTCTTTTCCGGAGCCTTATCTTCTGCTGCTTTCTTGCTTTCTTCCGTAACCGGTTTTGCAAATTTTGCATTTACCCGTTGTATCTCTTCATCATTAAGACCGCTCATGGTCTTATAAACCTTTTCTTCGGTACTGAGGAGCTGACAAATTTCTTTCGATGATATATTTAATTTTTTAGCTAATTCATGAACCCTCATACGCACTCATCCTTTCTTTTATATTTTTTTAATAATCGCTTCTGCAATCCCCTTGTCCGTTACGGCTGCCGATGACCGTTGTTCACAGCCGATAGCTTTGCCGAGAGCTGTCTTTTCAAATGCTGTGATAAGGGGTACATTATAAAAGTTACATTTATCATTAAAAAGCTTTACAGTGTTAGCAGAAGCATCCGTCGCCACTATAACAAGATAAGCGTTGCCTTGTTGTACAGCCTGTTTTGTCATTGACTCGCCGCTGACCAGATTGCCGGATTTCTTTGCTATCCCTAGTAAACCTTTTATTTTTTCTTCTGTCATAATTCTTCTCTTGTAACGACTGTTCTTAAGCCTGTATCATGGCAACCATCCACCTGATACATCAGCGTTTCATAATCTTCTCTCGAAATCCTCATCTTAAAGCTGTGTTCCAAGGCTTTTCTTTTTTGAGCCTTTTTAACACACTCCGGATCTGGACATATATATGCTCCCCTTCCTCCGGCTTTAAGAGTTACATCCGCTTCTATATGACCGGTTTCATTTTTATATAATCTTATAAGATCTTTTTTTTCTTTAAACTCAAAGCATCCGATACATCTTCGAAGCGTTAACTTTTTCCCGGTCTTTTTTGCTGTCATAATCCTTACCTGTTCTCATCCGTTGAAAATGAAGCCTCCGTATCAGCTATCTCCTCTTCAACCTGAAAATCTTCCGCTTCTTCCTCTCCGCTCACCGGTTCCTCAGAATAATACTCCGGATCATAATCCGGCTCTTCTTCATCCCTGGGCTTATATCTTAAAGCATATGTTTCGGGATCAGTCGTCTTTAACTCTTCGACCTGTGATTCTGACTTAATATCAATTCCGAAATTTGTAAGCTTTGCCGCAAGTCTTACGTTCTGACCCTGTTTTCCGATGGCAAGTGAGAGCTGCTCATCCGAAACTGTTACATAAGCCTTTTTCTCATCAGGATCAACCAGACAGGCAACTACCTTAGCCGGACTGAGAGCATTTACCACATACCAGGCCATCTCTTCATTCCACTCGATAATATCTATCTGCTCATTTCCAAGTTCACTGACTACGGTACGCACTCTTTCGCCGTTTCGCCCGACGCAGGCGCCTATAGGATCTATCTCATCGTTGTTTGACCTTACCGCCATTTTTGTACGCGAACCGGCTTCTCTTGCAACGCTCATGATCTCAACATCGCCATCCTCGATCTCCGTAACACATTCCTCAAAAAGACATTTAACAAGCTGCGGTGAAGTCCTGGAAATACGGATTACTGTTCCTCTTTTTTCAACATTTTCCGCTTCGGTAATTACAACCCTTACCCTATCGCCTACACGGAATGTTTCTCCTTCTACAAGCGCATCCTTTCTGAGATCGGCCTGGACTTTGCCTAGATCAAGAAGTATATTGCCTCTGTCGTCAACCCGCTGTACGATACCGGTAACAAGCGTGTTTATCTTTTCTTTGAAATCATTAATAAGAGCTTCCTTTTGCTCTTCTCTGATTTTCTGAATGATATGGTTTTTTGCAACCTTTGAAGCTGTTCTTGAAAACTGGTCGGTCTTTAACTCTATCGTAATGATCTCACCTTCTTCTGCCTCCGGGTTTATCTTACGGGCTTCATCAAGCGTAATAAATGCGCCTTGCTTTTTCCCTTCTTTAGCAGGAGGTATTTCATCCTCTGTTGCCGTCATATCAAGATAAATGTGATGATCCCCTGTTTCCCTGTTAATCTCTACTCTGCAATTATCATTAAGATCGTACTGAGTCTTCACTTCCTCAAGAAGCGCCTTCTCTATGGTATCAAACATGGTTTCCTTATTGATACCCTTCTCTTTTTCAAGTGCGTCAAGAGCGCTTATAAGCTCTTTGTTCATCATCTACCTCCTTAAATTTATCCGCAAAAAGCAAGTCTGATATCTGCTATCTGTGATTTTTCTATTTGTATCTCCATGGAGTCGCCGCTTTTGTCATCTGTGACTTCAAAAGTAAACAAGCCGTCTGAGTATGACTGCAGGACAGCCGTAAAATCCTTAAGGTCTTGAGTCATTTTATAAAGCCTGACATCGACGGTCTTACCCGTATTTCGATAATAATCCTTTTCTTTTTTAAGCTGCCTTGTCAGACCCGGAGAGCTTACTTCAAATATATAAGGAATTTCGATATATTCATGCCGGTCCAGTATCTCATTAAAAGCACGGCTCAATGTTTCGCAGTCATCTATAGTTATTCCACCCGGCTTGTCTATATAAATCCTCAGATAATGATCAGAACCCTCCTTTACAAAATCTATATCAACAAGTTCAAAACCATAATCTTCACAAAACGGAAGCACCAGCTCCTCCGTTTTATTTTCTATATCGTCTCTTTTTTTCAAAGGCACTACCTCCGTCTCCTTAAATGAAAAAAGCGGACCCGCGAAGGCCCACTCCTTAAAATAATCTATGTAACTGATAGCCTGTAGGGGAGTCGAACCCCTGTTTCCGCCGTGAGAGGGCGGCGTCTTAACCACTTGACCAACAGGCCTT
>CACZTL010000026.1 GCA_902784165.1 uncultured Lachnospiraceae bacterium | reverse complement strand
ATTTCATCAAAACTTTGCTGCATAGGTATCACTACATCCTCTCAATTCTGCATTCTTTAACCTGCCGTTGATCTTGAAATACTTTCCTTTTCTTCCGCAGGGACAATCGTCCTCACCAAGTACAACACCCTTATCGTCCGTCAAAAGTGCATGCCCCGGATAGCTCTCCGGCAACAGTGAAATGGTTTCTATTATCCCCTCTTCACCTGTGTCACACACCGAAAAATCCTTGTAACGTCTTGTTATGATATCCGAGTAAGTGCTGGCATGGAGATGACCACACTCACACTCCATATATATGGATCCTGTCTGCTCCACCATGCCGTAATAATTACTTACCTTTATATTTCCGCAAACACTTCTTATTTCAGCATTGAACGTTGCCGGATCCACCTGTTCCTGTACAAGCTTTTTCCATCCGCCGCCGTGGATCAGTATGCCTCCCGGTATATCCAGGCATATGCCCTTATCCTTAAGCTGCCTGTAAAAATGCTGCCATATCATAAATGTAAAACCAAACAGCAGTATATCCTCCCCTACGTGTTTTTCCATAAACTCTTTTATCGCATCCGTCTGCAGGTTCATATCATCATCAAGTGCATATATCTTATCCCTGCCGAATATGGAAAACCCCAGAATACCCGCACCTCTCGCAGAAAACATAGCCCTGTTTTTAACCACGGAAGGGCAGTCTATGATGATCATAGGCATACGTCCTCCACCGGTAAAATCCGAAACTATACGTGTCATTGTCTTCTGCTGGTTAGCTGCCGTTTCCCTGTTCAGATATATCTTTGAAACCTGCTGACCGCTGGTTCCCGATGATGTCATGGTTTTATATATATCTTCCTTATGAACGCTGGCAAGTTCCCTTTCCTTGAACATCCTGACAGGAAGAAAAGGAATATCCTCCGGCCCCGTTACCTTTTCCGGATCATAATCAAGTGCCGTGAGCATTCTCTTATACTGTTCACAATTATCCGAATGAGACTGTGTAAGTTCCTTTAACCTCGCAGTCAGAAGTTCTCTTTTTTCATCACGAGCCGGTCCGTACGGCTCCTTTTCAAGAATATCTTTATAATCCATCATAACTCTTCCAGTTCTTTAAATAATATCTTGCCGGAGGCATTGCGTGGTATCTTGTCTATAACCCTTACCTCAAAAGCCGTGCGGTTCAATCCCAGTTTATGTGATATATAAGGTATAATATCATCTTTAATGCCGGCATTTTCCGTAAATATAACAAGGTCATTATCCTTACCTGCTGCAACAATATCCGGAGTGTCAAAATGCTTTTTCAAAAACTCATCCACTTCGTCAAGATTTACCTTATTACCGAAAATCTTCAGAAATCGCTTCATACGACCTACTATGTAATAATATCCGTCCGAATCGAATTGGGCTCTGTCTCCGGTATGCAGAACACCGTTGCGTTCATCTCCCAGTGCCAGATCCTCACCTTTTTCAGCGTATCCCAGCGTGATATTATCGCCATAATACACCAGTTCTCCCGGAACCTCAGGACTGTCAGCCGTTTCCCCTTCATCATCTACTATCTCAAATCTTCCCCCGGGGATAGCTATCCCTATACTTCCGGCCTTCTCCACCGCTTTATCAGGCGGCAGATATGACATCCTGGCCGTGGCCTCACTGGCTCCGTACATTATCACAAATTCCTTACCGTTTTCCTCTGCCCACTCCGCAAAAACCTCATGCAGATGAACCGGCAGTTTGCCACCGGCCTGGGTAATAGTCTTAAGATCCGGCAGTTCCATCCTTCTGAATCGGAGTTTATCAAGCATTTCATATGTATACGGAACACCCCCGAAGGATGTTACCTTTTTTTCTTTCACCAGCTGCCAGAATTCTTTTTGGAACAGAGTTCTCTTTGTAAGCACCAGAGACGCACCGGCATACAGGTGTGTATTTATAATAGATAATCCATACACATAATTCATTGGCAGGGTTGTGATCGAACGTGTGGAACTGTCGATATGCAGATATTCCACAATAGATTTTGTGTTGGCCAGAATATTTTTATAACTCTGGCGTACAAGTTTGGGACTACCGGTAGACCCGGATGTGGGTATAAGGAGTGCAAGTTCTTCATACAAGTCGTATTTCACACCCGCTTCACGCTTGTACAAAACATACCCTTCCTTCTCAAACACACTGACACCATTTTCAGGAATATTCTTTCCTTCAGGCGTCCATATAAAAGAAGGCTGATATTTTTCTATAAGCAAGTCTCTTTGCTCAGGATCTATGTCCTCGTCAAGCATAAGCGGAACTAAGTTATTATTCAGACATCCGACATATCCTAGCAGTGATCCGATGGAATTGGACGCAAAAATAAAGACAAGGGTTCTGCCTCCTGTCTTTTCTGCGAATTCATCAGACATTTTTTCAAGCTCGCCGTATGAGTACTCCCTGTCTTCGGTAATTACAGCCGTATTCTCTCTAAAAGCATTTAAATCCCAGATCATATTTTATCCCCGTAATAATCAGAATTCCACGTTATATTTTTCCTTCAGTATCTCCATGCCCTTTTCATAAGAACTCAAATCTATAATATCATCAGTCTCCATCATGATATCAAACGCCTCTTCAAGCAAAGCGATAAGCGTCATATGGCCGACAGAATCCCATGTTTCGATAGCCTGATATTCCAGACCTTTGAGCTCATCCTCACCAATCTCAAAAGCTTCACAAAATGCGTCATTATATTTCTTGATATTGTCCATTATTGTTTCTCCTCTGACATAATTATAATATTATGATTTTATCATATAAATAAAAAAAATGCATTATTATTTCTTTGTTTTATATTAAATTATAACCAAAACAATTCGTTTATTGAATAAATATATAAAAAAACGAAGTCAAATGACTTCGTTTTTTTTATATATTATAGCGAACACTTTAAAACAACTTAATTATAATCACTTCCATTGTGCATAGAAATGAACGAAACCGCTAGGGGCAGTTGCTTTTACAGACTCACCGTTTTTGTAAAGAATAAAGCTGTGTCCTTCGGGAAGCTCTCCGTTTACAAGTTTTTTATAGGCCTTGTTTCCGTTACTGTCTTTCATATACCAGGTATCATCTACCTCTCTGTACGCCTTCCAGCCGGCAAAGGTCTTACCGTCATTTGAGAATCCAAGCTCTGAAGGGGTAAGTGTAGGTGTAAGTGTTCCCACGTTTACCGTCGTAGTCTTATCTGAGGCAGCACTTGTATCGTCACAATGATATTTTACGGTAAATCTCATCTGTTCCCACTGCGCGTAGAAATGCACTTCGCCTTCCGGAGCAGTTGCCTTTACAGACTCTCCGTTCTTATACAGAATAAAACTGTGACCTTCGGGAAGCTGTCCGTTTACAAGCTTTTTAAAAGCTTTGTTTCCGTTGCTGTCTCTCATATACCAGGTACCATCACACTCACGGTAAGCCTTCCAGCCTTTAAATGTATGATTAGCTTTACTGAAACCTAATTCAGAAATGGTAAGGGTTTTAGTCAACGTTCCGTAATTAACACTTGTAAGTCTGTTTGAAGCAACGCCGAAGTCATCAGCGTGATATCTTACGATAAATCTCCTCTGCTCCCACTGGCCGTAAAAATGCACTATACCACTGGGCGCTGTTGCCTTAACAGCCTCTGCATTTTTATAAAGTATAAAGCTGTGTCCCGCAGGAAGCTGTCCGTTTACAAGTTTTTTAAAGGCTTTATTTCCGTTACGGTCTCTCATATACCAGGTATCATCACACTCGCGATAAGCCTTCCATCCTTTAAAAGTATGATTTGCTTTTGAAAATCCCAATTCCGAAAGACTCAGTGTATTGGTAAGTGTTCCGTAATTTACATTTGTGGTTTTATCGGAAGCACTGCTGGCATCGTCAAGATGATACATTACTGTAAATGTCTTCTGTATTGCATTATAGTAAACATTCACCTCGGTGCTTTCACTGCTGCCGTCAACCTTAAGCGCAGGTACCGTAGACTGAAGCTTGGTATATCCGTTCTTGTCAGGAACATTGTACTGGGGTAGAGTTCCCGTCTGCCAGTCCGTCCTTACTTCCTCAACTCCGTTTGTATCAGTATATACAGTACGTTTTAAAGTAACTTTCTGCTCATGAACGCCCAGGTTGGTTGTGGTCCCGTCATTATTATTACCGATCAGGTTGATCTTTCTGGTTATTTCCTTTTGCTCGGTTTTGTAGGGACGCTTCGTATATACTATATGGACGTCTTCAAATGTATCATCCGGAGAACTGATCTCTACTGCCGGAACCTCTGTCATATTCGACCTATAACCATTAACCGCCGGTACATCTATTTTATCCGCAGTTGCCGTTCCCCAGTCACCGTAGGTTTTGTTACCATTTTTGTCCGTCCATACGTAACGCTGTAGTTTAAGAGTATGCGGTTTAGTATACTCTTTTATAACCGATCCGTCCGTATCCTTATATGTCGTGTATATCGTTCTTGTGAATTCTTTTGTCTCTATGGACTCCCT
>CACZTL010000025.1 GCA_902784165.1 uncultured Lachnospiraceae bacterium | reverse complement strand
GAACGATAAATATTAACTATACAAGCCGGCAAACAGTTTACCACATAGAAAAGGAGTCAAAAAATGAAATTCAAGAACAGTATCAGAAGAGGAATTACATTTGCAGCTATTGCTTTTATGTCCGGAGGCATACTTGCGGCATGTGGAGGAGCAGGAGGTAACAGCGGAGCAACTACTGCAGCAGGAGGTTCAGAGACAACGACAACTGCAGCGACAACAGCTTCAGGCGGATCATCTGCTTCTTCAGACCGTCCGGTACTTAGGTTTGCAGGAAACGGCGGTGAGCTTATGGATCCCGCAAACGCTTATAACGGATGGCCGACCATAAGAAACGGTGTGGCGGAGACCTTATTTAAGCTGGATGCCGAGATGGAGGCTCAGCCGTATCTGGCAGAAAGCTTTACACTTTCCGATGATAAACTTACTTATGAGATAAAGATAAAGGACGGCATTACCTTCCAGAACGGTAAGCCGTGTGATGCGGAGGCGGTTAAAAAGTCTCTGCAAAGAACACTGGATATGAATGACAGGGCACCCGATGATCTGCTTATAGCAAGCATGGAAGCAGACGGACAGACTCTTAAGATAACAACATCCTCACCGAATCCTGCACTTATTAATAACCTTACAGATCCTTATGCGTGTATCATAGATGTCGATGCAGGAACGAATTTTGAAGAGAGTCCCATCGGCACAGGACCGTATAAGGTAGAGTCATTTAAAGAGGATGTTGAAACGATACTTGTGCCTTATGATGATTACTGGCAGGGTAAACCCGGACTTTCCAAGCTTGAGGTGGTGGCTATTGCGGATAAGGATACTAAGGTTGCCGCTATGCAGTCAGGAGATATAGATATGGCATACGGTATGTCGTACGAAGGTCAGAATATGCTTAAAGACAACCCGGCATATAAGCTTCTGACGACAGAAACATCAAGAGTATATAAGCTATATCATAATCTTAATAACAAGCATCTGGCTAATGCCAATGTACGAAAAGCCATAAATATGCTCGTCGATAAAGAAACCTACGGTTCAGTGGTTATGAACGGCTTCGGAGCGCCGGCAGTAGGAGCTTTTCCTGAGAATACCATATACGGTGAGGGTCTTAAAGCTACGGAATATAACGTAGATGAAGCAAAGAAGCTTTTAGAGCAGGAGGGATATACTGATTCAAACGGAAACGGTACCCTTGATAAGGACGGTGAAGAGCTGAATTTCCGCATAGTTACCTATTCAAGCCGTGCTGAGCTTCCTCTTATCGCTGAGGCGCTGCAGGCGCAGTTTAAGGAAGTGGGTATAGAGTCCTCTGTAAATATTTCTGAAAATATAAGCGATGACCTAAAGGCTGATCTTTATGATATAGCTCCTTATGCCTTTGTGACGATGCCGACCGGAGATCCCGGATCATATATACATTCTGTATTCGGAACAGGCGGCACAAATAACTTCGGACATTACAGTAATGCTGAGGTTGATGAGCTTATTAAGCAGTTAGATGCAGAGTTTGACACTGATAAACGTGGCGAAATAACACGACAAATTGTGAAGCATATCCTTGATGAGGATATTATGTGCTTTATGGACAGGCTTAAGATGTCTATAGTAACGACTGATAAGGTTACGGGTGTGACGCCGCATCCCAGTGATTATTACCAGATTACTTATGAAACAACAAAGACTCAGTGATGACACACTTTCTTTAAATATTAGTAGACGGAGGTGTAACATGGAAGCAGCGGAAAGAGCAAAACGATGGAGCAGTGGCGAAGGCTACAACAAATACATAACAAGTGAACTTAATTCATTCAGAAAACAGGCATGGAAGGATCAGATAGGAAAGCTTCTTGAAGGCGAGAACTTAAGGATACTTGACATAGGCTGCGGTCCCGGGTTTTTCTCATGCATCCTTTCGGAAGAAGGTCATACGGTAACCGGGATAGATGCCTCAGAAGGCATGCTGTCCTGCGCAAGAGCCAATGCTGAAAAACTGGATGTTAATCCTACATTTTTCAAGATGGATGTGAACAATATAGAGTTTCCGGATGATACATTTGACGTGGTAATCTCCCGAAATGTAACTTGGACGCTTGAGCATCCGGGTGAGGTATACGCCGAGTTTAAACGTGTTCTTAAGCCGGGCGGAAAAATCATCATATACGACGCGAACTGGCATATGCACTTCTTTGACGAGGTTCTGATGAAGAAGGTAAGACAGCGTGAGGAGGATCATTTTAAAAAGTACGGCGTTAAAGAAATCATTTCAGGCGGCGATATGGAGTATTTTAAAACGGCTCCGCTGACAAGCACCATGCGTCCTCAGTGGGACAAAAAAACACTTGAGGCTCTGGATATGGAGGTTGATATCGAGGAGGACGTAGGGCGAAACGTATATGAAGAGTGGGAAAAGCATCTTTATGCAGAGTCACCTTTATTCTGTGTTTGCGCTACCAAGAAAGATCGAAGGGGGCTCACCGAAAATATGCATACCTACTGGCAGGAGCGTTCCAAGACCTTTGGTATAGACTTAGGACATATGGCTGATATCAGGAGATATGTGGAGCCGTTTGTAACAGAGGATATAAAAAAGGTTCTTGATGTAGGAACCGGTACCGGTATAATGGCTGCAACGCTTGCGTCTCTGGGCTGTGATGTTACGGCAGTAGATCTTTGCTCTGAGATGATAAGAAAAGCGAAGGACAATCTGACCAATAACGGTCTTAATGCAACATTTGTCGTCACACAGGCTGATGAGCTTCCGTTTGAGGATAATTCTTTTGATATGATAGTAAACAGGAATCTGACATGGGCGCTTGATAAGCCTGAGGAGACGCTTAAACAGTGGCACAGGGTACTCAGACCCGGCGGTATTCTTCTTTATCTGGACGGCAATCATTATAATTATCTCTTCTTTGAGGAGGATAAAAAGAACAGAGAACTGTATACTAAGCTTACAGGCGCTCCGCACAGCGAGCGCAGCGGTGTAAAGGTTGATTACAGTCTTTGCGATAATACAGCTTTACATCTTCCGCTCTCTAAGCTGAAAAGACCTTATGAATGGGATGTAAAGGCGCTTCCGGATGCCGGATTTACCATAATTCATGAGCATATCGATCACCCCCAGAATCAATTGCAGTTTGGTATAGCGAGGGGAAGCGCTACGAATTTTATGATCGTTGCAAAGAAGATCTGATGTAGCCGGGAAAGGCGCCCGTGTATCCCCCGAGGGGGGTTGTAGGGGCGTCTTTTGTTTTGTAGTATTATATGAACGTATAATCATGTATTCCGGGCTTGACACACTTGATACACTTTAACACAAATAATGAGATTATAAGTGTGTCAAAGGGACTGTCCCGGTTTGACATACAAATAATTAAACAGGAAAACCACATATGCGACGCACTGAAATAGATTTTACCCAAGGTAAAATAACCGGAAAAATAATAAAATTCATACTGCCCATCATCGGCGCGTACCTTATCCAACAGGCATACAGCTCGGCGGATCTTATATTTGCAGGGCAAAAGCTCGGTAACCATGCAGCTGCGGCGATAGGAGCAAGCAACCTTATAGTAGTCCTTGCTATAGGTTTATGCGGAGGGCTTTCCGTAGGTACCGGTATTATGTTTTCAAAGGCGTACGGAGCGAAGGATAAGGATGCCCAAAGGCGTATCGGAAGCGTAGTTCTTATGCTATCGCTCTTTTTCGGCGGGGCGCTGGCTGTAGCGGGAGTTATATTTTCTAAGCCGATACTTATACTTATGCAGACACCGGAGGAGATACTTGACCTTGCTACGCGATATATACAGGTGTATTTTCCGTGCCTTGTACCTATGATGCTCTTTAATATGACTGCCGGTATCCTGAGAGGAAAGGGGAATTCTACGGTTCCCATGATATTCCAGACTATAGCCGGGGGTATGAACGTAGTGCTTGATGCGCTGTTTATTGCTGCCTGGCCTGACGGCATAGTAGGTGTGGCGGTTGCCTCTATCATTTCCCAGGGATTTGCCGCTGTCTGCACATATCTTTATTTTGCAAGAACAGAGCGCAAGGAGTGGGCAAAAGAAGAAGCCGAAGGCACACTCGGTAAGGTTGATGAGGAGGATGTGCCTTTAACAAACAGGGCGCTTGTGGGCAAGATCTTTTCTTTGGGACTGCCGGTCGGATTCCAGAGTATGCTTGTAACACTCTCCAATATATTTATCCAGGCCAATATAAATCTTCTCGGAGTAGACAGCATATCTGCCTTTACGGCTTACTTTAAGGTAGAGCTGTTTATGTACTATCCCATTATGTCACTGGGACAGGCGGCACTGTTTATGGTAGGCCAGAATCTGGGAGCAAAGACATATGACAGGATAAGACCTTCACTTGCGGCATGTATAAAGATAGGAGTTCCGCTGGTTCTTGCCATCGGAACAGTCATGTTTTTCTTTGGCGGTTATGCGTATGCGGTATTTAACCCGAAGCCTGAGGTAATAAGCGAGGGCATGAAGATACTTCATGTAACTGCTTTTCCGTATTGCATATATGTCGTGCTTGAAGTCTTGTCAAATGCCATACGAAGCTACGGAAAGACAAAGACAGCGATGGTAGTATCGCTTATCAATTATGCTGCGGCCAGAGCCGGTCTGCTTGCACTCTACAGAGCTCTCGGGATTCTTAATATATCATGGGTCGCCAGTGTATTCCCGATAACATGGGTCAGTGCGACGATAACATTTTATGTTATCTGGAGACGAATACGCGACAGACATAAGGCGGAGATGGATGAGCAGCAGCCGGTTGTTAAGCTGAGGGAGGTAAGTGGTAAAACTAAAAGAGTGTAAGTTCGGGGACAAACGGAAATGTGTCAAACGGGGACAGTCCCTTTGTGTCAGTACTGACACAAAGGGACTGTCCCCGTTTGACACATTTGGTCTGTCCCCGCCTGACACACTTGTAATTTAACGTATAGGATAGTATAATTGACAAAATCAGTTAACGGAGGAAGATATATATATGCAGGGGCGTATGAAGAATAAGCTCGGCAGGATTTCTATATCACCCGAGGTAATTGCGCAGTATGCAGGCGCTACGGCGGTTGAGTGCTTCGGCATAGTCGGTATGGCGCATGTCAGCATGACGGAGGGTATAGTAAGACTTCTTAAGGGCAGTTCACTTACAAGGGGTATCAAGGTAAGTATTGATGATACAAACAAGATAACCCTTGATTTTCATGTAATAATAGCTTACGGAGTGAGTATCATGACGGTTGCCGATAATCTTATAGAAAATGTAAAGTATAAGGTTACGGAAACAACAGGCATGGAGATTAAGAAAATAAATGTGTACGTGGAGGGTGTCAGGGTTATAGACTGATGCCGGAATTGGAGGATAAATTGGCGATCAATACCATAGATGCCCGTATGGCCGCAAAGATGTTTCTTGCGGGAGCGGGCAAGCTTGAATCACAAAAGGAAAGGATCAATGATCTGAATGTATTTCCCGTTCCTGACGGAGATACGGGAACCAATATGACACTGACCATCATGTCGGCGGCTCACGAGGTAGATGCGCTTGAGAGTCCTACATTTGCAACACTTGCGAAGGCTGTTTCGGGAGGTTCTCTTAAGGGTGCCAGAGGTAACTCCGGAGTAATATTTTCCCAGCTTTGCAGGGGATTCTCTAAAGAGATGGAGGGTATCGAGCATCTGGATGTAAAGCGGATAGCCCGTGCAGCGCAGAGAGCATGCGAGACTGCCTACAAGGCTGTTATGAAGCCTAAAGAGGGGACGATCCTGACCGTTGCTAAGGGCGTTGCGGAGAAGGCGCGCGAGCTGGCAGGCGAGACCTCGGACGTCGAAGAGGCGCTTAGGGCGATCATAGAGCATGCTGAGTATGTTTTATCAAAGACTCCGGATATGCTTCCTGTTTTGAAAGAGGCGGGGGTAGTCGATTCCGGCGGACAGGGGCTGGTGTGCGTGCTTCACGGTTTTTTTGAAGCACTTACAGGTAAGGATACCGGTCTTGTCATAGAAGGAAAGGCTAAGATATCCGCGCCTACAGGAGGGGTTGACGGCGGTTCTGATATAAAGTTCGGATACTGTACGGAGTTTATCATAAAGCTTAACAAGGAATTTTCCGAAACGGACGAGATGGAGTTTAAGGAATTCTTAAATGATATGGGAGATTCTATCGTATGTGTAGCTCTTGATGATATCGTTAAGGTGCATGTGCATACAAATCATCCCGGCGAGGTATTTGAGAGAGGCTTAAGCTACGGACAGCTGACGCGCATGAAGGTCGATAATATGCGTGAGGAGCATGAGACAAACAGGCTTGTGTCCGATGAGGAGGTTGCCGAAGCCAGGAAAAATGAGGCTGAGCGAGACAGATTGCCGGTCGCTTTTCTTTCTGTCGTTGCCGGCGACGGACTTGCTCATATCTTTAAGGATCAGGGTGCGGCCGGGATCATATCGGGAGGACAGACCATGAACCCGAGTACCAATGACATCCTTGAGGCAGCAGGTAAGATAAACGCGGAAACGATATTTGTACTTCCCAATAACAGTAATATAATACTGGCTGCCACACAGGCTGCCGAGCTTTGCACGGATTCCGAGCTGGTTGTGATCCCTACAAAAACAGTTCCGCAGGGAATAGCGGCAACATTTGCATTTGATCCGCATGGATCTGCAGAGGAAATAAAGGAAGGCATGCTTGAGAACATTACCATGGTAAGGAGCGGCCAGGTAACGTATGCGGTCAGAGATACAACTATCGACGGCACGGACATCAAAAAGGGTGATTATATAGCCATTAATGATGACGGACTTGCTGCGTCAAAGGAAGATATAGAGGCTGCCGTATTTGAAATGCTTGACAAGATGGTTGATGATGAGAGCGAGCTTATCAGCATTTATTTCGGAGCAGATGTAAAGAGTGAAGAGGCAGAGGCACTTTTTGCAAAGATACAAGAGCGTTATCCTAAGCTTGAGGCGGATCTTCAGGAAGGCGGGCAGCCGGTTTATTATTACTTCGTTTCCGTTGAATAACACAAGGTTTTAAAGATGCTGGTCACAGACATAAAAGGCATAGGACAAAAGAAAAATAAATTGTTTAACAGGCTTGGCATATACGACACGGGAGATCTTTTAAGATATTACCCGCGAACCTATGAGGTATATGAAAAGCCTCTTTTTATTGCGCAGATAGAAACCTCTCTTGCCGGCAGCATAATAAGCGTTGAAGCTGTTGTTTCTGGTAAGCCGGGAATTTACCGGGCCGGAAGCTTCAGTGTGGTTACGGTGATCGTGCGTGATGCAAAAGGACAGGGCATTAAGTGCAAATGGTACAACTCACCTTATATCGGTACAAAGCTTAAAAAGGGTATGCGTTTTGTATTCCGCGGCATGCTTTCATTTAAAAAAAATGAGCTTGCCATCGAGCAGCCTAAAATGATCAGTCCGGGAGAATATGATGAGCTGGAGCGCAAACTCTTGCCGGTTTATTCTCTTACGAAGGGGCTCTCGCAAAATGCAGTGCGGGCTGCGGTAGATGCTGCATTTGAAGCGGAAGATATATCAGATACGGAATATCTGCCCGAAAAGCTTATTAAGTCATCCGGTATACTTAAAAGAAGTGAGGCACTGATTAAAATACACCGCCCGGAAGCAAAGGAAGATGTACGCGCGGCGATCGAAAGACTTAAGTTTGATGAGTTTTTTTTGTTTTCACTTTCTGTTATTACAAGAAAGAAGCAAAACGAGGATGTGAAAACAAAGTATGTGATCAAAAAGTCGCCGTTTATTGAAAAGATCATAAGCGGCCTTCCCTACGATCTGACTAATGCCCAGACAAGAGCATGGGAGCAGATTAGCGCCGATATGGAATCGGATGCCCCGATGAGCAGGCTTTTGCAGGGTGACGTCGGATCGGGGAAGACGATCGTTGCCGCACTTGCCTTGTTTAATGCCTGTTTTTCAGGGTATCAGGCGGCGCTTATGGCGCCTACCGAGGTTCTTGCCGCGCAGGAATACAAGGAGATAACTTCGCTTATCGAAAGGTTCGGCCTTGATATACGCGCAGAGCTTCTGATGGGGTCTCTTAAACAAAGCGAGAAAAATAAGATCTATGCCGGTATGATAAGCGGCGAGGCGAGTGTAATAGTCGGCACGCATGCTCTTTTTCAGGCGGCTCCTAAGTATAAAAGTCTCGGGCTTGTAATAATTGATGAGCAGCATCGTTTCGGCGTAGGACAGCGCAGGGCGCTTGAAGACAAGTCGGAAGATGACGTGCCCAATGTCCTTGTTATGAGCGCTACGCCTATCCCGAGAACCCTTGCGTGGATCCTTTACGGCGATCTGGACATTTCCGTAATTGACGGGCTTCCTGCGGGCAGAAAGCCCATAAAAAACGCGGTGGTTGATACCGGTTACCGGCCGAAAGCCTACTCATTTATCAAAAAAAAGATTTCCGAGGGCAGGCAGATTTATGTAATATGCCCCATGATCGAGCAGAGTGAAGGCTATAACGGTGAAAATGTAACAGACTATGCAAAAATACTTAAAGGCGAGCTTGGAAGCAATGTGCGTATAGGAGTTATGCACGGTCAGCTCCCGCCGGAGGAGAAACAGGAGATTATGAGACTTTTTGCGGGAGGAGAGCTCGATGTTCTTGTTTCCACGACTGTAATAGAGGTGGGTGTAAATGTACCCAACGCAACTGTTATGATGATCGAGAACGCGGAGAGGTTCGGGCTTTCACAGCTCCATCAGCTAAGAGGACGCGTGGGTCGTGGAAGCGAGGAATCTTATTGCATATTTGTGTCGGATAATGAACGGGGCGACACAAAGGAGCGTCTTGAAATAATGGCAGGAACCAATGACGGATTTGTAATAGCCGAAAAGGATCTTGAACTGAGAGGACCGGGAGATTTTTTCGGTCTTAGGCAGAGCGGGGATATCGGATTTACCATCGGAGATCCGGCAGCAGACCGCGCACTGTTAGAAGAAGCGGTGAGGATTGCGGGAGAGCTGCTTGATGAGGATCCGGAGTTGGAAAGTGAGGAAAATGCAGGGGTCAGGGAAGAGATGGTCAGGTACAGAGACGGAATTAATGACAGAGTGAGTTTATGAGTGTGTCAAAAGGGGACAGTCCCTTTGTGTCAGTCCTGACAAAAAGGGACTGTCCCCTTCTGACACACTTGAAAGGAGCATATCATGCGCACTATGGATTTTACAATGGTTCGTTCAGGTCTTGTGACGGAAGGCCAGAAGGTGAAGGTTATCGAAGGCAAGGTAGCGGCCAATTATTACTATACTATAGATCCTGCTGTGGCCATGTCGGCAAATTATTCAAAAGCAGAACGGCTAAGCTCTACGGAAGGCATCGTAAAAGAAATAAAAGAAACCCCGAGGGGTTTCTTTGTAGTAGTTGAGTTTGATGAGTAGAAGTGCCTGATTTATACAGTTTAATAATTAAAAGTGTCGCTTACGACTTTTATAAAGAGCGTTTCTTTCCCTTCTCTTTCGCACTCCGTTAACCACGGCCCATATGATAAATATGGCAAGCAGACCGAGTCCTATACCGATGAGTATGCGCAGATCAATTACAAACGGGTTATTCACCGATGTGGCTGTTTGTGTGTTGGCTGCATTTTCCGGATTTACGGAGGGCAGCATTACGTTGCTTGTCTGTGCGGTGTTTGCTTTGCGATATGTAAGATCGGCGGTTCCGGCTGTGAAATCACCGTATTTGAAGGCAATCGGAACATTTACCAATGTGTTATCTTCAACCGTTGTCGTGTGATCGGGGTCGGGTCCGGCTTTAACATCCGCAAGGGAAGCGCCATCGGGTAGTGTTACATAGGTTGCGTTTAGGCTCTGCGTTATGTTGCCGGAATTAAATCTGCCGGAATTAAGATATGAGGTATCTGAATACGGTGCGACAACTTCCGTTCCCGTAAGCGAGACCTTTGAAAAGTTGTTAAAGCCCCACTCAAACATGGTGCGGGCATCTGAGAAACGCTCGTCGGCGCCTGATTCGAAGCAGACTGCTATGAGCCGCATACCGTCCTTTTGTGCGTACGAAACGTAAGTGTGTCCGCCCTCGGGAAGATATCCTGTTTTCCCGCCGACGCAATATCTGTATTCGTAATTCATGCCGGGAAGGAGCAGGTTTCGATTGGCAAATGAACGAGGCTCGCTTGTGAGATTAGTCGCCGGTATTTGGTAATTCGTTTCGGAATCTATAGCGAGGAAGGTAGGATTATTAAAGCATTCCCTTGCGATCAGCGCCATATCGTATGCCGTCGAATAATGATTATCGTCGTAAAGCCCGCTTGCATTTACAAAATGTGTATCAAGGGCGCCGGCGTCTTCGGCAGCCTTATTCATCAGCTCTGCAAAGCCTTCAACCGAGCCTCCGACGTGTTCGGCAAGTGCAAATGCCAGCTCATTTGCGGAATGGAGCAAAAGCCCGTGGAGTGCCTGGTCTACACTGAATTCCTCACCCGCTTTGCTGTTTAAGCTTGCATCTCCGGTTTCGACAGAAGAGGCAGCAGCCTCGGATACGACCAGCTTTTCGCTTAACTGGGCATTTGACGTAACTATAAGCCCGGTAAGGATCTTTGTGGTGCTGGCCGGATAATTTCTCTCATGTGAGTTTTTATCCATCAGGATAGCTCCCGTGTCAGCATCCATAAGAATAGCTGAGCCGGAATAAATATCCGGAGCCTGCGGGATATAGAGATCCTTTTCAGGTTCGGACTGTGTCCCGGTGCTTTCTGCGTTTTCTGCGGCTTCTTTTGCAGTGTCCTGAGCCACGACTTCTTCTGCAAATGTAAGCGCAGGGGCGGATGCAAAGGCAGCCGGAGCGGTGATCGCAGAAAGCATTAGTAAAGGAGCGATTGTTTTTTTGATAAAACGTGAAATCTTCATTATATTCTTATAACCTTTTAATAATTAACTTTATGTGTCAGATGGGGGAAAGTGTGTCCCTGTTTGACATACAATAAAGTATAAAATAAAATCCGAATATAGTAAAGAACTAACTCACAAAAAAAGTATAGCAATCATTTTTTATATATGATATAATAACCAAATGCGTGATTAACCGAGCCTATGCACGTTAATCATTTTTAAAATATTATGCAGCTTAATTTCAAGGAGGAGCGTTACGACTATGGATGTTAAAGTCGAGCAGATGAGCGAGAAAAATATGTACCGCCTTACTATCGAGGCAACAGCCGAGGAGTTTGAGAAGGGAGTACAAAAGGCCTATGATAAGAATAAGGGAAAGATCAGCATTCCCGGATTCAGAAAGGGAAAGGCCCCCAGAAAGATCATTGAGAAGATGTACGGAAAGACATTTTTCCATGATGAAGCAGTAAACGAGGTAGTTCCCGAGCTTTATGAAAAGGCAAAGGCAGAGTCGGATCTTGATATTGTTTCCAAGCCTTCTCTTAAGGTAGTGAAGATGGATGAGGAAAAGCCTCTTGTATTTACGGCAGAGGTTGCTGTTAAGCCTGAGGTAAAGCTCGGCAAGTACAAAGGCGTAGAGGTAGAGAAGCAGGATACAAAGGTTACGGATGCAGAGGTTGAAGACGAGCTTAAGAAGGTTCAGAACACTAATGCCCGTAACGTAGAGATTACAGACCGTCCTGTTCAGGATAAGGATCTTACGACTATCGACTTTGAGGGAACCATAGACGGAGTTCCGTTTGAGGGCGGAAAGGGAACAGATTATCCGCTTACTATAGGATCTCACACATTTATCGACAACTTTGAAGATCAGCTGATCGGTATGAACATAGGTGAGGAAAGAGATGTAAAGGTTAAGTTCCCGGATGAGTATCATGCTTCAGCTCTTAAGGGCAAGGATGCCGTGTTTAAGGTAACACTTAAGGAGATCAAGGAGAAGCAGCTCCCCGAGCTTAATGATGAGTTTGCTGAGGATAACGGATATGACAGTCTTGATGCTTACAAAGAGAATATAAAGAAGAATCTCACAGAGGCGAAGGAAACAAGCGCTAAAAACAAGAAAGAGAGAGAGGCTCTTGATATCATCATAGAGGATTGCGAGCTTGAGCTTCCTCAGGCGCTTATCGATACGCAGGTTCAGAGGATGGCCGGTGATATCGAGAGAAATGTTACGCAGCAGGGTATGACATTTGACCAGTACCTTAAGTATATGAACATCACTGCTGAAAAGTTCATGGAGAACTTAAAGCCCGATGCTGAAAAGAGACTTAAGCAAAGACTCGTTCTTGAGGCGATAGCAAAGGCAGAAAAGCTTGAAGCTTCAGACGAGGAGTATAAGGCAGAGCTTGAGAAGAATGCGAAGAATTACAACTTAGAAGCCGATGAGTTTGAGGTAATGCTTGACGATGAGGGCAAGGAACTTCTTCGTGAGGATATAGTTATCCGCAAGGCACTTGATATAGTTACATCCGAGGCTAAGGAAGTAGCAAAGAAGGCTGAAAAGAAGACTTCAAAGAGCACTAAGGCCGATAAAGAAGAAAAAGAAGAAAAAGAAGAAAAGAAAACAACAGCAAAGAAGGTAACAGCTAAGAAGACGACAGCGAAGAAGGCGGACGAGAAGTCCGAAGATGCTGAAGAAAAGCCTGCTGCCAAGAAGACGACAGCTAAAAAGACAACGGCAAAGAAGACTGAGGATAAGGCTGAAGAAAAGGAAGAAAAGAAGCCTGCCGCAAAGAAGACTTCAACAGCTAAGAAGACAACAACAAAAAAGGCAGCTGAAGGCGAAAAGGAAGAAAAGCCCGCTGCTAAAAAGACGACAGCAAAGAAGACTACTGCTAAAAAGGCTGCTGATAAGGAAGCCTGATATTTAAGGGGGTTTTATTATGGATATGTCACTGGTGCCTTACGTCATAGAACAGACGAGCAGAGGAGAGCGCTCCTATGATATTTATTCACGTCTGTTAAAAGACAGGATCATTTTTCTTGACCAGGAGGTTAATGATGCGAGCGCGAGCGTAATAGTTGCGCAGCTTTTATTCCTTGAGTCAGAGGATCCTTCAAAGGATATTAATCTTTACATAAACTCACCGGGCGGTTCCGTGTTTGCGGGATTTGCTATTTATGATACTATGCGTTATATTAAGTGTGATGTTTCTACTATATGTATAGGTATGGCTGCGAGCATGGGAGCTTTCCTTCTTGCGGGCGGAACCAAGGGTAAGCGTCTTGCGCTTCCTAATTCCGAGATCATGATACACCAGCCTTCAGGCGGTGCCAGAGGTCAGGAAACTGAGATACGTATAGTAGCCGAGAATATCTTAAAGACCAGAAACAAGTTAAACCGCATACTTGCCGAGAATACCGGCAGGTCTATAGAAGAGATCGACAGAGATACCGAGCGTGACAACTATATGGATGCGCAGGAGGCTCTTGCGTACGGTCTTATTGATAAGGTTGTAGAGAACAGAGATAAAATAAACGAAGAATAAAGATAAGGGACTATGATAGTTTCATGGTCCCTTATTTCGACAATTAAGAGATTACATTTGCAAAGACGAACCGGAGGTAATAATGGCGGGACGAGTAAATGGAGACGAGCTCAGATGCTCCTTTTGCAATAAAAGGCAAAGCGCCGTAGAGAAGCTTATACAGGGACCCAATAACGTTTTTATATGCAATGAGTGTGTAAATGTTTGCCTGGATATCCTTCATGAGGAGCTTGGTGTATACACAGAAGGAACAGGCGAGAGTGAGCCGGCAGGTATTAATCTGTTAAAGCCCCATGAGATCAAGGAATATCTGGATGAGTACGTAGTAGGGCAAAATGACGCGAAAAAAGCTCTGGCAGTTGCAGTATACAATCATTATAAAAGAATACTGTACGGAAAGCAGAGCGGGGTTGAAATACAAAAAAGCAATATACTTTTGATGGGCCCTACGGGTTCGGGTAAGACATTTCTTGCGCAGAACCTGGCTAAGATGTTAAATGTTCCCTTTGCCATAGCCGATGCCACTACGCTGACAGAGGCCGGATATGTGGGCGAGGACGTTGAAAATATACTTCTTAAGCTCCTGACGGCAGCTGACTATGATGTCGAAAAGGCGCAGACCGGTATCATTTACATCGATGAGATCGATAAGATATGCAAAAAAAGCGAAAATGTGTCGATCACCAGAGATGTGTCAGGAGAGGGCGTCCAGCAGGCGCTTCTTAAGATACTTGAGGGAACAGAGGCGAGTGTGCCGCCGCAGGGCGGAAGGAAGCATCCGCAGCAGGAGCTTATTACTCTGGATACCACCAATATCCTTTTTATATGCGGCGGAGCATTTGACGGTCTTGATAAGGTTATCGAGAACAGACTCGGCAAGAATACGATAGGATTCGGCTCTGAATTAAAGGAAAGGATTCTTCAGGATACAGGAGAGCTTTTCCATAAAACACTGCCGCAGGATCTTATAAAGTTTGGTCTTATACCTGAGTTTATCGGTCGTATACCTGTCGTTGTGGCACTTGATACGCTTGATGAGGAGTCACTTATCAAGATACTTACGGAGCCTAAGAATTCGATAGTCAAGCAGTACCAGACGCTTTTTGAAATGGATAATGTAAAGCTTGAATTTACTAACGATGCATTGAAGGCCATAGCAAGGAAAAGCTTCGAGAGGAAGACCGGAGCACGAGGGCTTCGCGCCATCCTTGAAAATGTTATGTCCGATGTTATGTTCAACATACCGTCCGATACATCTGTAAGCAAGTGTGTGATAACAAAAGAATCCGTAGAGGGTAATGCCGACCCGCTGCTTGAATACGGCAACGCTGCTGAGGCTGAGCCCCTCCTTGGACGGAAGGCGCAGTAAATAATAAACAGAGGGATATATGTCAAAAACAGACTACGATAATAAAATTAAACTGCCTATGGTGCCGGTTCATGAAAGAACTATGATACCGGGATCTACCATGGTGCTTGAAACAACAAATAAAGACATTATCAGGGCAGTGAAGAAGGCTTATGAAAGCGATGACAAAAGGCTTTTTCTTGTTACTGTCAGAAACAGAGACACTGAGGAGCCGTATCCTACAGGGACAGTTTCCGAGGTTGCGGAGATAAGAGAAAGTCAGGAAAGTATTCTTAATGTCAAATTTAAAGGACTCATTAAAGGCCTTATTTTTGACATAGATAATACTGTTACGCCTTCCGAAGCCACTGTAGTTCTTGAAAATCGTGACGTTATTGAAAAAGAGGCGGAAAACGACCCTGTACTGGCAGGAGCCATAAGGAGAGAGCTCAACGGACTCGTCCAGGAATATCTGCAGACATTGCAGGCTGCTCCCCAGGTTAAGCGAAGCGTCATACTCAGATTTAACGCGATAGAGAGCGTTGGTGAGTTTATGGAGGCTGTAGCGGGTGAGCTGCAGCTTGATTACAAAGTAAAGCAGACGTTTCTTGATCTTGCAAGCCTGAATCACCGCTTTGAAATCCTTGCCAATGCGCTAAATACCGAGGTGCAGGTAAACAAGCTCAAGGCGCATATAGATGCCCGTGTTAAGAAGAATCTTGACAAGAACCACAGAGATTTTGTCCTGAGAGAGCAGATAAAGGTTATTAATGAAGAGCTTGACGGGGAATCAGCGGAAAGTGAAGCCGATGAACTGGCTCGCAGGTGCAAAGAGCTTGAGGCGGCGCCTGAGATAAAGGAGAAGATAGAAAAGGAGATCAAGCGCTTTAAAAAGCTTGCGCCCAATTCTCCGGAGGCCAATGTATCAAGAAGCTATATATCTACCTTGCTTGATATTCCGTGGGAGAAGCTCTCAGATGAAACGGAGGATATCAGTGCCGTTAAAAAAGCGCTGGATGATGACCATTACGGGCTTGAAAAGGTAAAAGAAAGAGTCGTTGAGGCTTTGGCGGTAAGAAATATTACCAACAAAGGCGATGCGCCTATTCTTTGTCTTGCCGGTCCTCCGGGAACAGGAAAGACCTCTATCGCACAGTCGGTGGCACGCGCCATGAATAAGAAATACATACGTATAGCTCTAGGCGGTGTTCGTGATGAAGCTGAGATAAGAGGACACAGACGTACATATGTGGGAGCTATACCCGGACGTATTATAAACGGTCTGATAGATGCAGGCGTGAAAAACCCCCTTATACTTCTTGATGAAATAGATAAGGTGAGCAGTGATTATAATCACGGCGATACGCAGGCGGCGCTTCTTGAGGTGCTTGATCCCGAACAGAACTCGAAATTTACGGATCACTATGTTGAGATGCCCATGGATCTTTCAGAGGTATTGTTTATCACGACAGCAAATGACCTTTCGCAGATAAGCCAGCCGCTTCTTGACAGGATGGAGATTATAGAGCTGAACAGCTATACGGAAAATGAAAAAATACATATAGCCAAGGAGCATCTTATCCCTAAGCAGATAATTAAAAACGGTCTTACCTCTAAGCAGCTAAAGATAAGTGACACTGCTATAAGCGCCATAATCTCACAATATACCGCGGAAGCCGGTGTAAGAACCTTGGAGCGAAAGATTGCTGCCATATGCAGGAAGGCAGTCACCAAGCTCTATGATAGCGGGGAACTGAAAAATGATACGATACGTGTCAGTAAGAATAATCTTGAAGAGTTTCTCGGAACCGACCGTGTGCCTGCTCCCGTATTTTCCCATAAGCCTGCCGTAGGCATAATTCACGGGCTTGCATGGACCAGTGTCGGCGGTACGGTTCTTGAAATAGAGGTGGGAACGATGCCCGGTCACGAGGGGCTTATCCTGACAGGTCAGATGGGTGACGTAATGAAGGAGTCGGCGCGCATAGCTCTTTCATTTGTGAGATCCGTAATAACGGATAAAGAGGATGATTTCTTTGACAATACAACCATTCATCTTCATATACCCGAAGGGGCAGTGCCCAAAGACGGACCTTCGGCCGGCATAACCATGGCTACCGGCATTTATTCGGCTATAACCGGAAAGAAAATAGACGGTGAGCTTGCTATGACGGGTGAAATAACCTTAAGGGGGCTTGTTCTTCCCGTAGGCGGCCTAAAGGAAAAGCTTCTGGCAGCGGGCAAAGCCGGCATGAAGCGAGTTATCGTTCCGGCAGCAAATAAAAGTGATATAGAAAACCTTGATAAAGAGATTACCGGTAAGCTGGATATAACTTATGTGACTAAGATGAAAGAGGTGCTTGATAAGGCACTGACGCATTAAGGGTTGGTTTTTTAAAATATAAAGGACTGAATTAATGGTAATCAAAAAAGTTAATCTTGATATAGTCATAGGCATAACCAGCAAGCTTCCCCAAACCCAAATGCCGGAGGTGGCTTTTGCAGGACGATCCAATGTAGGAAAGTCATCGCTTATCAATGCACTCATGAATCGCAAGGCATATGCACGCGTTTCCGCATCTCCGGGAAAAACCCAGACCGTTAATTATTACAACATAAACGACTCCCTTTATCTGGTCGACCTTCCGGGTTACGGATATACCAAGGCAGCGCTAAAGGTAAGGCAGCAGTGGGGGAAGATGGTTGAAAGATACCTAAAGGGCTCACAGCAGCTTAAAGCTGTGTTTTTGCTCGCTGATTCACGCCACGCTCCGAGTGATTTAGACCGGCAGATGTTTGACTGGATTGTCGAATCAGGCTTCCGTCCCGTAGTTATAGCTACAAAGGGTGATAAGCTCAAAAAAAATGAGATAGAAAAAAACAAAAAGATGATCCGGCAGACATTCGGGATGAGGCCGGAGGATAAGCTTATACTTACTTCTTCGCTTAAGAAAACAAGCATTGAAGAAGTTTGGGGGGCGATAGAGGATGTGTGTCAAACAGGGACAGTCCCTTTGCGTCAGGACTGACATATAGGGACTGTCCCTGTTTGACAGTATTGGCTGACCGCGTTGGATTTTAGAGGGTAAAAAAAATATATTAAAAAATTTAAAAAAACACTTGCATTATTTCTGAATACAGTATATAATAGCCTCTGTTGTGAGTTTTTCACGTATGCACCATTAGCTCAGCTGGCAGAGCACCTGACTCTTAATCAGGGTGTCCAGGGTTCGAACCCCTGATGGTGTACTTGGCAGACTTATCTGTCAGAAGGTCTTTCGGCTTGTCACGCGCCTGTCGTAAGACTTTTTTTTGTTTTATTTTTGAGTAGCGAGTGGCGAAAGTGTGTCAGTAGAACCGTCCCCATTGACACGTATTAACTAAGCTTGAACAGATAAAGAGGTTTAGGTAATTATGATAGAAGGAACATCAAAATTATATAAACTCATGGTGCTGTATATGCTAAGTAAGGTTAAGCACCACATTTCCAACAATAAGATAGTGGATTTTTTCACATCCGGAGAGTATGCTAATTACTTTACCGTTCAGGAGGTATTAAACTCCTTAGAAGAGGATGATTTTATTACCTGTGCTGAAAAACAGAACATATCACTTTATACTTTAACCGAGCGGGGAGAGCTTGCTGTCGATAAGTTTAAGGAGGATATAGCAGACTCCTTCAGAGATGATATCGACAGATTCATAAGTGAAAACAAATACGAATTAAAGAACGATGTTTCTGTTACGAGTGAATATTTCCAGAATAAATACGGTGAGTATACTGTCATCTGTAAAGTGAAGGAAAAACTATCTACTATTATTGATCTTTCTATCAGTGTACCGCTTGAGGAAAATGCAAAAAGTATATGCGCAAACTGGAATAAAAAAAGCAGCGACGTATATAAGCATATTATAAAGACGCTGCTGACTTGACACACTACTGCATTTTTTTAAGATACTCACCGGCCGATCGGAACGCTTCATTTATGCCGGAACCGTTTCCGGATTGTAAGATGTTTTTTAATGAAGTAAGTTCATCTATATAAGCATCGAGAAGTTTTACGATATTTCCGGAGTTTGCGGTGCATATCTGCTCCCAGACTTCAGGGGACGAAGCGGCTATGCGAGTAGTATCCCTAAAGCCTGTTGCGGCAAATCTCATCATGAGATCGTCCGTATCGGCTTTTTTTATTGTTTCGGTAAGGGCGACTGCGCTTAAGTGAGGCAGGTGGGAAATGCCTGCTACCGCGTAGTCGTGAAGCTCGGGTGTGGTAATACTGATGTTACAGCCGATATCTGTTAGCAGACCTTTGAGTCGCTTAAGACTATCCGGCGGAGTATCATATGCAGGTGTCAGTATATATGTGCATCCCTTTAAAAGCTCCGCATCCGAATTCTCGTACCCGGTCTTTTCCGAACCGGCCATGGGATGACCGCCTATAAAACTCGCAGACAGACCGGCTTTTTTTGCAGCCTCTGCAGGCGCGACTTTAACGCTTCCGACGTCCGTTATTATTTGTCCGTCGGAGATATGATCCTTTATTTTAAATAAAATGTCCTCAAAATAAAGTACAGGCGTACATAAAAAAATAATGTCACATTTACCGAGCTCCTCGCCCGGCTGTGTGAGACGGCTGTCTATAATTTTGTCCTGTACGGCAGGCAGGAGCTTTTCTTTATTTCTTGAGTAACAAATGATCCGGGCGTCGGGTTCATTTTTTCGTATCATCTTAGCAAGAGAGCCTCCGATCAGCCCCAGACCTATAAATCCGTATGTATTCATAGCCAACTCCTTTTCCCGTATTTTATATTAGTTGCAGGAATGTTGCAAGTGTGTCCCCAAAGCGACACACGTCACAAAACATTACTCCGCAATTGACGATACGAAACTCCTTATGTATAATAGACAGAATACGGAGGCGGTGCAAATGAAAGCATATAAAGGACTTGATAATATACCTCAGGGAATAGCTTCCGACAAGCTTACACACGGATGTCTTGTCGTAGAAGGCGGCGCCCTCAGAAGTATGTATGCTATGGGAGCTCTCGATGCTCTCATGATGAATGACATTAATCTTGACTGCTACATAGGCGTGTCTGCAGGAGCCATGAGCGGCGTGAATTATCTTTCCGGACAGATCGGACGCGGTGCATATCTTACTTTAAAATACAGACATGACAGCAGGTTTATCGGAGCCAAGGCCATACTTGAAAATAAGGGTATAACCGGCTTCAGATTTATGTGGGGTCCGGTGCAGAAGGATATACCTTTAAGAAAGAAGCAATTTAACAACCCCGACAGGCGTTATGTATGTATAGCGACTAATCTGCGCACAGGTAAGGAAGAGTATTTTGAAAAAGGTGTCGATGAAGACTTTCTGTTTTATATGCAGGCGGGCGCGACAGTTCCCTTTGGCTCGTGGCCTGTTACGGTAAATGGTGTTCCTTATCTTGACGGAGGCATTGCAAAGCATGTGCCGGTAGAGTGGGCTATAAACGAAGGCTACGAAAAAATCGTAGTAATACGAACGAGAGAAAAAACATTTAAAGCGAAAAAAGAATTTTCGGATGTGATCGTGAATACTCTTTACAAAAAGAAATATCCGAAGATGGCTACGAAGCTGAGACTGAATTCATATTTTTACAATAAAGAGATAGATAATTTAAACAAGCTTGAAGCGCAGGGGCGTATATTCCAGCTTGCACCGAGCAGACCGCTTGAGCTTACTTTGTTTTGTAATGACTTAGATGAGCTGGCCGACCTTTATTATATGGGGCTTAATGATACTAAAGAGCACATAGAAGATGTGAAAAAATACTTGGGGTTATAAGATGTGTGTCAAAGAGATACGTCCCCATTGACACACTATATGATGAAGATAAAATGACGGAGAAAAACATGGCAAAATATAATTATACAGCAGTAGAAAAAAAGTGGAGAGCAAAGTGGGAGGTTTCCCCGATTAATGTAAATGACGGTAAAAAAAGCAAGTATTACTGTCTCGATATGTTTCCTTACCCTTCGGGAACAGGTCTTCATGTCGGTCACTGGAGGGGGTATGTTATAAGTGACGTCTGGAGCCGTTATCAGATACTGAAAGGAAATTATGTTATACACCCCATGGGGTGGGATGCATTTGGCCTCCCGGCAGAGAATTTTGCCATAAAAACAGGGCAGCATCCGGGCATATCCACGGAAAAAAACATCGACAACATTAGGCGTCAGATCAAGGAAATAGCGGCGGTTTATGACTGGGATATGGAGATAAATACAACGGATCCCGATTACTACCGCTGGACCCAATGGATATTTGTGCAGATGTTTAAAAACGGTCTTGCGTATGAAAAGGAGATGCCTATTAACTGGTGTCCGTCATGTAAGACCGGTCTTTCCAATGAAGAGGTAGTTGACGGGAGCTGTGAAAGATGCGGCGCTGAGGTAACAAAGAAAAACCTTCGTCAGTGGATGCTTAAGATAACAGCTTATGCTGACAGGCTTCTTGATGATCTTGAGAGCCTGGAATGGCCTGAAAAGGTTAAGAAGATGCAGTCGGAGTGGATCGGAAGAAGCTACGGAGCGGAGGTCGATTTTAATGTTGACGGAACAGATGACAAGATAACTGTTTTCACCACGAGACCTGACACGCTTCACGGAGCCACATTTCTCGTTCTTGCTCCAGAGCATAAGCTCGCATCAGCGCTTGCATCGGATGAAACGAAGACTGCGGTAGAGGATTACATTTACAAAGCTTCAACGAGATCAAATATAGATCGTATGCAGGATAAGGAAAAGACGGGTGTATTCACAGGCTCTTATGCAATTAATCCCGTGAACGGCAAAAAGGTGCCGATCTGGCTTTCCGATTATGTTCTTGCCGATTACGGAACAGGCGCTATCATGTGCGTGCCTGCCCATGATTCAAGAGATTTTGAATTTGCAAAGAAATTTGATATACCCATCGTTCAGGTTATAGCTAAAGACGGCGAGCCGGCTGACGAATTAGAAGAAGCCTACACAGAGGCAGAGGGAATTCTTATAAATTCAGGTGAGTGGAATGGTATGGAGTCCTCAAGGCTTAAGGTTGAAGCACCTGATATCATAGAGAAGAAGGGAATAGGCAAGAAGAGGAAAAACTTTAAACTGCGTGACTGGGTATTTTCACGCCAGCGTTACTGGGGCGAGCCGATCCCTATAGTGCATTGCCCGGATTGCGGCGCCGTTGCCGTACCTGAAGATCAGCTTCCTCTTACGCTTCCGGATGTTGAAAAATATGAACCTACCGGAACAGGGGAGTCTCCTCTTGCGGCTATAGAAGAGTGGGTAAATACGACTTGTCCTGAGTGCGGTAAGAGCGCAAAGCGAGAAACCAACACCATGCCGCAGTGGGCAGGATCCTCATGGTATTTTTTGCGCTATCCTGATAACAAAAATGACAAGGAAATTATAAGCAGGGAAAAGGCGGACAAATATCTTCCGGTTGATATGTATGTCGGCGGTGTTGAGCATGCCGTTCTTCACCTGTTGTATGCAAGATTTTATACAAAGTTTTTAAAGGATATAGGAGTTGTCGGCTTTGATGAGCCGTTTATACGTCTCTTTAATCAGGGAATGATAGTAAAAGAAGGCGCTAAGATGAGTAAATCCAAGGGAAATGTCGTTTCCCCGGATGAGCTTGTTTCCGAATACGGATGTGATTCGCTTCGTATGTATGAGCTTTTTGTCGGCCCCCCGGATATGGATGCCGAGTGGGATGACAGCGGTATAGACGGAGTTTTCAGATTTATCACAAAGCTTTACAGACTTTGCAGTGAAAATGCAGGCAAAGGAAATGAGTTAACAAAGGATATGAACCGCTTAAGAAACAAGCTTATATACGATATAAGCCAGAGGCTTGAGAGCTTCAGCTTAAATACTGTTATAAGCGGTTTTATGGAATACACAAACAAGATAAACGACCTTGCCGCTAAGCAGGGGGGAGTCGATGATGAAACACTTAAGACTATTTCAGTTCTGATTGCGCCATTTGCACCGCATATCGCTGAGGAAATGTGGGAGATGACAGGCGGAGAGGAAAGTGTATTCAAAGAAAGCTGGCCTGCGGCAGATGAAGCCGCCATGGAAGAGGACAGCATCGAGATGGTGATCCAAATAAACGGCAAGGTAAGAGGGAAGATGTCAGTGCCCACAGCTGCAGCCAAGGACGAGGTTATCGCACTTGCCAAGGAAACACTGGGGGATAAGCTGCCCGGAGAGATAAATAAAGAAATATATGTGCCCGGGAAGCTGATAAATATAGTCGGCCTTTAAACAGTAACGACAAATGCGGGAAAGATAGAGAATAGTAATATGGCAAAACGAAAGTTAGCTTTACTCGGAAAACAAAATTTTATGATGCAGGGAGGCCTCCTTGCAATCAGCGGTATTATCGTAAGGATCATAGGTATGCTATACCGTATACCTATGGCCAATATAATAGGACCGGAAGGGTCTGGTATATATTCGGCGGCATTTAATGTTTATAACATAGCTCTGATTCTTTCGTCCTACGGTATGCCTATGGCGGTTTCAAAGCTTGTTTCCGCAAGACTCACAAAAGAGCAGCACAGGAATACGATGCAGGTAGCCTTAAGGGCGCTTGTTGTGGCAGCTATAACCGGAGGAATTGCCGCGCTTATTCTTTTCTTCGGAGCAGAAGGGATAGAAAACGTGTTGTATTCGGGTGTTCCGGGAGTAAAAAGTCCGCTTAAGGTTCTTGCACCCACGGTTTTGATAGTAGCGGTACTCGGCGTATACAGAGGGTTCTTTCAGGGACAGGGAAATATGGTTCCCACTGCTGTTTCGCAGCTTATAGAGCAGATTGTAAATGCGATAGTCAGTGTGGTTGCCAGCTACGGATTTATGAGAGCTTATGCCGAAACCGTTAATCCCGGAGAATACGGGGCGATGGGCGGTACTCTCGGTACATGTCTGGGTGCGGCGGCTGCTCTTGCGGTTGTGATGATACTTGTGTTCAGGAACCGTATTCTTTACAGCTCCAAGCTAAAAGCCGATACAGTCAGTGAAGACGTGCCTGTAGCAGATACGTATAAGCTTATTTTGGCTACAGTCATTCCGATAATAATAGGACAGACCTTTTATAATGTCTCGGCTATGCTTGACGATATCTTGTTTAATAAGATCATGCTCATGAGTACCGATAAAGTTACGATTATGGGACTTCTCGGTAACTACGGACAAAGCTTTTCAACTCTTACAAGTATCCCTATGGGCATAGCTTCGGCGATGTCCGCCTCCATGCTTCCCAGTATAGTAAGATCATTTACACAGGGAGATACGGCAGAGATCAATAATAAGATCCGGAAAACGGTCAGGATAACCATGATAGTCGCTATACCGATCATGGTTGCGCTTATGGTACTCGGACAGCCTGTTATAGAGCTTCTTTTCAGACGATTTGATGCTGTGGAAGGTTCGATCATGCTTAAGGTCGGAGGAGCGGCGATAGTATTTTACACACTGTCAACCATAACGGGATCAGCGCTTCAGGGCATTGATAAGATGCGTGTGCCTGTCATACACTCGGCTATCGCTCTTGCGGTTCATATACCGCTTGTGGTAGTGCTGCTTTTGGCCGGCGCCGGCATTTACTCCCTTGTTATAGGAGTTATGGTATTTGCGTTTATAGTGTTTGTTTTAAATATGAGGTCTTTGTATAAATATAACGGTTACAGGCAGGAAATTTCGGTAACATTTATGCTTCCCCTGTTTAGTTCGGCAATTATGGGGATAGTTGCACTGCTTGTATACAGAGGTCTTTATATGGTTATCGGACATAATTTGCCGGTGCTTATTATTACGGCGATTATTGCAGTTGTTGTATATTTCGGAGTATTTTCAGCGCTGAAGAAGGCAGGGGTATTTAAGAAGGGGTATTTGTAATTAATAAATAAGGGTATAATTCTATGGATAAAAAATTTACAAAAAAAGCAGAAGAGGTACTTGCAAAGGCAAAGCACGCAGCGGCTGATCTCGGTCAGAGTGCGGTAGGTTCGGAACACCTGCTCATAGGACTCTCGCAGGTGACAGATTCGCTTGCGGGTAAGATACTGGGAAGTGCAGGAGTAAAGGCATCAGACATTGCTTCCCTTTGCTCAAAGATGATCGGCGCCAATGACATAGCGCTGATGGAGGAGGGGGAGTATACTCCGAGAGCTATGAGAGTTTTGGAGGGAGCTCATGCGGAGGCTGTAAGATTTGAATCTGAAGAAACAGGAACAGAGCATATCCTGATCTCACTTCTTAAGGAGAGAGACGGTATTTCAACACGTTTCATCATGAGTCTCGGCGCTGATCCTAAAAAGATCTATTCGGACACCGTATCTGCCATGGGCTTTGACCCGAATATGGCTTTCAGAGAGGATATGTCTGCTTTTAAAAACGAATACGGTTCGGCTACGCCCGTAACTGACCGGTACAGCACGGACTTAACAGCGATGGCAGCCGAAGGAAGTCTTGATCCCGTTATAGGCAGGGAAGATGAGATAGAGAGGGTAATTCAGATATTAAACCGGAGGACTAAAAACAACCCTTGTCTTATAGGGGATCCGGGCGTAGGTAAGACGGCGGTTGCAGAGGCGCTGGCACAAAGAATAGTTTCCGGCAACGTACCCGCCAATCTTTCCGGAAAGCGTGTCGTAAGTCTTGATCTTTCGGGAATGGTTGCCGGTACAAAATACAGAGGTGAGTTTGAAGAAAGGATCAAGGGAGTTATCAATGAGGTAATTGCAAGCGGAGATGTATTATTATTCCTTGATGAGCTCCATACACTTATCGGAGCAGGAAACGCAGAAGGCGCTATGGATGCGGCCAATATTTTAAAGCCGGCGCTCGCAAGAGGAGAGCTTCAGCTTATCGGCGCAACAACGACAAACGAATACAGAAAGCATATAGAAAAGGATGCGGCTCTCGAGAGAAGATTTCAGCCTGTTACCATACAGGAGCCGGATGAGGATATGTCTGTTGAAATCCTCAAAGGAATAAAATATCTCTATGAGGATCATCATAATGTGACTATTACGGATGAGGCTGTTAAAGCGGCAGTTAAGCTTTCAAGGCGGTTTATTACTGACCGATTCCTCCCTGATAAGGCTATAGATCTTATAGATGAGGCCGCTTCAAAGGCAGGGCTTAAGCCTTCTGAGGGCAGTCGTGAGGTTCTGAGACTCAGTGCCGAGCTTCAGGAGCTTGATGCAAAGAAGGAAGAAGCTCTTGTGTCCGGTGACATGAAGGAAGCCGGTCGAATAAGACGTCAGGAAAAAAAGATAAATGAAAAGCTTGAAAAGCTGAGTTTAAAGGTAAGCGTAAAAGAAGCGCCGCGCGCAACTGTAGGCGAGGATGAAATTGCATCTGTAGTATCTATGTGGACAAAGATACCGCTTTCAAAGCTTACCGCAAAGGAATCCGAGAGGCTGCTTAAGCTTGAGGAAGAGCTTCACAAGCGCCTTATCGGTCAGAATGAAGCCGTAAATTCCGTGGCAAAGGCCATACGCAGAGGTCGTACGGGACTCGGAGATCCGAACAAGCCTGTAGGATCCTTTATGTTCCTCGGACCTACCGGTGTCGGAAAAACAGAGCTTACAAAGGCTCTTGCGGAAGCATTGTTCGGAAGTGAGGAGTCACTTATCAGGGTCGATATGTCCGAATACATGGAAAAGCATACCGTATCAAAGATCATAGGCTCGCCTCCGGGTTATGTCGGGTACGAAGAGGGCGGTCAGCTCAGTGAAAAGGTGAGACGCAATCCCTACTCCGTCATCCTGTTTGATGAGATAGAAAAGGCACATCCGGACATTTTCAATGTTCTGCTTCAGGTGCTTGATGACGGCCGCATAACCGACTCGGAGGGACGAACGGTAGATTTTAAGAATACGGTTATAATCATGACTTCCAATATCGGAGCAAGAAATATAACTGAGCCTAAAAAGCTGGGATTTAATACTGATGAGAATATGGATACGCTTTACAAGGATATGAAGGCGAGGGTTATGGACGACGTAAAAAGAGAGTTCAGACCGGAGTTTATAAACCGTGTGGATGAAATTATCGTATTCAAGCAGCTTTCTAAAGAGGAGATAGGCGAAATAGTAGACATCGAGATAGCGGCTCTTAATAAGCGCGCGAAGGAAGCGGGCGGATTTACCGTTAAGCTTACAGCTGCAGGAAAGAGGTATCTCACAGATAAGGGATATGATGTAAAATACGGCGCGCGTCCTCTTAAAAGAAGGATTCAGACTGATGTAGAGGATGAGCTGGCACGCATGCTCTTAGAGGGTGAGCTTGACGGCAAGAAGCAGGTTAGTATATCGGCCAAGGACGGGAAACTGACTTTTAAGACGATTTGAAAGAAGCGTTAAGTGTAATTTCAAATAAAATTTCGATGTAAATTTATCATATATATGTTAAAATGAATTAAATAAAGCAGGGAGGTATTTTATCATGGCTATAGTTGAAGAAATAATTCGTGAAGAAGATGACGGTACGTTAAGCTTCGGAAACTTTCATCTTTCCGAAAAAAAGAAAATATCTGATTTTGAGCATGCCGGAGATACGTATAAGGTTAAGACATTTGCAGAGATAACGAAACTTGAGAAAAACGAAGCTTTTCTTTATGAATCATATCCCGGAACGGCTGTTTTTCATTTTGAGGAATCAGACGAGGGCATCACATTTGACATGGATGCCGAGGGAGATGCCCAGATAACGGTCGGCCTTGAGGAAAATGTAAAGTATGCTGTAATTATCAATGGTGAGTTTGCCGAGAAGATAACGACAGGCATCGGCGGAAAGCTTTCATTCAGCGCAGCGAGTGTAGAGGATGAGCTTACTAACGTAGAAATCAAGAAACTGGATTAAGACCGTACGGAGGAAGCATGGCAGGGAAAGGAACACTCTTCTTTTGTAAGGAGTGCGGTCACGAGTCTGCGAAGTGGGTCGGTCAGTGTCCGGCCTGTAAACAATGGAATACCATGACGGAGGCACCTTCCGCCGGTAAATCATCCTCAAGAAGAACAGCCGATCACCGCCCGGTATCTCTTCGGGAGAATAAACCCGTATCTATATCTGAGGTAAGAACCGATGAAGGAGAGAGATTATTAACAGGATTTTCCGAGATGGACAGGGTGCTCGGCGGAGGAGCCGTAAAGGGAAGTCTGGTGCTGACAGGCGGTGATCCCGGTATCGGTAAGTCAACTCTTATCCTTCAGATGTGTAGGAATATGGCATCCGATAAACGCGATGTCCTTTATGTGTCGGGAGAGGAATCCTTAAGACAGATAAAGCTTCGGGCCGACAGGATAGGTGATATGCCTGAAGGACTTAAGCTTTTGTGTGAAACTCAGCTTGATGATATATGTGATACTGCAAGACAGACAAAACCCGATCTTATGATAATAGATTCCGTGCAGACCATGAGCTGCTCGGCGTCAGACTCAGCACCTGGGAGTCCGGCACAGGTTCGTGAGTGTACCATGCTTCTTATGCATCTTGCGAAGGAAGAAGGGATAGCGGTTTTTATAATAGGACACGTTACTAAAGAGGGCGTTGTTGCAGGTCCCAGGCTGCTTGAACATATGGTAGATACCGTGCTCTATCTTGAGGGAGAAAAAAATGCCGCCTATCGCATCCTGCGCTGCGTTAAAAACCGCTTCGGCGCAACGGATGAGATAGGCGTTTTTGAAATGACTTCAGAAGGCATGAAAGAGGTGCCCAATCCGTCTGCGCACATGATAAGCGGACGAGCAAAGGACGCTCCCGGATCAGTTATTTCATGTCTGATTGAAGGGACAAGACCTATAATGGTAGAGGTGCAGGCACTGACTATGAGATCTGATTTCGGGATACCAAGGCGCACGGCGTCGGGCACGGATCCGAATCGTGTAAATATCCTGATGGCCGTCATGGAAAAGCACTCCGGAATACATATGTCCGGCTATGATGCCTATGTAAATATAGCGGGCGGCATAAGGGTTACGGAGCCGGCTCTCGATCTTGCTATCGTTATGGCTCTTGCCGGGAGTTATAAGTCTAAAGAACTGCCGGATGATACCGTATGCTTCGGTGAGGTAGGACTCTCCGGTGAGGTCAGGGCTGTAACGAGGCTTAAGGATCGTATTGCTGAAGCTGCGAAGCTTAAGTTTAAGACCTGCATAGTACCTAAGGTTTCTTTGGAAAAAGAAGAGTTAAATAAATATGATATAGAAATTGTGGGTGTGTCGGATATACGGCAGGCTATAAATTATTTGTGAGAGAAAAAAATGGCAACAAAGATAGATGACGATATGATTGAATACGTAAGCATCCTCGCAAAGCTTGAGCTTGAGGGCGAAGCCCGGGCTCAGGCCCGCTCCGACATGGAGAAGATGATAGAATTTGCGGATATGTTAAATGAAATCGATACTGAGGATACAGATCCGGCTGTACAGGTTATTGATATGGAAAATGTGTTCCGGGATGATACGGTAACAAACGGCGATAACCGTGAGGATATGCTTGCTAATGCCCCCGCAAAGAAGAACGGGCAGTATATGGTGCCGAGGACATTTTAACAAGTGTGTCAAACGGGGACAGTCCCCGTTTGACACACTTTGTTTTGTGAGGTAATAATCATGCTTTTGACTAATAAAACAGCATTAGAGCTGGGAAAGCTTATCAGAGCCGGCGAGGTATCCTGTGTTGAAGCTGTAAGTGAATTTCTCGATGTAATCAAGGAAAAAGAACCGGAAATAAACGCATTTATAACAGTTTGCGAAGAGCAGGAGCTGAAAAAGAAAGCTTTAGAAGTGCAAAAAGGGATAAAGACAGGTGAGCTTACGTCACCACTGGCAGGAGTGCCTGTTGCGATCAAGGATAACATCTGCACAAAGGATGTACGGACGACCTGTGCTTCAAAGATTTTGGCAGATTTTGTTCCTGCTTATACGGCAACAGCTGTCAGAAGGCTTGAAGAGGCCGGGGCGATAGTCATCGGCAAAACCAATATGGACGAGTTTGCTATGGGAAGCACAACGGAGACATCTTTTTTTGGCGCTGTCAAGAACCCGCATGACATAACGAGGGTGCCCGGCGGATCATCCGGAGGATCTGCGGCGGCAGTTGCTGCCTGCGAGGTGCCGGCTGCATTAGGATCTGATACAGGCGGTTCTATACGCCAACCGGCTGCCTATTGCGGTGTTACGGGAATGAAGCCTACCTACGGAACAGTCAGTCGTTACGGACTTATAGCCTACGGGTCATCTCTTGACCAGATCGGACCGATAGCAAGGGATGTTGCGGACTGCGCTGCGATTCTGGAAACGATTTCAGGAAAAGACAAAAAGGATTCCACATCTCTTAACAGGACGGATTCGGATTTTACATCAGCGCTTAAAACTGATGTATCAGATTTAAAAATAGGAATACCGAGTGAGTATTTTGAAGAAGGGATAGAAGCCGATATAAAAGGAAATGTGCTTGCGGCTGCAGAGTCCTTCAGAGCTATGGGAGCCCGAACAGAGTTCTTTGAACTCGGACTTACAAAATATGCGGTTCCCGCCTATTATATAATTGCTTCGGCAGAGGCAAGCTCTAATCTTTCCAGATTTGACGGAGTAAAATACGGTTACAGAACGAAGGATTACAAAGACCTTCATCAAATGTATAAAAAAACGAGAAGCGAAGGCTTCGGAGCGGAGGTTAAGAGACGAATCATGCTGGGAACCTTTGTGCTCAGTTCAGGTTATTACGATGCCTACTACATGAAAGCATTGCGTACCAAGGCGCTTATAAAGCAGTCCTTCGATAAAGCATTCGAAAAATATGACATTATACTCGGCCCGGCAGCGCCGGGGCCAGCCCCTAAGCTGGGTTCATCTCTTTCAGATCCGCTCAAAATGTATCTTGCTGACATTTACACGGTATCTGCCAATCTTGCAGGTCTGCCGGCTGTGTCTTTGCCTTGCGGAAAGGATTCTGAAGGGCTTCCTGTCGGGATGATGCTTACCGGAAACAGATTTAATGATAAAGCTGTTATACGGGCAGCGTATGCGTATGAGCAGGCGAGGGATTGAAGTGAGTCATCATCGGGAGAAAATAGTATATGAAAAATTATGAAACGGTCATAGGTCTTGAAGTTCATGTAGAGCTTGCAACGAAGACGAAGATATTCTGCGGATGCTCAACAAGCTTCGGAGGAGACCCTAACACACACACCTGTCCGGTATGTACCGGGATGCCGGGGTCTCTTCCGGTACTGAATAAGAAGGTGGTTGATCATGCGATTGCCGTCGGTTTAGCTGCAAACTGTGAAATAAACAGAAGCTGCCGGTTTGACAGGAAAAACTATTTTTATCCTGATAATCCGCAGGATTATCAGATATCACAGCTTTATGAGCCGATATGCCAAAACGGGCACGTGGATATAGATGTCGATGGTAAAAGAAAAAGCATACGCATACATGAGATCCATATGGAGGAGGATGCGGGCAAGCTTATTCATGATGAAGCGGAAAATATGTCGCTTGTGGATTATAACCGCGCAGGAGTGCCTCTTATCGAAATAGTTTCCGAGCCGGATATGCGCTCGGCGGAAGAGGTTATAGCTTATCTTCAAAAGCTTCGCACTATCATAAGATATCTGGGAGCCTCCGACTGTAAGCTGCAGGAGGGCTCCATGAGGGCAGACGTCAATTTGTCTGTGCGTGAAGCCGGAACCGAAAAGCTCGGCACCCGCACGGAAATGAAAAATCTTAATTCCTTCAAGGCAATAGCGCGTGCAATTTCAAATGAAAGACAACGCCAAATAGATATTATAGAAGCCGGAGGAAGGGTTATTCAGGAGACAAGGCGCTGGGATGACACAAAGGAAGAGTCCTTTTCCATGCGCTCTAAAGAGGATGCGCAGGACTACAGATATTTTCCGGATCCGGATCTTCCCGGAATATTTATCAGCCGGGAGTGGATAGATGAAATAAAGGCGAGTGAACCGGAATTTAAAGATGAAAAGAAGAGGCGCTACGTTTCTCAGTACGGAATACCGGAGGAAGATGCTGATATAATAACCGATTCAAAGCATATGGCCGATATATTTGAAGAAACGGCGAGACTTTGCGGTCAGCCGAAGAAAGCGGCAAACTGGCTAATGGTCGACACCATAAGGATACTTAAAGAGCTCTCAAAGGAGCCGGAGGATATTACATTTGCACCCGAGAATCTTGCGAAGCTTATTAAACTCACGGAGGCGGGTACGATAAACAGCTCAGTTGCAAAAGAAGTTTTTGAGAAGGTATTTGCAGACAATATCGATCCTGAAAAGTATGTAAAGGAAAACGGCCTTGCGCAGGAAAATGATGAGAGCGCCCTTAGGGAAGCAGTGCAGAAGGTAATAGATGATAATCCGAAGTCGGTTGCAGATTACAGGGGCGGCAAGGAAAAGGCAATCGGCTTTCTTGTGGGACAGACCATGAAGGCTATGCAGGGGAAAGCAAATCCCGGTATTGTAACCGGGCTTTTGAAGGAATTGCTGTAATATACCGGTGTGTCGGCCGACATAAGATTTTTAAGTACACAAAAGTATACAAATGTATATTTATATGCCTGATAAAGGCGATATTTATAAATAAAGTATTGCTAAAATCTAAAAAAAATATTATATTATTCTTAATGTATTTTTCAGGAATTTAGACAAATGCTTTCTTTTGTCTATTTTTATTTACAGTTCAGAGGAGTAAGAAAAGATATGAAACAGACTGTTAAGGACTTATTTGCGCAGTGTCCTGTAGAAGAGATCGTAAATCATGTTATGTATATAGATGACAAGGATGAGAGCGAAAGGGCAGATCTCACTAAAGAATATACCGACTTTGTTGAGAATCTCATGAAAAGAGAGCCGATAGATACTGGATATGTGATGATCGGTATCTTATACGGTGAAGGCGGAAAGTCTGAAAAGGAAGCTACACTTTATAAAAAAGACGAGCTGCTTGAAAAGACAGACAGGGATTCAGAGATAGGAAAGCTTACATTTGAAGAGGTGGATGCTCTTTCGGATGAAGAGACAGACAGGCTCGCGCTTGTATATCCTGTTTCAAAAAAGCATGCATATGAGTATGTTCTCTGGGATGAGATACTTGGGTATGAGGTGCTCTCGGAGAATATTGAAGAGTATGGCGTGGTGCCCTTTGTAAGTGAGATAGCCTATAAGATGACTTATTTCGGTTTTGATGAGGAAGAGCTTGCAGAGATACGTGAAGCTTTCCAGATCACGATGGGAGAGCTTGATAAGGTAAAGGAGCTCTCTCCCGAAGAGCAGGAGAAGGCCGTTTTCTCGGCGGATCGTTCAGCTGCTTACTTCAGCTTTCAGGATAACAGATCCTTTGAAGAGAAGGAAAAGGAAAGAATACTGACAGCTAAGAAAGCTATTAAGGATAAGATAATTGAATATAAAACAGTGATGAAATATATTGATAAGATATAAGTGTATCAAAATGGGGACAGTCCCTTTGTGTCAGTTCTGACACAAAGGGACTGTCCCCATTTTGACACACTTTTTTAAATTTCAACTCAAATTCTGTCTTTCCACCAGCCTGTCGCCGGCGTACATCTCCCTGAGTTTAGGCTTTTCTATCTTACCTGTCGCATTTCGCGGAACATCGGCAAATATTATCTTCCTTGGTCTCTTATACCTGGGGAGTTCATTACAAAACTCATAGATCTCATCCTCTGAACAATTCTCGCCTTTTTTAAGCTGTATTATAGCTGTTGCTATTTCGCCGAGTCTCGGATCGGGAGTTCCGATTACGGCCACATCATGAATTTTGGGATTTGAGGCAAGGAAGGCTTCTATCTGCACGGGGTAAATATTTTCTCCTCCTGAGATAACTACGTCTTTTTTTCTGTCTACGAGATAAATAAATCCGTCTTCGTCCGTTTTTGCCATATCTCCGGTAAAAAGCCATCCGTCTTTAATGTTTTCTGCGGTTGCCTCGGGATTTTTATAATACTCGACCATAACACCCGGTCCCTTGACGCAGAGCTCGCCCACTTCGCCGGGAGTAACTTCTTTTCCGTCATCACCGACAATCTTAACCTCCCAGTCGTGGCCGGGAACGCCTATAGCGCCGACCTTGTCAGTGTTTTCCAGACCCAAATGCACGCAGCCGGGTCCTGTAGACTCGGAAAGACCGTAGTTTGTATCATACTCATGGTTAGGGAAATATTTATGCCAGTGCTTGATAAGGCTCGGCGGAACCGGCTGTGCGCCGATATGCATAAGCCGCCACTGATCAAGCTTATAATCAGAGAGTTTGATCTCGCCGGAATCAAGCGCGGCAAGTATATCCTGCGCCCAGGGCACGAGCAGCCACACTATAGTGCAGCCCTCTTCAGAAACGGCATGAAAGATGTCTTTGGGCTTATTTCCACGCAGGAGCACAGCCTTTCCGCCTGTATACAGAGATCCGAACCAATGCATCTTGGCGCCTGTATGATATAACGGCGGAATACAAAGAAAGACATCTTCATGTGTGGTTTTGTGGTGTATAGCCTCCATCTTTGCAGACTGCATGAGTGCAAGATGCTTATGGAGTATAGCTTTGGGAAAACCGGTAGTGCCGGACGAAAAATAGATAGCCGCAAGATCGTCATCAGTTATCGCAACCTTAGGGGCTATGCTTGAAAAGTTTGCTACCCAGTGATTATAGTCTTCTGCAAAGGAAGGACAGGCGTCTCCTACATAAAAAAGAAGGCGTTCCTTTCCGAGGTCATTTGCAATCTGCTCGATACGTCCTACAAATGAAGGGCCGAAAAAGAGTACATCTACATCAGCAAGCTTGACGCAGTAATCGATCTCTTCAGATGTGTATCGGAAGTTCAGCGGAACAGCAATCGCTCCGCATTTTAAAATACCGAAATAGATCGGCAGCCACTCCAGTCCGTTCATCAGAAGTATACCGACCTTTTGACCTTTCCTTATTCCTCGGTTCAGAAGGAGATTGGCGCAGCGGTTAGCCTTTTCATTAAAAACCGACCAGCTGATCTCACGCCGGTAGGGTACGTCTGATATAGGCTGTATAAGCTCGTATTCATTCCATGTAACCCTTTGGGGCTCGGTAACCTCAGGGTTTATTTCAACAAGAGCAGTCTCGCTCCCGTATTCTTTAGCATTTCTCTCCAGTAATTCAGTGATGGGCATTTCTAAGCGCTTCCTTTCAAATGTTAGTTTAGTATCAGCGGTTTCTTTCCTTTATGAGGTATCTCGTATTTTTAACAAGCATATAGCCGCTGATGCCGGCATTAACAAAATGCACCAAAGCCCAGAAGGAGCTTTTTGACCTTACGATCCCTCTTAATGAAAGCATTACAGAGATCAGGTTCAAAATAACCGGAAGCGAATATCCGTCTTTAAATGAAAGTAGTTTTTTTATTGATTTTTGCATGGCTGTTCTCCTTAAAGAAATTAATCATGAACATATATTATACAATGAAAGTTATGTTTTTTACAGTACTTTTTGCTGTATGATTTATAATGACACATTTACAGATTTATGTTAGAATGAACAGAATAAAAACAATGCCTTTGGAGCATTTTTTAGTTAGGAGAGCAGCTATGAAACAACTTATGTTAGGAAACAAAGCCTTTGCCAGAGGTCTTTACGAGGCGGGCTGTTCATTTGTGTCGAGCTATCCCGGTACTCCCAGTACCGAGATCACTGAAGAAGCGGTAAAGTATGAGGAAATATATTGTGAGTGGGCGCCAAATGAAAAGGTAGCCATGGAAGCGGTTTTCGGAGCATCTCTTGCTGGCGTGCGGGCGTTTTGCGGAATGAAGCATGTGGGGTTAAATGTTGCGGCTGACCCTTTGTATACCATGTCATATACAGGCGTGCACGCAGGAATAGTTATCGGAGTAGCGGATGATCCGGGGATGCACTCATCCCAGAATGAGCAGGATTCAAGACATCATGCCATTGCCGCAAAGGTACCTATGCTTGAGCCTTCTGATTCTGCGGAAACGCTTGAGTTTGTAAAGCTTGCATTTGAGCTGTCAGAGAAATTTGACACACCTTTTCTTGTAAAGATGTGTACGCGTATTGCTCACTCCCAGTCAGTGGTAGAAACCTCTGAGCGTGTCTGTCCGCCCGTCAAGCCTTACGAAAAAAATATAGCGAAAAATGTCATGATGCCCGGAAACGCCATAAGGCGGCATCCTGTTATTGAGGAGAGAACAAAGGCGATAAGAGAGTGGGCTGAAACGTCAGACATAAACAAGGTCGAATACGGTGATAAGACCATCGGCATTATTACCTCCTCCACCTCATACCAGTATGTAAAAGAGGTGTTCGGAGAAGATGTTTCGGTTCTTAAGCTCGGCATGGTAAATCCCCTGCCCGAAAAGCTTATAAGGGATTTTGCGTCCAATGTAACGCGTCTTATAGTTGTTGAGGAAGGCGATCCGATCATAGAGGAGCACTGCAAAGCGCTCGGACTTAAGTGTGACGGCAAAAACGAGCTTCCCTTATGCGGTGAGTTTTCACAAAATATAATAGCTGAGGCTCTTGGCGGAGAGCTGCATGAAGGCCGCAGCCTTGATGTTGAGATTCCCGTAAGACCGCCTATTATGTGCGCAGGCTGTCCGCACAGAGGTATTTTCTATACGTTAAATAAGAATAAATGCGTCGTTATGGGAGATATAGGCTGCTACACGCTTGGCGCGGTTGCGCCTCTTTCCGCTATGGATATGACGCTTTGTATGGGAGCCAGCGTTTCAGCCGTGCATGGCTTTAATAAAGCGCTCGGCAGTGAAGGCGAAAAGAAGTCGGTCGGAATTATCGGTGATTCTACGTTTATGCACTCAGGAATGACGGGACTGGCCAATATAGCATATAACGAATCAAACTCTACGGTCATAATACTTGACAACTCTATCACCGGAATGACCGGTCACCAGCAAAATCCAACCACAGGATATAACATCAAGGGTGATCCCGCAGGAAAGATAGATCTTGAGGCTCTTTGCCGCGCAATGGGCATAAACAGGGTAGTTGTCGTTGATCCGTATGATCTTAAGGAATGTGACAGGGTCATAAAGGAAGAGCTTGCGGCGGAGGAGCCCTCTGTAATAATCGCAAGAAGACCGTGTGCGCTTCTTAAGTATGTAAAGCATAATACACCGCTTGAGGTGAATACGGATAAATGTACGGGCTGTAAGTCATGTATGCGCATAGGCTGCCCTGCAATATCGATGAAGGACGGAAAGGCTTGTGTTGATAAGACGCTTTGCGTAGGTTGTGACGTATGTACGCAGATGTGCGGATTTGGGGCATTTGAGCGGAAGGAATAGAGTGAGGTAAACTATGAAATCAGGAAATATAATGATAGTAGGCGTCGGAGGGCAGGGCTCCCTTCTTGCCAGTAAGCTTTTGGGGCATTTATTGCTTACGGAGGGCTTTGACGTAAAGGTGTCCGAGGTACACGGCATGAGCCAGAGAGGCGGAAGCGTAGTGACCTATGTAAAATTTGGTGAAAAGGTAGCGTCTCCCGTGATAGATGAGGGCGAAGCCGACTTTATCGTATCATTTGAGCAGCTTGAGGCGGCACGCTGGCTTAAATACTTAAAGCCCGACGGACATATAGTGACGAGCATACAAAAGATAGATCCTATGCCTGTCATAACAGGTGCGGCAGAGTACCCCGAGGGACTTATCGAAAAGATGAAAGAGGCAGGTGCGGCGGTAGACGCCATGGATTGCCTTTCGCTTGCTAATGAGGCGGGATCGTCTAAAGCTGTAAACGTAGTGCTTATCGGACGTCTGTCCCATTATTTTGATATACCGGAAGAGTCATGGATAAAGGCTATCGAGAAGATCGTGCCGGAGAAGTTTGTAGAGCTTAACAAGAAGGCTTTTAAACTCGGAAGGGAGTTTGAAGGGTAGACGTGTGTTGAGTGTGTCAAATGGGGACAGTCCCTTTGTGTCAGTCCTGACACAAAGGGACTGTCCCCATTTGACACACTTGAAATTGATCAGGAGAGTTTGATGCGGTTTAAAGACAAAATTACATTTGCAATGATAACAGGTCTTGTACCTGTTTTATTTTTAGGCGGATGCGGTGCAGCAACGGTACCGGGAACTGCGGGGACTGTATCAGAAAATGAGAGTTCATATATAACTGAGCAGGAAACAACAAGTCCGGGTATTAATAACCCGTCTGCGGAAACAAGTTCGCAAGCGGAAGCTCCGGCTCATGAGGAGGATGTGGTATATCCCTTGCCGCGTATCATAAACCAGAGAAATACCTCCTTCGGAGACTACGGCTGCAGCGGAGCGGCGGGGCTTATGGCGCTTCAGGCAGCAGGATACCTGACAGACACAGACACGGATGAAGAATATGCCCGGTTCTGGTCGGGAGTGCCTAAAAACTCAGATCCGACAAAAGGCTGGAACGGAAACGGCATATGGAATCCGGCTTATGCAGACTGGTTAGCGACATATGCAGAGGCAAAACGAATACAGGATTTCAGTGCGGATGATCTGAAACAGTTTATATCAGAGGGAAATGTTGCGATAGTTTTGGTATCGTTGGGAGACACCGGCAGTGTGACGCATTGGATGGCGGTGACGGGTTTTAAGACGGTAGAGGGACTTTTGCTCTATCAGGTTGCCGATCCGTGGAGCGGCATGCTGCATGAGTTCACGCCGGCAAGATTGCAAAAACGAATGGAAGAAGGCGCGAGGAGGAAAGGGGATTACGGTGCAGGATACGGGACTGACGGGGTGCTGATAAAGAGCAGGGAGCTATAATTATTTAGGGAAGCACTGATAATTCCATGTGTTTAGTATTGCTTTCAGATTTTTGTGCAAAAGGAAAAAAAACGCAACAGCCGAAGATAGCGTGCATACCGGAGGTGTTCCGGCAAAATACAGAGGATTAAGCGAAAGATAACTTTATCTTTTAGAGAGGTTACATAAAGACATGAGAAGAAAGCAAATTTATCAAGGTTTTGTTACTGACAAGGTTTCCTTCGGAGGTAAGGCACGTGTTTTAGTCGAAAACTCCGAAGACACAACAGACAACGGGAAAGAGGTATCAGTAAAAAATGTCATACCCGGTCAAAGGATAGCTTTCCGTCTTAAGCGTCAGGAAAAGGGTGATCTTACGGAGGTGCTTGAGCGCTCTCCTCTTGAGGTTGAAGAGGTCTGTCCGGTATTCGGGGAATGCGGGGGCTGTGTGTATCTTTCCATGGATCATGCAGCCCAGAATGAAATGAAGCTTAGGATGGTCAGAAACCTTTTTGCAGAAGGTGACATTTGCAGAGGTCTTCTTAAAGAGATATATCCTTCGCCGTCTGTGCATGCATACAGAAATAAGATGGAGTATTCCTTCGGAGATATGGAAAAGGGAGGGGAGCTTACTCTCGGTCTGCACAAAAAAAGCAGCAGGCATGATGTGCTGACGGCAGACAGCTGTCTTTTGGTGCACGAGGATTGCAACGAGATAGTCAGAAGGAGCCTTAAGTTTTTCAAAGAGCATGACGTGCCTTATTATCACAAGAGAGATATGAAGGGGTGTCTCAGGCATCTTGTAATCAGGCGCAGCGAGCATACGAAGGAGCTTTTGGTGACGCTTGTTACTACCTCGCAGTTTGAAGATTTTGATAAGAAGAGTCTTCTTGATGGCTTTGTAAATGTTATTACGGCTCCCGGTCTTGAGGGCAGCATCGCGGGGATACTTCATACCTCCAATGACTCGGTTTCAGACGCTGTCAAGGACGAGGGAACGAAGCTGCTTTACGGAAAGGATTTTATAACGGAAGAGGTGCTGGGACTAAAGTTCAAGATAAGTCCGTTTTCATTCTTTCAGACGAATACCAAGGGTGCGGAGGTGCTCTACAGCGTTGTAAGGGATTATGCTTTAAGCGGTATTGCTGACGGAGAGAGTCCTGTTATTTTTGATCTTTACAGCGGTACCGGTACTATAGCCCAGATAATGGCTCCGGTTGCAAAAAAAGTGATAGGAGTGGAGATCGTTGAGGAGTCGGTTGAAGCAGCGCATGAAAATGCGGAATTGAACGGTCTTGATAACTGCTCATTTTTAGCGGGCGACGTGCTGAAGGTGATCGAGACAATAGAGGAGGTGCCGGATTTTCTTATACTTGATCCTCCACGTGACGGTGTGCATCCGAAGGCACTGGAAAAGATACTGGCATACGGAGTTACGAATATAGTTTACATTTCATGTAAACCGACTTCATTGGTGAGGGATATAGAGCTTTGTAGAGAGGCGGGGTATGAGGCAGAGCGGATATGCTGCGTGGATATGTTCCCCGGGACGGGGCATGTCGAGACTGTGTGCCTCTTGAGCAACCGAAAACCAGATGCGAGAGTAAAGATCGATGTGGATCTGGAAGATTACTACCGTAT
>CACZTL010000024.1 GCA_902784165.1 uncultured Lachnospiraceae bacterium | reverse complement strand
ATCCAGCCTTCTTTGACCGGCACATCCTCCTTAACTTGTGTATCTTCCGCCGGAGCAGCCTTAAGCTCTGTATCCGTATGAATTTCCATAGCCTTTACAGAGTGAGCACTGCTTTCATCCTGATAACTTTGCGTAGCAAAGACACCTGAGCTTTGTTTAAGCTCCTCATTTTTGGTGTTCATCTTTTCGGTTTCATCAGCACTCTCTGCTCCTGTATTGTCAGTACCTGACGTGAGATCCACTCTTTCATCGGGGGTACCGGTTTCAATTGCATCTGTGGTATTATTGACAAGCTCTTCTGATGATTCGCCTGACTTATCAGAAAGCTCCTCTACGACCATATCTTCCTGACTTTCAGTTGCATATACAGCACCGCCAAACACGGTGCCAACTCCCATCAAGACAGCAAGAGTAAGCCCTGCCGCACCCCCCTTGAGCATTCTCCTTCTTAATCGCCTCATAATGTATATCCTCCTATATATCATTAAATATAAAAACAAAATACCAATACAATTATGTTTGCAATTTTTATCTTATCTCAAACAAAAAATCAATCTTTGTTAAAATAATTGAAAAGTAGAGATGAAAAAAAGTGTGTCAGGTAAGGACAGCGTTTACATTTGACACACTTGAACCATCTAACACTTTATTTGTCGCATGTCCTTTTTTAGTTTAAAACTCTTCATACTCTATGCTTCCGTCTGAATAAACAATCTCATAATACCCATGTCCGGAACCGTCACAGTCATAAAATGGTGTCCTTGATACCACACTCCTTCCTGCTGTTGTTGCAGGCGCAGCTGTAGTCGGCGCCTGGGTTGTAGGCGGCGGAGCAGCTGTTGTAGGGGGCTGAGTAACTGGGGGCGCCGTTGTAGGCGCAGCTGTTGCTGGTGCAGCTGCAGTAGGTGCCGCCGTCGTGGGTGCCGCTGTTGTCGTAGGCTCAGGTGCAGTTGTAGTAGTCTCAGTAGTTGTCGTTGTCTCTGATGTTGTCTCAGTCGTGGTCGTTTCCGAAGTTGTGGGAACCGTTTCCGATTCAGCAGTCGAGCCAAACCCGCCACAGGCTGTTAAAGCGATTGCTATCGCAGGCACTGCCGTAAACAGGGTCATACTTCTCCTAAAATTTTTAAATCGCATCATCTCTCATTCTCCTTTCATCCGGAAGCAAATTCAGATGTTTACGAAACGCCGCAAACCGCATAAATGCAGCACTTTTTGTTCCTAAATCTAAAATCTCCTCACGGTTTTTGATATAAGGTAGTTGCCGAAAACCATAAGCCACTTAGGTAAGTGAGAAACTGGGTCACGAGTTTTGCAATTACCTATGGTTTATTAATCTACAGTATCGACCCGAGCTTAATAGTATAAGCGAGTGCTTCGATACTAATGGCATTATATCAAAGTGGTTTTTTAAAAAACCGAACACAAGGAATCAGAGAGAGAACCCTCATCTGTCTGACAAAGATAAACACTAACATTTATTCAAACACTGAAGTTAGTGAGGTTTATAGTGAAGTACAGTAAAGTTTTTTTTTACAACTACACTCTTTTCTTTTATATAATTAAAAACTATTGCTTGGAAACTTGATCTTATTTGCATAGAAGATTTGCTTTCAAAACTAACTCCATAGAATTAAACGGTAGAATTCAAAAGAATCATAAAAAAGAAAAAAATTAAAGATAGATTAGCTGTTTAAGTGTGTCATGTGGACAGTCCCTTTGTGTCAATCCTGACACAAAGGGACTGTCCACTTTTGACACACTGCCTACACAACCCCGCTTATTACAGCCTCCGCCTTAAACTCATCCCTCTCCAACGCCTCTGCCCCCGTAGCCAGCGACCCTTGCTTTATATTTACAATATAGTTAACCCCCCTCCCGGACTCTGTCACGACCGGCTGCCCTTTTTGCCTTAAGTCTATACTGCCATCATAAATCTGCGCTCCCTCCGCGCCCGTCAGCCTTATATCCATATCATTATACGTTTTAGGCTCACCGGTGCCGTTTGATATGCGTATCATGAGACTTAAAGAGCCGTCCGCATTTACCCAAGAGAGCCTCGGCTGCACGGCAAATATCCCGTCATAAACAAGCTCTTCCGACAAAAATGTATAATCATCCTTAAAGCTCTTATCCCGCCATACAAATCTCTTCTCGGCCGCCGCCTCTTTATATCCGGCCGGATACACATCCGTGCAGTCGGTTACCAGATTTACTTTTTTCAGATCATTCTTTAAGACTCCGTCCTCATGAACAAATGTATAAGTCCGCGCCGTTATATACCCGGGGTCATCCGCTTTGCTGTAGTAAACAGCCGAAATCCCCTGCGCACCGTCCTCATCAGTCACCGGGATGATGAGGCTCTCTCTGCAGGCAGCAGCATTTTTAAGAAATTCTGAATTATACTCGTATTCTATATACCTTTCTTTCTCTTCATTCTTATAGCTCTCGGCAATTAGTTCCTTAAATTCCTCATAATTTCCGCCGGCACCGGCAGAATTCTTGACCATCTCCGATAAAAGCCGCCCGACCTCGTCTTCGGAAAAACCTTCTGCAAATGTAACCGCCTCCGGAGAGTAAACTGATGCTATGACGCCCGTGCCCGAATCCGTGCTCACTGCGCCTCCCGAAGCAGTCACTATCACGGCGGTAACGGCTGCGGCAGCTGCCACACTTATACCCGTTATGACCGCCTTTTTCCTCCCTCCGGCAGCCCTCTCCTGCGAATAAAGAACCATGCGCTTTTTTATGCGCCTCCTGTCCTCTTCGATGTCACTGCTGTAAAAAAAGAATCCCCCGTCGGTCTCGCTTTCATCCACCGATATATTTAACTCACCACAGGCGCGTATAAAGTCATTTTCAGAAAACCTCTTCATATCTTTCAAGCTTAACGTTTCTGCGACGCTGTATCTTGCGAGATTCTTTTCTTTTTTAAACCGGTCAGCGCACTCGCAAATCCTGTCATAATAAGGCACGCCCTCCGCATCCTTTACGGATATGAAATACTTGGCCACCGTCTTCATATCCTCAATCGCCGCCTCAGTTTTGTAAATGTCATCTCCCGGTGCCGTTTCACTTTCTTTTTCCACAGTCGATGCCTTAAGGTGCATATACCGGTTGCGAAAATCGGCAATAAGTCTTTTTACCGCGTCTATAAATATACGTTTTCTCTCCGCCTTTTCGGCTTTTGTTCCGTAATCATAAAAGCCGTAAAACAAAAGCACCTTCTCGCGATATTCCTGTCTGAACTTAAAAAACTTAAGGCACGCCTGAATATCCATGTCCTTTACATTTTCCTCGTCCCTGACTATGGGAAGTTCTTCATTTAATTCGCGGTCTTTAAAAAAGGCGAACCACTCGCTTCCGTAGTTCGCCTCCATCGCTTTATCTATAGCGCCTGTAAGACAGGATAACAAATACTTTCCCGCCTGAAGCATGGCTGCTTCGTTTAATCTCATATACGTTTCCTCACATCCCGGCGGCATCTACCTTCTCAAGCTCATCCGGTATCATAATATGCTGCGGACATACCGCCACGCAGGCACCGCACTTAATACATGCATCCGCGCGCTTTTTATTCATGCCGTCCACATGCCATCCCATCTCATTTTTCGCCTTATCCATATCTCCGAATGCAGTAAGAAGGTTCATGGCCGAGAAGCACCCTGAAATACCTACCTCTACCGGACATACCGCCGCGCAGTAATCACAACCCGTACAAGGCACTATCGGAAGAGCATTTATCGCCTCAGAGGCTTTTGCAAGAACCTCTTTTTCAGAATCAGAAAGACCCTTGAAATCCTTCATGTAGGAAAGATTATCCTCCATTTGATCTATGTTGCTCATGCCTGAAAGAACCGTTATTATCCCATCCAGATCCGCTGCAAATTTAATAGCCCATGATGCGCATGAGGCTTTAGGGTCTGCTTCTTTTAATATCTTTTCTACCGATGACGGCGGCTTGGCAAGCATACCGCCCTTTACGGGCTCCATGATTATTACAGGAAGATTATACTTCCTTGCGACCTCATAACATTTACGTGACTGTATAGAAGGATTCTCCCAGTCAGCGTAATTTATCTGCAGCTGCACAAACTCGGCCTCAGGGTGTGCCTTAATTATCTCTTCTACCTCCTCGGCGTTGGTGTGCGCCGAAAATCCCAGATGCTTTATAAGCCCTTTTTCTTTAAGTTCCTGCGCCCAATTCCAAAGATCAAAGTCATCAAACACCCCGGTACGTGACTGACCCAGATTATGCATCAGATAAAAATCTATATAACCTGCACCTGTGCGCTGCAGAGTCGTTTCAAACTGTGCAATTGCATCCTCTCTTTTTTCACACTGTATCCATGCGGCATTCTTTGATGCCAGCTGAAAGCTTTCTCTCGGATATCTCTCGACAAGAGCCTGCCTTATAGCTTCCTCACTGCCGGGATATGCCCACGCTGTATCAAAATAAGTAAATCCCTCCTTCATAAACATATCGACCATCTGCTTGGTCTGCTCGATATCTATATCGTCACCGTTCTTTGGCAGCCTCATAAGACCGAAGCCCAGCTTTTTAATATCCTCTCCTAAATACGACATATCATACCTCCTGATTTAATATACCCTCTCTGCAAATATCATAACTTTACATTAAATAATTATACACTCATTTTGATTGCCTGCATATGCTTTTGGGCTTACTATTTGCTTTAAAAAAGTTACTATTTAGCGACCAGCCAATAGTGTGTCAAACGGGGACAGTCCCTTTGTGTCAACGGGGATAATACTTCTTTATAAAGCCTTAATTTTTGACACAAAGGGACT
>CACZTL010000023.1 GCA_902784165.1 uncultured Lachnospiraceae bacterium | reverse complement strand
GAGAAATGGGAAGGGAACGGCTTTAATGTGATTTCCATGAAGGATGATTTTAAGACCATATATGGTGAAAATGTGGAAAAAACCGGGAGGAGCTTTCCAAATGAGTTGCAGTTAAAAAGGCACAAGCGCTGTTGATATCTTTTTGATCACTAAAAAACCGACTCCATTTACGGAGTCGGTTTTTTAGCAGCAAATGCTCAGATAGTAATTACTCCTCTACTCCCTGATAAACAGACATATCTAACATCTTCGCTTCTATTATCTCAGCTTTACCTTCCGTGTCTACATACATAGTAGCTGCATAAACATTTTTCTCTCCGTCAGATGTTGTTCCCTCGCAAAGAATCATGTAATTTTGTCCTGCAACTACCTGTGTTGCAAGAAGCGCGTAAGGAGAAAGCTTTACATCAGTATAGCTTTCAGCAGCCTTTGCAAATTTCTCAGCTGCATCCGAGGGAAGCGTATCTGTTCCGGAAGGTGATTGAATTTCCCAAGCACCTGCAAGTTTACCGGTATCTGATTTTTCTACTGTTTTAATATCATTGGTATCTAGCTTTACAACATTTGTTATACTTGCATTACCGTTCAGATCCTGATATACAACCGCAAAATCCCATTCAGGAGCAGGATTTGCGGTCACCGGTTTGCCCTTGCAAAGAATTTGATAATTAGTACCTGATACAAGCTGGGTACCTACCAAAGCAACAGTCTCAAGGTCCATGCCTACATAGCCTTCTATTGCCTTATCAAAAGCCTTCTGTGCCTCATCTGTGACAGATGCCTTAGGTACTTCTTCATTTATTGTCCAGCCACCCACAATAGTTGTACTCTCGCTCACTGTAGCAGCCTCCGTAGTCGTCGCTTCAAGTGTAGTAGTTTCTGCCGTTGTTGTTGTCTGCGTGCCGCCTGATGAACCACATGCCGTCATAGCTAATGCAGAAACAACGGGAATAGCTGCTAAGCCTATAAATAATTTTTTCATAACGAATCACCTCTCTTTCATGAGATATTATTAACAATTTCTACAAGTACATTATATCATATTTTTATAAAAAGAATAGCTGATTTTTTTTCTTACTATTTGTTCGTTACTGTTTAGTCGATAGCATTTAGTGTCACGCTCGTATACACATGACTTTACCTTGCCTGACTCCTATCACATCTCCCCCATCCTCTATTGCCTTACAAATTTTTCTGATATCCCCCTTTTGTATCACCTCGCCCGCGACAAGGACCGGTGTACCCGGTGGATACACTATTACATTTTCAAGGCAGATACAGCCTTCTGCTCTGCTTAAATCAATCAATTCCCCTTCTGTGAAGCGCTTTTCAAATGCTGCATACGGTGTAAGCTTCTGCTCATGTCTTTTCTCAGCGTTATTTGAGGTAACTTTTGATTCGACATCACATTTTGAAATTCTTTTTTTATGAAATAACTTATCTGCTTCATGGCAGGCATTTATAAAACGATCGTAATATAATACAATATCAGCAGGTGAAGTCATGGCAACAACATAGTGTTTTGCAGACATTTCAAGCTGTATGTCATATTTATCAAGTAAAATGTCATAAAGCTTCCTGCCGTCTTCTGCTATAAGCACTATCTTTCCCGGATCGTCCGAGTCAAATAGTTGTATATTTTCATGAGTATTTAATTCTCCACTTAATCGTTTAAGATTACTTATATATTCATTTATAAGCTCACGACCTTTTTGGGAGTCCAAAAGATCAAAACAGGCGCTGACGCTTCCCATAAGGACGTATGAAGGGCTTGTGGTCTGGTTTATGTTCCAAAAGGAACGTACTCTCTCTTTGTTTACAAGGCTGCCGTTTATATGCAAAAGAGCCGTTTGAGTCAGAGCAGGAAGGGTTTTATGCAGGCTGTTCACGACAAGGTCAGCGCCTTTTGTAACAGCACCTTCGGGAAAGCATTCCGAAAAGTAAAGGTGCGCGCCGTGAGCCTCATCCACGATCAAAAGCTTATCGTGAGCATGAAGATAATCCGCTATGGATCCGATATCGCTTATAACCCCTTCATAGGTCGGCGAAGTCATAATAAGCCCCTTTACTTCGGGGTTTTCTATCACCGCTTTCTTTATATCCGACAGGCTCAGCGCCTTATATATTCCGTTTTCATCAATTTCAGGATACAAAAATAAGGGAGTCAGCTCCCTTATGATCAAAGCGTTAATTATGCAAATGTGACAGTTCCTTGCTACTAAGACCTTGTCGCCCTTAGAAAAAGCCCCGCATACGGCAGACAAAAGAGCTGACGTAGAACCGTTTACGCATATAAGACTTTCGTCAGCTCCGTAAAGGCGCGCTGCCCTCTCCATCTCAGCCTTTAAAATGCCGTGGGCATTGTGCAGATTATCAAAGCCTTCTATCTCGGTAATATCCGTCATAAAAGGATCCGGGAAGTTAAGAAGCTCCCTGTTTCTCTTGCCGCCCGGCATGTGAAAGGGGATGGTATTTGAATGTGTATATTTTTTTAACTCGTTAATTAAACTATTCATAATTCTATGACACACTTTTTATTTTCTTCCCTTACTGTCTCTGTGTCCTATAGTCCCCTTAACTTTTCCCTTAACTACCTCAGCGCTTTTAAGCACATCACCCTCTCCAAGCTTCATGCCCCTAACGCCTACAGCGGTCTTTTTTTTAGCAGGAATCTCTGAGAGAGGAAACCTCAGTTTATACTTAGACTTGCTTTCCAGCACTACCGTCTGATCCTCAGTTCCGGTATCAAGGCTCATCTGCCCGCTTCCATCGGTTGTGAGGGCAAGCGCGGATTTATGCTCATAAAGGTTTATAACCGTTAAGAGTTCATCCCCGGCTGAAAGCTTTGTAGCAGCTATTGTCCTTTTGCTGACTATAAACTCTGATGCACAAACCCGCTTTACAAACGCCTTTTTAGTTACAAAAAGGAGTGAGTCCTCGGCCATAACGGCAGCTTCATCAAGCTCCTTTGAGAGACACATATACACAATATCTTCCTGCGAAGACTTGAAATTCCCGAGATTATCTATAGGCACGCCTTTTTCCTTCAATTTTTTCTGCGGCATATCCGCCACATTTATCCGGTGCATATTGCCCTTACTCGTAAACAGACATATCTTATCCGTGTTAAGCACATGTAAAACAGTCTTATTCTCGGAAATTGCTGTCTCCTCATTTTTTTCAAATACCGACTTATCAATAGTCTTAACATAACCGAACTTGTCCATAAGCATAACAAGCTCACTAATCTCAACGGGCTTATCGGGAATTACAGCGGCCTCGGCATCCTCGAGGAGAGTACGCCTTTCATAACCGAAATCCTTCTTGATCTTTTCAAGCTCTTTTATGATCACATTTACCATGGCTTTTTTGGATTTCAGTATCTTTGTATATTCTTTTATGGCCTTTAGACATTTCTCATAATCTGCCTGCAGCTGCTCTATCTCAAGTCCGATGAGTCTGTAGAGACGCATGGAAAGAATGGCATCGGTCTGCCTCTCGGTAAAATGGAGCTCTGCCGCTTGTTTCTCAGACTCCTTGATCTTAAACTTTATACCATCCGTAACGCCGTTTATAAGGCAATCCTTAGCCATAGCCTGGTTCTTACTGCCGCGAAGTATCTCTATGATAAGATCGATAACGTCAACGGCGCGGATAAGTCCTTCCTGCACCTCACGTTTCTCCTCTTCCTTTTTGAGAAGAGTTGTATATTTTCGCGTATTTAAATCTATCTGATAATCGGAATATCTCTTAAGTATATCGACAAGCCCAAGCGTCTCCGGCTTTCCGTCAGCGATAGCAAGCATATTCACACCGAAGGTATCCTCAAGCTTTGTCTTTTTGTAAAGCAGATTCTTTACATAATCTATATCAGCATCCTTTTTAAGCTCTAAAACGATCCGTATGCCGTCCTTGGAGGACTCATTTGATATGTCCGTAACCTCTGTAAGCTGCCTGCTTTCGGCAAGCGAATAAACATCCTGCATAAACTTAGAGATATTATTTCCTATCATGGTATAAGGAATCTCTGTTATTACAAGTCTGTCCTTATTTCGTCCCTTCCCCTGCTCAAACTCCAGTCTGCCTCTTATCTTAATCTTTCCGCTTCCGCTTCTGTAAATGTCAGCAAGCTCTGATTTATTGATTACTATACCGCCCGTCGGAAAATCGGGACCCGGCAAAAGGTTCATAAGCTCCTCAAGCGACACTTCCCTTTTTCCTATCACTGCTTCATTAAGATAATGAATGGAAGCATCGATGACTTCACCTAAGTTATGTGTCGGAATATTGGTCACCATGCCGACAGCTATACCGTCAGCGCCATTTACAAGGATATTAGGTATCTTTACGGGCAGAACCTCCGGCTCTGTCTCGCTGCCGTCGAAATTCGGGATAAAATCCACTACATCCTTATCAAGATCGGAAAGAAATACCTCCTGTGTAAATTTTTTAAGCTTAGCCTCCGTGTAACGCATAGCCGCAGCTCCATCGCCCTCTATAGAGCCGAAATTGCCGTGACCGTCAACGAGTGCCATTCCCTTCTTGAAGTCCTGTGACATAACGACAAGCGTCTCGTATATGGAGCTGTCGCCGTGGGGATGATACTTACCCATGGCATCACCGACTATACGCGCTGATTTCCTGTGAGGCTTGTCTGCATTTAGTCCGAGCTGATCCATGGCATAAAGCACGCGGCGCTGAACAGGCTTAAGACCGTCACGTATATCGGGAAGCGCACGTGCGGTTATTACGCTCATCGAATAGTCGATGTAGGATTTTTGCATAACCTCGGAGTATTCTGTTTTAACTATTTGTTCGGGCATCTTTTACCTCTTGATTTTTTAAATCTGTGTGTTTCGTAAACAGTGTGTCAGATGGGGACAGTCCCTTTGTGTCAATCCTGACACAAAGGGACTGTCACCATCTGACACACAAAACTTATTATTAAGCATCTATCTCCGCTTCATCCGCATGAGCATATATAAAATCCCTGCGCGGCGGAACCTCGGTTCCCATCAGCATCTCGGTCACCTTTGACGCTAAAATAGCATCCTCTATCTCCACCTGCTTAAGTATCCTTGTCTCGGGATTTAACGTAGTTTCCCAAAGCTGCTCGGGATCCATTTCACCAAGTCCTTTATACCTTTGCACTTCAAAGCTCTCGCCTTCATGCTCCTGTCTGTATTTCTCAAGAGCCCTGTCATCATAAAGATACTCGCCCTCTCCCTTTTTAGGCTTTGCTCTATATAAAGGGGGAGTTGCTATATAAATGTGTCCGGCCTTTATAAGCTCCGGCATAAATCTGTAGAAAAACGTAAGCAAAAGCGTATCTATATGCGCCCCGTCCACATCAGCATCCGTCATGATAACAATCTTATCATAACGCAGCTTATCTATGTCGAAATCATTACCGTAACCTTCCATAAAGCCGCATCCGAAGGCAAGAATCATAGACTGGATCTCTGCGTTTCCGAGCACCTTATCTATAGAGGCCTTTTCAACGTTAAGTATCTTTCCCCTGATGGGAAGTATCGCCTGCGTTGCTCTGTTTCGCGCGGTTTTTGCCGAACCTCCGGCCGAATCACCCTCTACTATAAATATCTCACACTCAGAAGCTTTCCTGCTTTCGCAGTTAGCAAGCTTGCCGTTGCTGTCAAAAGAAAATTTCGACTTAGAGAGCATATTAGTTTTAGCCTTCTCCTCAGCCTTTCTTATCTTAGCCGATTTGTTTGCACACTCTATAACAGCTTTAAGCTGCTCGGGATTCTTATCAAAAAAGTGTGTTACCCCTATTCCTGTTATATTGGCAACAACTGTTGCAGCATCGGGGTTGTCAAGCTTTGTCTTTGTCTGACCTTCAAATCTCGGATCCGGGTGCTTTACGGCAATGACCGCCGTCATACCGTTTCTTACATCAGTACCGGTAAAATTGGCATCTTTTTCTTTAAGTATACCAAGCTCCCTGGCATACTGGTTAATCACGGTTGTAAACTTAGTCTTAAAACCGGTTATATGACTTCCGCCCTCTTGGGTAAAGATCGTATTACAAAAACCGAGGATATTTTCCTCAAAAACATCCACAAACTGGAATGCAACCTCAACCTCTATATCATCTGCGGAATCAGAAAACCTGACTATATCGCACACGGTTTCCTTGCCTTCATTTAACGCTTTAACGTAAGCACTTAAGCCCTCCGGCTCATGAAAAACCTCATCAGCTTCAAAGCCCGGTCTCTTGTCCGTAAAATGAATGGTAAGACCGGGATTCAGATAAACGGTCTCATGAAGCCTTGACCTTACGGCATCTGACTTAAACTCAGTTTTTTCAAATATCTCAGGATCCGGCGCAAAGGTCACTTTCGTACCCGTAGTTTTCTTTGCGCAAATGCCGGTCTCCTTTAATGGCGCAAGCGGTTTTCCCTGTTTATAAGACTGAAAAAAGACCTTTCCGTCACGTTTAACCTCAACAGAAAGCTCTTTTGAAAGCGCATTTACCACTGCCGAACCGACTCCGTGAAGGCCTCCGGATATCTTGTAGGTATCATCGGAAAACTTACCGCCTGCATGAAGTATGGTAAATACAACCTCCACCGCAGAAACGCCCGCTGTAGGGTGCTTCGCGGTTGGTATTCCTCTTCCGTTATCCTCAACCGTAACGGAACCGTCAGGGTTAAGTGTTACATTTATCTCGCTGCAAAAGCCGGCTAAATGCTCGTCAACTGCGTTATCAACTATTTCGTATATAAGATGATTAAGCCCCCGGCTTCCCACACTTCCTATGTACATACCGGGGCGTTTTCTTACTGCCTCAAGCCCCTCCAGAATGGAGATGTTTTCGGCTCCGTAATTGTCTTTAGCTGCCATATGTTCCTCTTGTTTTATAAAAAACTCTATTACTGCACCTGCGTATTCTTCAGATAAATCTCCCTGAAAGTCACTCCTGTTTCAGGTATCTTATCAAACTGTATCTTATTCCAGCCGCTTTCATCAAATTCAAAATACAGACCATTTTCAAACGGAACTATCTTTTTTTCAAGATATTCTGCTTTTTCTTTTTCTGTTAAAACCTCTCTGTGAGCATCTGTCTTAGTCTGCTCATTATCTGATGAGCATTTGATAAGATAGTACTTATCGCCTGATAAAAATACGTCGCTGACCTCTCCGGTCTTTAAGGAATATGCAACATCTTCAAAGGCTTTATCTGTCATGCCTCTTGTAAGCTCAGCATCAAAATCGCTGTCGGAATTGACGCCTGCCGCAACCTCGTAAAAGACCTCACCTGCATCTATTTTCTGCTTAGCTTCCTTTACCTTAGCCTCATCCTCACTGCAGATGAACTGTATTTGTATAACACGTGCTTCATCGGTAGATACCTCGATCTGAGCGTCTGCCATAAGCCTGTTTTTCATTTCTTCGGCCAGCATATACTGTGAAAAAAATGTAAATGTATTATCCTTATTTGCGCCCGTGTAGGAAACAGCATCAGACGAAAGTGATCCGAGGTACTCATCTGCGGCAGCTCTCGCCTTATCGGTCTGCTCCTTTGTGAGGGAAATATTTTTATCCTGTGCCATACGGTTTAAAGTAAGGATTCTTGAAAGCTTGCTTTTTACGTTATTTTTAAAGTCCTTTCCAAGAGGCTCATCAGATATGTTCGTATCAAGGTATTGTGCATCAGAAACATCAAGAAATGCCTGTTTTTCGTCAGCCGCAAGTATCTTTGCTGCTGTTTCGGAAATGTGTACATTATCGGTCTTCATGATATCATCACCGTTCATACCGAAAGTAAAGTATACAAATCTGCCGTTAAAAAACAAAGTGTATACAATAACACCTGCCGTTACAAGTCCGGCGATGATAAAGCCGGCAACCGCGCCTCGTCCTCTTTTTTTAGCCATATATGTTTACCTCAGTAATTACACTATATTAAAAATCTTCCTCACCGTAGCCTCAACATCATCCGTCTCATACATCGCATGCGCCCTAACCTCATCATCCGCATGCTTCATGGCAAATGTGTACTGCGCCTTATCAAGCATGGATATATCATTATAATTATCCCCGAAAGCAATACACTCATCAGGCTTTAATCCCAAATGCTCCATCACAAGCCCGAGCGCATTACCTTTGCTTACCTGCTTTGCCATAAAGTCACAATACAAAAACCCGGAAACAGTCACACTTGCAAAGCGTTTCCAGGAATTATAAAAGTAAGCCGCTGTTTCACCTATACCCTCATACTTGCAGGCCGTAACCTTAAGAACGCCATCTGTCTTAGATAAAAAATCATCTGTTATAGTCGTAGTATACAGTATCTCCTTTTCTCTTGACCTGAAATAATCATCCGCGAATTGGCTTATGTAGACGGTATCTTTAGTGGAAATGATCGGCTCGCACCCGGGGGTACGCTGTATGTCAGCAATTATCTCCCGCGCAAGAGCGGGGCTCATGGTTGTTTCAGAGAGAGTTTCTCCTTTATACTCAACCAAAGCCCCGTTTTCTGCAATAAATATAGTTTTATCGAGTGCCCTCTCAAAGAGCATCTTCTGGCTGGGAAGCTGTCTTCCGCTTGCCGCCGCAAAATATACGCCGATATCTGATAGCTTGTCTATAACCTCAAAAAACGTATCACTGATATGCGACTGACCGTGAGGCAACAGCGTTCCGTCCAGATCGCTTGCTACAAGTCTTCTCATGCCTTCTCCAACTGACGGTTAAGCGCTGTTTCAAGCGCATCTATCGAAGCTCTCATGATATCAGGATCAATCCCTGCCCCGAAATAAGTTCTTCCCTGCTCGTCGGTAATGCCTACATACGCGATTGCCGATGAATCAGAGCCTATATTAAGCGCATGCTCTTTATAAAGAGTTACATTGCAGGAAACTCCGAAATGCTTCTCAAGCACACCCGCAACAGCGTTCAGCCTGCCATTGCCCGTAGCCTGTTTTGTAACACTTTCACCGTCCTGCTCTATAGTCACGTCAGCGGTAATCTTTCCGTCGTCCTCCTGCTTAAAATGTACCCCGTTTATCTTAAATACAGGATTGTTATTAACATATTCTTTTTTAAATATGTCAAGCACCTCAGCCGGCTTCAGCTCCTTATGAGCTTCATCAGAAACATCCTTTACCGCATAGCCGAGATCCTCACGCATCTCCTTAGGCACATCTATTCCGTAATTAAGATCTAAAACATAAGCCACGCCGCCTTTTCCTGACTGTGAGTTGATCCTTATAACATCAGAATCATACTTACGCCCTACATCTTCAGGATTTATAGGCAGATAAGGAACACTCCATGAACCGGGATCATTTTCAGCACGGTGTCTCATGCCCTTAGCTATAGCATCCTGATGAGATCCGGAAAATGCCGCAAAAACAAGCTTACCGCAATACGGACGTCTGTCCTCAACACGCATCCTCGTACATCTCTCATATACAGAAACTATGTTTTTCATATCGGAAAAATCGAGCCGGGGATCTACTCCGTGTGTATACATATTCATGGCAACAGTGATTATATCAGTGTTTCCGGTACGCTCACCGTTTCCAAACAAGGTTCCTTCTATACGATCCCCTCCGGCAAGCAGAGCAAGCTCAGCGCAGGCAACACCGGTTCCTCGGTCATTATGCGGATGTATCGAAAGTGTAACGCTGTCCCTGTTATGAAGGAATTTGCTCATATACTCTACCTGTGAGGCATATACGTGAGGCATAGACATCTCTACCGTCACCGGAAGGTTGATTATACACTTATGCTCCGGCGTCGGCTGCCATATGTCGATAACGGCATTACAGACCTCCAGCGCATACTCAGGCTCTGTTCCCGTAAAGCTCTCCGGACTGTACTCAAAATAAATATTACCTTTCTCACCGGATGCAAGCTCTTTAAGCAAAGCAGCACCGTCAGTAGCGATTTTTTTCACTTCTTCCTTAGACTTACGAAAAACCTGCTCCCTTTGAGCAACTGATGTGGAATTATACACATGCACGATCGCGGAAGGAGCGCCCGATATAGCTTCAAAGGTCTTTTTTATAATGTGCTCTCTGGCCTGGGTAAGCACCTGAATAGTCACATCGTCAGGGATCATATTCTTCTCTATAAGAGTCCTTAAGAATTCATACTCTGTTTCAGAAGCAGCAGGAAACCCGACCTCTATCTCCTTAAATCCCACCTTCAAAAGAAGCTGAAACATCTCCAGCTTTTCCTCTAAGCTCATAGGCTCTATCAAAGCCTGGTTACCGTCACGTAGATCGACAGAACACCATATCGGAGCCTTATCGATATACTCTTTTTTTACCCAGTCATTACACTCTACGGGAGGCATAAAATAGCCTCTTTTGTACTGTCTGTGATCAAACATGTTCTGTCCCTCCTTAAAAATGTTTTTATCATTCAACTATACAATGTAACAAATGTTTTGTCAATTTGTTTACATCATATCAAAAATAGAAATCTGGTTATTCTTAGCTAGTCCCTCTACAGCTCCTATCTCAACCAGCTTATCAACCGCTACCTGTCCTACCTTTGCTCTCCTCATTATATCCTCAAGTGATATAAACGGACCCTTTGCAGCTGCTATGGCGATATTTTCTCCGGCAACCTCGCCTACCTTTTCTATCACTTTAAAAGAAGGCATTATCTTACCGTCGGTGATGATAAAATTCCTGGACTGTGCCTTATATATATCTACGGGAGTAAATTCAAGACCCCTCGCGTACATCTCCTCAACTATAAGCATATCTGCCATTTCGTCAAGCTCGGTTTTTTGCAGATCTTTTTTATCCTTTTTTCTGTATTCATCAAGATAGACCTTTAACCGGTCTTTACCCATAGCCATTTTCGAATAGTTAAACGCATCCCCTCTGATACTGTAATATGCGCAATAAAACTCAAGCGGGTAAAATATCTTAAAATATGCTATACGCCACGCCATGGTCACATAGGCTGCCGCATGCGCTTTGGGAAACATATATTTTATCTTTTTACAGGATTCTATATACCATTCGGGAACATCATTTTCCCTCATGGCTTCTTCAAACTCAGGCTTTAAACCCTTGCCCTTTCTTACGCTTTCCATGATATCAAATGAAAGCCTATCATCAATACCTTTAAGAATAAGATAAGTCATGATATCATCTCTTGTACAGATAACAGATGAAATATCCGCTATTCCTTCCCGAATAAGATCCCTGGCATTTCCTATCCATACGTCCGTACCGTGAGAAAGGCCTGAAATCCTGACAAGATCCGAAAACTGCTTAGGCTCTGCCTCTACAACCATGTTTATGGCAAATTCCGTTCCAAACTCCGGTATGCCGAGTATTCCGAGCGGGGTTCCGCCTATATCCTCCGGCGTAATCCCCAAAGCTTCTGTATTCATAAAAAGAGACATAACCTCCGGACTGTCCATAGGTATATCCTCAGGCGCCACTCCGGTCAGATCCTGCAGCATCCTTATCATTGTAGGATTTAAATGCCCCAGTATATCAAGCTTCAACAGATTATGATCGATACTGTGATAGTCAAAATGCGTAGTAATGATATCTGTATCTTTATTCGCAGGATGCTGTACAGGTGTAAACGTGTCTATCTCCTCACCAAACGGCAAAACTACTATACCCCCCGGATGCTGTCCGCTGGTTCTTTTTACCCCGAGGCATCCGAGCGCTATCCTGTCAAGCTCGCATTTGCGCTTTATATCGTCTATATCCATAGTCTGCATGCGGCCCTCATAATAATCCTTTACGTAGCCCCTTGCAGTCTTTTCCTCGACGCATCCGACAGTACCCGCTTTAAATGTCTGACCTTTGCCAAATATTACTTCAACAAAAGCATGAGCCTTATTCTGGTATTCATTTGAAAAATTAAGATCGATATCCGGCTCTTTATTACCTCCGAATCCCAAGAAGGTTTCAAAAGGGATATCAAATCCGTCCTTTATCAGCTTTTTGCCGCACACGGGGCATATCTTATCAGGCATATCTACGCCCGCGCCGCCTCTGAACCGGATCACATCCTCGGATTCGAAATCACTGTAATGGCACTCCGGACACAGATAATGCGGCTGAAGAGGGTTAACCTCACTGACTCCCAAAAGTGTTGCAACAAAGGAAGAACCGACTGAGCCTCTGGAGCCCACTACGTATCCGTCATCATTCGACTTCCATACAAGCTTCTGGGCAATTATATACATGACCGAGTAACCGTTATCAATAATTGAGTTAAGCTCTACCTCCAGTCTGTTCTTAACGATATCAGGAAGGTCTTCGCCATACATTTCATGAGCTTTTTTATTACAAATCTCTCTTAGCTGTTCATCAGAGTTTTCGATACTCGGAGGACACTTGTCAGGTCGTACCGGACTTAATCGTTCGCACATATCCGCGATCATATTGGTATTCTTTACTACTACTTCATAAGCCTTTTTTTCACCTAGATAATCAAAGCATTTTAAAAACTCATCAGTGGTTCTGAAGTAAAGTTCAGGCGGCATAAAGCTTTTATGCGTTTTTTTCTTGTTTTCAACCTTGCCCGCTTCGATGATAGCCCTGTAAATGCCGTCACCCTCATTTAACTGGAACACATCACCGTCCGCCACTACAGGTTTTCCGGTGATCTCACCGAGCTCAACTATTTTTTTATTTATTTCTATAAGATCCTCACGGCTCTCGATATAGCTGTCCTTGCTCTCGATATAAAACTCATTATTTTCAACAGGCTGTATCTCTAAAAAATCATAATAAGAAGCCACAGTGCTTAAGTGCTCGTCACCGCATCCGGACAGTATATCTTCATAGAGCTTACCGTTATTATTACCGCTGCCGACCAGTATACCGTTACGATATTTATTAAGGAGCGTTTTAGGTATTTTGGGAGTTCTGTCAAAATATTCAAGATGAGACTTTGATACCATTCTGTAGAGGTTATACTTTCCTTCCTCCGTCATGGCAAGAAGAGTCGTTCTGTAACCGTAAGTTCTTTTTACTTCGTCTTTACCGATATGGCAGTTTTTATTTAACTCTGATAAGGTCTTGATATCCCTGTCCTTAAGCATCTCCAAAAGCTTAATAAAAACTTCGGCAGTCGCTTTGGCATCATCAACCGCTCTGTGGTGATGACTTAGCGTAACACCCAGGTGCTTAACAAGCGTACCTAATTTGTAGTTTTTAAGACCGGGTATGAGATATTTGGACAAAAGTACTGTGTCTATATGTGTAAAATCATATTCCAGACTCTGTTCTGAAGCTTTTTGCTTTATAAAACCGGTGTCAAAATCAGCATTGTGCGCTACAAGCACGCATCCGTCGGAAAACTTAAGAAATTCAGGAAGCACATTTTCAATTACATCTGCATCCCTGACAGTAATATCACTGATAGACGTCAACGATTCTATATGAAGTGGTATCGGCCTCTCAGGATTTACAAAGCATGCAAACTCGTCGGTTATCTTACCGTCACAAATCTTAACGGCGCCTATCTCTATTATTTTGTCTCTCTTTGCTGAAAACCCGGTTGTCTCGATATCAAATACAACAAAGCTGTCTTTAAAGCTTTGATCCTTGACATTCTCAGCCGGCGTTTTGTCATCTTCTACAACAAAGGCATCCATGCCGAGTATGATCTTGATATCGTCTTCTTTAGATATCCTGCCTTCTTTTTTAAGCTTATCGAAAACGTGCATTGTATCGGGATAGCCCTGAACAACGCCGCTGTCTGTTACGGCTATGGCCGGGTGTCCCCATTTTATTGCGTATTCAACCATACTCTTAAGCGGCGCAACCGATTCAAGCTCGCTCATCTGGGTATGGGCACGCAGCTCTACTCTCTTTTCAAGAGATGTGTCGTCTCTTAAGCGGCGAAGCTCTGCAGCCTTTTTAATACCGCGAACCCCCTGTATGACAAGATCCTTATCAAACTGGCTGTATCTCACGCTTCCCTTAAGGGTAATAAACATCTCATTTATGATCTTACTCTCGATCTCCATTTTTTGGTAAACATCAAGGAACATATTTACCGCGATGGAACTTGTAAAATCCGTCATGCAAAAGATGAAAATATACCTCGGATTACCGTCATCATCCTTTTTCTTTAGTTCTTTAAACTCAGTAGAAAAAACCATGCCGGTAATTGCAACGATTCCGTCCTCTTCCCTAAGTGTACCTATATCACTTATTTCATCATCGAAATTATGACCATAAATCAGATTCGGATCATCATCATTTAAATCTTTACCGGAGCTTTTTTTGTATGCTTTATTATAACTTTTTTTGTCCGCAAATCTTTTTGAAGATTCTTTTCTGACAGAGCTGTTTTTAACAGGTGTTCTAATTTCACCGTTTTCTCCTTCCGCCTGAGTTTCTTTTGCATTTTCAAGATTTAGAGCTCTTATGCGCTCGACACGTTTTTCGATATTCTTTTGATTAAGCGCGGCAAAACGACCGGCTCTTGAATCTTTATAACCACACTCGACATTTAACCGGATAAAAAAACGATCCCTGAACAGCTTTTCAAAATAAGTTCTGAGATCTTCGCCTTTATAATCTGAAAATCCCCCTCTTTCCATAATTATGATCATTTTATTATTATCCGGATCAAAGATAAATTCCGAATTTTTAAATATCATATATTCCCGGTGAAAATATCTTGAAAGCTCTTCTTCTATACTGCCTCTGTATTCATTAAATACAGTTTCAGCATCAAGGTCTTTCCCGAGATAATACCTGTCAAGAATCCTGACATTTCTGACAAACCTTCCGAACACCTGCCTATACAAAGCATCCTCTATCTGTAGGATGACATCTTTAGAGATGAGTCTGTTGCTTATCGTATATATGCGAGCCATATGCGCATTTCCTTCCTTGGTGATCCTTATCACCTTTAGGGCTTCGGCGTACATATGCAGTTCTGAAGAGAGCCTGAGCTCCGGAAACACATTTAAAAAATCCTGTTTTTCTGTAATCTTGTCTAACATATAATTACTCTTTTTCTTTTACTGTAAGTTAGTGCTTAGTGTGTCAATGGGGACGGTTCTACTGACACACTATAAATTAATGATCTCCTCTCTTAGCGCCTGCAAAAGTTCGTCCTCCGGCACCTTACGTATAACCTCACCCTTCTTTATCACGATCCCCACACCGTCGCCGCCGGCGATACCTATATCCGCTTCCTTAGCTTCACCGGGGCCGTTTACCACACACCCCATAACTGCAATCCTGATATTTTTATCAAGATCTCCAAACTCTTCCTGAACCTTATTTGCAAGTCCTATAAGATCTATCTTAGTACGACCGCATGTAGGACATGAAACGATTTCCACACCTGTTTTCTTAAGTCCGAGTGAAGATAAAATCTGCTTTGCAACATAAACTTCTGTTTCAGGATCGTCAGTAAGAGACACTCGTAAAGTATCTCCGATGCCGGCAGCAAGAATAAGACCTATACCTACAGAGGATTTGACTGTGCCTGATAAAAGTGTGCCGGCCTCCGTTATACCGACATGCAGAGGGTAATCCACAGCTTTTGAAATAAGCTCGTAGCTTTTTATACTCATCAGTACATCTGAGGACTTTATGCTCACAACGAGGTTATCATACCCGAGTTCCTCTATGTAGGCACACTGCTTAAGAGCGCTCTCGACTATTCCTTCAGGGGTAACGCCATCGTATTTTTCAAGTATCTCACGTTCCAGCGATCCGCCGTTTACACCAACTCTTATAGGGATATTTCGTTCTTTACAGGCTGAAACAACCTCTTTTACTCTGTCAGGCGAACCTATATTTCCGGGATTTATACGTATCTTATCCGCGCCGTTTTCGATAGCAGCAATAGCAAGCTTATAGTCAAAATGAATATCGGCAACAATCGGGATATGTATTTGCCTTTTTATTTCTTTGAAAGCTTTTGCGGCATCCGGAGTAGGCACTGCAGCTCTTATTATCTCACAGCCTTTCTTTTCAAGGCGCAGTATCTGGGCGACTGTTTCCTTGACATCCTCTGTGGATGTGTTTGTCATAGACTGTATGGCAACCGGACTGCCGCCACCTATCGTGACACTTCCGATATTTATTTTTTTTGTTTTATTTCTTACAGGTAATTTATCTGACATATTTTAACCTCTTTAAAATCTGTAAATGTGTCAAATGGGGACGGATCCGTCCCCATTTGACACACTTCAGAATAAATACACAATATCCTTAATTAGCACAAACGCCATAAGAACGAGCAGGAATATCACTCCGATAAAATTAATTACCGTCTCGACCTTTCTGGGGGCGGGGCGTCCCCTTATTGCCTCGATGATATACACAATAAGCTTCCCGCCGTCAAGCGCCGGTACCGGTAGCAGGTTCATAACACCGAGGTTGGCTGAAAGCATAATCGCAATATTTAAAATGTTCAAGAACAAATAAAAGCCGCCATCCTCTTTACTTTCCTCAACCACACTGCTTATAGCCGAAACAGTGCCGACAGGTCCTGACAGATTGTTGACACCCATCCTTCCGGTAACCATCATCGTAAGCACTTCCACAACAGAAGAGATACGATAACCGACATCACAAAAGGCGTAGCCGATAGTAGCAATGGGCGATGCCTGAACACGGTTCCCGTAAAGTGTCATACCGGTATAAAAGTAAGACGTCTCCATCATCTGGGGCGTTATATCAAACTCACGCTCCCCGGCAGCACGCAAAACCCTGATCTTCAAAGTGTTCCCTTCCGAAGCATCTATAAGCTCTGTGAGCTTCTCCATACTGTCTATGCTTTCCCCGTTTATGGCGATAATCTTATCCTGTTCTCTTAAACCGCTTTCACTCGCAGGCGAATCCTGAACGATTTCAGATACTCTTAAACTCTGATCAAACCGAATTCCAATCTTATAAGAAGTATCGGTAATCTCCTTCGGTACAACAGTGGTATTATATACAGCTCCGTCCCTTTTATAAGAAATGTGCATGGTATCGGCTTCATGATAATTTCTGTAGAAACCGTATTCTCTTGTAAAAAAGATGGGATTACCGTTTAACGCCGTAATCTCATCACCGTCTCTTAAACCCGCTTCGTAACCGGGAGAGCCGTCTTCAACCTCATTTACAACGCAAGGATCATACCCGCCGACTCCCGTAAGGATTATCGAAAGTATAATCGCAAAAAGAAAATTAAAAACCGGACCTGCCGCAAGAACGGCGATTCTTGCCGAAACTGACTTTTTTTCAAGAGTCCTGCTTTCACCGTATTTTGCAAGCATTTCTTTATTGCGCTTTTCAAAATCCGATAAAGCATAGCCCTCACCGTCATCATCTTCATAAGAGTCGGAGGCAGTGTCGGAAAGGTATTCATCCTGACCGAGCATCCTGCACGACCCGCCAAACGGCAAGGCCTTTAGGCAATAATCCGTATCTCCTATCCTAAATCCGAAAATTCTGGGTCCGAACCCCACTGAAAACTCCACCACACATACACCGTTTGCTTTCGCAATGATAAAGTGTCCGAACTCATGAACGATGATAACTGCGCTAAGTATTAATATTGCAATAATAATATTAAATATCACGCTGTTCCCCCAAGATAATCACTCAAATACTCATAAACCTTTCTTTCAGTCTCCAAAACCGTTTCAAGATCAGGCGCGCTTACTAATTTCACGCCTGACATAGCTCTTTCTATAAGCTCATATATTTGTGTAAATGTAATCTCGCGGTTAAGGAAACGCGCTACTGCGAACTCATTTGCGGCATTAAAAATTACCGGCATATTACCGCCGGTATTTCCGGCATCATATGCAAATTTTAGACCTTTGAACACATTGGTATCAGGCTCATAAAAATCGAGCCTCCCTATTCTTACTATGTCCATAGGCTCTTCATTAATGCCCTGCCTTTCCGTACGCAGCAAAGCATACTGTATGGGAAGCTTCATATCCGGAGTCCCAAGCTGGGCTTTAACTGCTCCGTCGCAAAACTCCACCATAGAGTGGATTATACTTTGCGGATGAATTACTGCTTCAATCCTGTCATAGGGCATATCAAAAAGCCAGTGAGCCTCAATCACCTCCAACCCCTTATTAGTCAGTGTAGCAGAGTCAATGGTTATTTTTTTCCCCATAGACCAGTTGGGATGATTAAGAGCTTGTTCAAGATTTACTTTTTTAAGCTCTTCCTCAGAATAACCTCTGAAAGGACCTCCGGAAGCTGTGATCAATAGCTTTCTTATGCTTTTGTGTTCTTCTCCCTGAAGGCACTGAAAGATAGCAGAGTGTTCGCTGTCTACAGGATATATTTTTATACCCTTTTCTTTAGCAAGCGGCATAATAATATGCCCTGCCGTCACTAAAGTCTCTTTATTTGCAAGAGCAATATCTTTTCCGGCCTCTATTGCTTTTATTGTCGGCAGAATGCCCATCATCCCCACTATCGCTGTTACCGTCATATCTGCCGGCTCAAACGCAGCAGCCTTTAACAGCCCATCCTTGCCGTATACAATCTGAGTTTTTTCATTTTCAAACTCTTCCCTGAGAGCATCTAAAGATAACTCGTCTGCTGTGCAGACGAGCATAGGTTTAAATTCACGTATCTGATCTTTAAGAAGACTTGTATTTTTACCCGCAGCAAGAGCAGCAACTTTTAGCTCTCCTCCGGAATTTCTGATTATATCTAATGTCTGGGTACCGATAGAGCCGGTAGAACCCAGCAGATTAATATATCGCAATATATCACACTCCGTTATTTTTATTATTATGTTATGTGTGTCATACTGATAAACGAGCACATTAGAACAATATTCTACCCGGTTATCTGCACGATCCAGTATACAACCGGAGCTGCAAGTATCACACTGTCAAAGCGATCAAGTATACCGCCGTGTCCGGGTATCAATGAGCCGTAATCCTTAATATCATGATCTCTCTTTATTGCAGATGCTGCCAAATCACCAAATATAGCCGCAACCGATCCGATAACTCCTGATATCGTATATATAAATATCCTTGAACCTACAAACGTGCCGCCGGCATTGGCAGCGATTATACCGAGAATAAAAGCTACTATAGTGGCTCCTGCTATTCCGCCGAGTGCACCTTCTATGGTTTTTTTAGGTGAAAGAACAGGCGTCATTTTTCGCTTGCCGAAATAGTATCCTGTAAAATACGCACATGTATCATTTACCCATGAACATGCGAAAACAAGCCAGACTGCGCATATACCCATAGGCATAATACGAAGTCTGAATACAAAGGATATCATAACCGCAACATAGAAAATACCAAAGTATGCTGCCAGTACATTATTGATATTACGTTTAGGATATGTTGCTACAAAAAATACCAGCATGGCTACAAGAGTAATTACATACAGGAAAATCTCTACCTTAAATGAAAGTCCCAAAACTCTGAAGATATAAAGGGTAATACATGATAAATAACCTATATATCCGAGCGGATCCTTTTCTATCTTAAAAACCCTGAAAAACTCAAATAACCCTATCAATGAAGCCACAAGGCAGAAAAAATACAGATACCAGTTTCCGACTGCGACAGCAGATATAAGTATCCCTAAAAGCACTGCCCCGCTTATAATTCTCGTTTTCATTTTATCACGCCTCCGAATCTTCGCTCACGGCCGTTAAATTTTTTGATGGCCTTAACAAGCTCATCCTCATCAAAATCCGGCCAGTTTACATCTGTGAAATAAAACTCGGTATATGCAAGCTGCCAGGGAAGGAAATTAGAAATACGCTCCTCTCCTCCGGTTCTTATCATAAGATCGGGATCAGGCATGCCTGCTGTGTCAGTATTTTCCGATATCAGATTTTCGGAAATATCCTCCGGTGTAATGTTTCCGGCAATTAAATCAACTGCAATTTTTTTAACGGCTCGAACGATTTCATCCCTGCCGCCGTAATTAATGGCAATATTAAATGTAAGTCCGGTGTTTTCTTTTGTTTTTTCTTCAAGCTCATTGATTACGTCTATAAGCTCTTTGTCAAGTCCTTCACGACTTCCGATGATAAAACATCTTACATTGTTTTCCATGCTTTTTTTCATGAGCTTCTGAAGATAAACAGCAAACAAAGAAAAGAGGACGCTTACCTCCTCCTCAGATCTTTTCCAGTTTTCGGTAGAAAAAGCATAAACCGTAAAAAATTCAATACCGGCATCGCTTACTATCTCTACCATATTCTCAACTACTTCTGCCCCCGCAGCATGGCCGTAGGTGCGCGGCTGCCCCTGCTCCTGCGCCCACCTGCCGTTTCCGTCCATGATTACGGCAACATGCTTAGGGATATTAAGTCCTTTAACTTTTTCGGCAATCTCGCTCATAAAGTCCTCTTTTATACAGTCATTATCTCTTTTGTTTTATCGTCTATAGCCTGATCGATCTCCTTTATGTATTTATCAGTAGCGTCCTGAATATCTTTTTCGATATTCGAAAGCTCATCATCGGAAATCTCTCCGTCCTTATTCTGCTTTTTTGCATCGTCGTTGGCATCACGACGGATGTTCCTGACTGCAACCTTGGCATTCTCTCCCTTTTTCTTTACATCCTTCGCAAGTTCCTTACGTCTGTCTTCAGTAAGCTCCGGGAAAACAAGACGGATCGTCTTTCCGTCATTAGTCGGAGTCAGACCGAGATCAGCCACGAGGATGGCCTTTTCTATTTCTTTGATAAGCGAAGCATCCCAAGGCTGTATCTGAAGCATACGAGCCTCAGGCACGGATATGTTAGCTGCCTGGTTAAGCGGTGTGGGCGTTCCGTAATAATCAACCGTAACATCATTAAGTATATGCGGATTAGCTCTTCCCGCTCTGATTGTGGAAAGCTCGTTTGTAAGCGCCGCTAATGATTTTTGCATTCTTTCGTTTAATTCTGTCAAATCACTCATAATCAATCTCCTAATTTTAAAAATACTCTTTACATCATTCTAACAAAAAATCATATAAAATACAAAGCAAAAATAACTCAAATAAAAGTGTGTCAAATGGGGACAGTCCCTTTGTGTCAGTCCTGACACAAAG